>CP036352.1:2162294-2471193 GCA_007753915.1 Phycisphaerae bacterium RAS2
CTCGGTACTTGGCCACCTTGCATCGGTCCAGCCCCGAGTACCGCGAAGAGATCTTTGTCGGGCTTCGCCATCCGAAAGAAGAGCCACTCTTTGTGCCCCGTGACGTTTTCAAGAACCACGCTTACATCTTGGGGGGTTCCGGCTCGGGGAAAACATCCCATGCCCTCGCGCAGTTGATCGTGCAATTAGCCGAGGGCTACATCGACCAGGAGGGAAACACGCACGCGCCGCCGCCGATTCTCATTGTGGACCTCAAGCAAAACGGGGACCGATATCTTCGCTGTCTGGCTCAACAAATTGCAGAGGCGAGGGGACAACCCCTGCGATTCTTTTCGGTGGACCCGGAGTATCAGAGCCTGAATTTTGATCCGTTCTACTGTATTCGATCGGTCGCGTATCCGCTCAAGCGCAGCGAGTTGTTTCTTAAGGCGCTGTCGATGATTTACCCGGAAGGGTACGGCTCAGATTTTTTTACCGATGAGCAGCGGACGCAGCTCAACGAAATCCTGTATCACGACCGGCCCACGACGATGAATGAGATGATCGCCTTCATCCGTCATGCCACCACCGGCAAGTCGGGCAACAAGGACGCCCGCGGACTTTATTCGGCGCTTCAGGCGCTGGAGTACGCCAAAAACGTACACACCGACGGAGCGCCCATCGGACGCGACCAGCTCATAGACTTTGACCGGTTTTACGAAGAGTCCGAAGTGCTCTACGTCCACTTGGATTCTCGCGCGCTGTCACTCTTATCGGCGGACGTGGGAAAGCTCATTTTGTTCTGCCTCCTGGAAACCGCCTCGCGACGTGAAAAGGAGGGCAGAAAGACGCAGTGCTTTGTGGCCGTGGATGAGTTTCACCGGCTCGCCGCGCGCAATGTTGTCGAGATGCTGGAGGATGCCCGTTCCGCGGGCGTGGGCTTCATTCTCGCCCACCAATCTTCCAGCTCCATGAAGACGCGCGAAGCCGACCTGTACGGCAGCGTCTTTGAGAACACCAGTTTCAAGCAATGCCTCACACTAGAAGATCCGCGAGTCATCGAACTGTTCTCCCTGATTTCCGGCCGGACAACAGAGCGAAGGCTGGGCGGCTCGACTTCAGAGTCGACCTCCAAGGGAACGACGACTTCTCATTCGAGCAGTCACGGAACATCGCATGGGGAATCGACGACCTCGCCAGGTGGTCCATTAGCCTACGCTACAAACACGACAAGCGATTCAACCAGCAGCAGCTCAGGTTCAAGTTCGGGTACGGCGGAGTCAAAGTCCACGTCTGAGACAAAGTCTTGGCAGGAGGAAAAACTTCCAGCGCTTACGCCCGAAATGATCACAATCGTAAACGACACCAATCTCATGTCGCTTATGCACGTCAAAGGAACGGGTGGCCGATGCCTCACCCCAACGGGCGGCGTGCCGCTGCTCGTTCAAGGGCTCTACCCATTCGTCAAGCCGGTGGCCGATGAGATGGGTGAGGAGTTGTGGCCGCTCCGCAAGATTGACGACTCGGAATGGTATTTTCAGGAAGCCCGGCCATCCCTGCCGAAACGCCTTTCTGGCGACAAGAAATCGCGGCCAAGCGCCGGCGGCAGTCCGCAAGGACAGGCGGGCGCCTCCAGGCCTTCGCGATTCACTGGGGCAAACGATGGCGACCGCCGAAAACTGGAGGCGCGGGTTCGAGAGTTGGCAGAACGACTTTCAACGGAAATGCTCGAAGAGCCGATGAACGTCCGAGACTTTTCGCGAGTCTGCCAGGTGCCGATCAAGATGGTTGTGGAGGCGGGGGCGGCCGTCGGCTTGGACCTATCCGCGCGGCAGAATGAACTTTCACCCACCGAAGTGCGACGACTCAAGCGATCGCTAGCCGCCCGGAAACCCCGCGAAGAGGGGGCGTAAAAAAGACAACAGATCCCGCAGGACCTGTTGTCGATTTCGGCGTGCTGCCCGGTGTTTTTCGATTGTCCCAGGACTGCTCCGGCTGGCCCATGTTTTTCGATTGTCTGGGCCGCGCGGAGGGCACGCAATAGGTTAATGCCCTTATGTTAGCGGGGCTGCTAACAGGATTCAAGAAGAAATTGATTTCCGCGCCGCGAACGTGCTATCGTGGCCCCATGAAACAAGAAAGCATTCCCTCCAAGATCTGTCGGGCCATCGTCGGCGAGCCGTTCGCTCCCGATGTCTCCTGGCACGTTAAGCTGCAAATGGCGGCGACTGGACTGGCGATCGGCATCCTCGTCGGGCTTTGGAGTCTATAAAAAAAGAGGGAGGTCCGAAGACCTCCCCAGCATCAATAAGCAGTTAGGCTGTACCATGCCCGCAATAATGCGACTCCTGATACCGCCGCGAAGAACAGCCAGAACCTGACTTTCCAACGATCCACTGGCGCCCATCGTTTGAGAACGATGATCGCGTCACGGAGCGTTTGGTCCTCCGCCTCGTGAAGAAACACGGTGTAACCCGCGTCCTCCAGAAACAAAGGCTTGTCCAGATCCGGCGATACGATCGTGATGCTCCCGACCGATCGCCATTCCGGCGCTCTTCCTACTTTTTGGTGAAAAATACGAGACTTTCGTCCCGCATATTTGTCGTCTTCCATAAGGCACCTCCATACAAGACCCGGCGGAATTGCCGTGTCATGGAAAGAGGCCCGTGGTATGGAACCACGACGACCAAAAAGCGGCCCGCAGATTTTTCGATCCGAGCGGGCCTAAGGATCGTTCGTGTATTCGAGCGGCGAACGCATCGCACACGCCCGAACCTCACGAAACCTCAGTATTGATAGAGCCCTGAGGAGCGGCTAGAAAAAACACCACGTTTATTCTAACCGCGCCCCGCCGGAATTCGCGGGCTTGCCCGGAAAAATCTTCGACTGTAAAACTTGCATCCGGCGCGGTCAGTCGGCTATGTCCGCCCCGGGTGGTCCTCCACGATTCGGGAGGGCGGGTCTAACGTTCGCAGGCTCCGATGGTTAGCTATCAAACGCTTTTCGAGAGATTGGGCGTTGAGCCCGACGCCGATGACGAGGCGGTCCATGCTGCCTTCGCCGCGTGGTTGGTTCGGTGCAAAGGCGATTCGGAGGCAATACCCCGTGACGTGGCCAGAGCGTACGAGTTTCTCGCGGTGCCGACCAACCGGCAGCACTACCGCGACCTCCTGGAGGCATGCGAAAGCGGACAGCCGCTTGAGTTCGCGCCGGACCAGAACGGAAGCCTTGCCAGGCTTTGCGACCTGACCGAAATCATTGCCTATCCCGACCTCCACCGGAAAAACACGTTCCATTTTCGGCGACCAGACCAGGACCCTCCAAACTGGCTCCAGGCGCCGATTGAACCGAAGGTCGTCGTCAGGGATGCGTCCTCATTCCTTTGGCGATTTCTGACCTTCCGGCTGTTTCGCGGCGCATCGCCGAGGCGAAAGCTCGGGCTTGCCCTCGTGTACGCCGTCGTCATGGTCGCTTTGGCTGGCAGCTTGGAATGGGCTTTCAAGGGGCGCGACAACAGCCGCTTCGCCGCCATCGCCGTTGGCCCGAGCCCTCTCGCCATTGAGCAGGCCCGGCACCGCGCCCTTGAACAGTCGATTCTTGCCAAGCATCGGGAGGCCTCCACGATTTTCAAGTTGATGGACGATAGGACGGCCAAGCTCCGCAGCGACTTCAAGCAGCTCGTCGGACTTGAGTGGGAGCAGGCCGACGCAAGTGGTGTCCAAAAGCCCCGCGCTTTGGATCTGGCAATTATCCGCCATGATTCGGTGCGCGAGGCGTGGACGAACCTGCTCGCGTCACGAATTCCCCAAGATGAACTCGAATCTCGCCGCAAGGTCGTCGATGCCATCGGCCGCAACGCTGGCTCAGGCACTTTTCGCGCCGAGGATGAGGAAGCATTGAAACAAGTCATTGACTGGGGGCAGGGGAGGGGAACGCAGCTCCAATCCCAAGCCCGCAATATCGAACACCTTCGCGTCATGCTCGCAGCCGAGACCTTCGAAATGGCCGGCAAAGAAGAAAGGAGCGCGCCATAGATGTCCTGTATTACCTCACCGGTGGCCCTGCGCCACTTTGTCGTTCTGACACTGTGTGGACCGATTCTGCTAACGAGTCGCTCGGTCCTTGCCCAAAGTGCCGACGCCAAGGATCGCGTCGAGGCGGAATCCCGCGAGGCCCTGCGCCAGCAGGAACAAAAGAAAGTCGAGGACGCGCGAACCAAACAGCTCATCGAACGGTTCTTGGCATCGGTCCGCGACACGAGCGGACTCCTCGGCCACCTTCAGACTCGCGTGACGGCGCTGCAAGAACAGACGCAGGAACTACTGACCAGCGACGAGGGAAAACGAATCGCTCAAGACAAGATCGCGTTCTTTGCCTATCTGCGCGTGCGAGAGGAACCGAGCGTGTCTCTGGAGCAGGTCCGCGCCCGGAAGAAGCAGGCTGACGAAATCATGCAATCCCTAGGGTCCGTGCTTAAGCAGCCTAGTTTCGGCTGGCTACCCGACGAAACGCAGCGGCGAGACGTTGACGGGTTGTACTTCTGGGGAAAGGAGCGAATGGAACAAGTCGAGCACCAGGAGACACTGCTTGCCAATGCCATCGCGCGGAGCGCCAAAGAGATCGACCTTGCCAAGGCAAAGACGCTGGAAGTAACGATTCGCGAGTACGAGGCAAGCCAAATCGAAGCTTGGCTTATCGTCTCACAACAAGGCAAGGAGTCTGCTCAGCGAGAGGCGCAGGAAAAAATCCGAGAATCAGCTCGAATCGCGGAGCTTGAAAAAGCCACCATCGAGGCTGAACGGCTCTTGAAAGAAGAGCGCGCAAAGCTGGCCAACATGAAGGCCGAGTATGAACTCAAGCTGCAAAAACAAGAGACGGAAGAGTACAAGCGGCGCGTGGAGACAGAGACCAAGTTGCGCGACCTTGCGGCCGAGGTGGACCGCCTGAAGCAAATGGCAGACGCCCAGCGGTTTGCCAAGGACGCTGAGGCAAAGGTCGCGGCGACCACAACGATCTCAGAAGCTGAAAAGAAGCTCTTGGCACAGAAATGTAACGACCCCGAAGTGCGGCGACTCCTCGCCCCGTTCTTGGCGGCAGGTTACACTCAGCCTAATACTCCTGGCCAGCATCCTGACAAGTTACCAATCTCGTTTAGTCAGCTCGGTTCGTGCGGTGCGCTTTCGCCAGATCGCGAGGGAATGCGGCGCCTCATCATTGTGGCTACTTGGAAGGGCGACAAGGTTCGCCCACGTTGGTCTGTTTCTCAGAACTTTAACTGGCTCTCACCGGACGACATCGAAATGGTCAAGAAAGCGCAGTCGCTCTTGATAGAATTGGGGCCAGTGATGGTGGAGCAGAAGTTGCTTTCGCCCTGACGAAGTTGCGAAGACGTGCAACACGCCCTGCCCAACGAGGGGGAGATGCCCGTCGCCAAGCGTGCTTGTTATCGTTGAACCTCACTGCGCCGATCTAGAACGCGGGTGTGGTGCCGCCATGACTCCCGGCACTTCTACAGACTTCGCACACATGGTGGCATAACTAAGGTGTGTACAAATAGTTACGAGAGAATAATAATTATAATAGAACCACTTGCGAGCCCGGATCCCATAACTTAAGCTTGCGGGGCATGGAGATTGTCGCACTGCTCTTGGCGACCCTCACTGCGGGCTGGGCCATATTTGTTTGGTACAGACCATCACCCGCCAATGCAGCATCGTGCTGCGTCTTCGTCTCGGATCACGCGGGAGCCCCGAAGCGTGTTGTGTTGGTTGGCCCTCGCGGAGAGGAAGCACGTACGGATAGCCGCGGCATCGGGCGCATTCCTCGGAACTGGCTCGGCTTTAGCGTCTCAGTGCGAAGACTGGATGACTTCCGCGAGGTAGTCGAGATCGAACTCCCACCCGTTTCTCGTACAACGATAAAAATTCTGGTGAGCGAATGAACGAACCGGCGCCCAATTCCGCTGTTGCACTGGCAATCGGGATCGCTGACCTCGTCAACCGAGAGGGACTTAGTCAGAGCGAGATTGCCAAAGCCACGGGCGTTTCGCAGCCCCTTGTATCCAAGTTGCTCTCGGGTGATTACGGAAAACTGCGGCCGAATACCCTGCTCAAGTTGGAGTCGTTTAAGCGGCTTACCAAGGAGGAGCGTCAACGAATCGTAAACGCAACGCGGACGCGCGATGTCTTTCTTTCTCATCGATCCGCTGATAGTGAGTTTGTTAAGAAACTTGCCGCCGACATCGAGGCCACTGATATCGACCGGCGGCGTTTCACGGTTTGGATCGACGAGGCCGAGATAAAAGCTGGGCAGAGCATTCCCGGGGCGATTACGCATGGCCTGGAAACAAGTCGGCTTTTTGCGATTGTGATGACACCGGCGTATTTCCGGAGCGAGAGCGGTTGGACAGATGCGGAATGGCATGCGCTTTTGCACACTGACCCGGATAACCGACGACGGAAAATCATCCCGTTGCTCGCTGCGGATTGTCCATACATTCCGTTCCTGCTGCGGCATCTTCATGCAATCGACATGCGCGGCAACCGCTACAAAGCCGGGCTTGATAAACTCATAGCTATACTTGCAGATCAACCCTACGCGCCGCCGGTGGTACATCGGGGGCAGCTCATCGCGGGGAGTGGCCGAATCGATCGCAGCACTCTCGTGGCTGAGCGCAGTATTCCAGAAGCCGCCCCGGATCCCGTTCAGGAATCGCTGTATTGCAACCTCCTTCCTATCGACCGACTCCCACAGTACGTGTACATGGCTCCTATCGCCAAGTCGCTTCGCAGCCCGAGCGGTGCCTTGCCGAGAAAAGAAAAACTCAAAGAGATAATTCGGTCTGAGCAAAGCGATAACGAGCGACCAATCGTGCCGGCGTTTCGAATTGTTGGTGAGCAGGTTGTTTCGTTCCACGACCTTGAGACCGCGGAGTCGTTTCTTGCCCCGATTGTTGATGAGAACGCGACCGTATCTCCTGTCGAAGAGTTTGCCCGAGAGGAGGAAGGGAGAAAGATCATCGTTTCTTTGCTCCACATGGCAATTTCTCGTTATGCAATCCGTTTCGTCGGCGAGGGCACGCTAATCAGTGACGAGTCGAAGCTGCACCGCTATTTCTTTGGACCCCGCGACGGTAAGGACAACACGATTGAGTGGCGGCCTGTGAAAAACAAGACAACTAGAACGGTCGCTAAGGCGTGTACTCGAAACAGCCACGTAGAATTCTGGAGGCACCAAGCGGCATATCTGAAGGTCGTGTTTCTTGCGACGAAATTCTACCTTCACATTACCCCGACTTGGGTGCTAACCCGCGACGGCCGTTGCGTGATTGCCGGTCCCAAGGTCGGTCGGATCGTTAGCAAATGGACCGCTCCCGAGCGAAACATGCAGGTGCTTTACCATGTGCGTTTTTGGACTTGGGCGCTCCGGCGCGGACGACCAGGCCCGATCTCAATTCGCGCTGGCGACCAGTGGATGGAGATTGCAACGGTTCCTGCATCAATCGTGCTGAATCACGGTATCGCCGATGACCAGCGCGACCTAATGCGACTGCTAGATCTTGAGGCGGCGACGCTTGCCAGGACAGAAGAAGAGGCTGCCGATGCGGCTTCGGCGAGTGGGGAAGAACTTGCGGAACTTCTAGATGACTTGGGGGTCGAAGCAGACGAAGATCTGGATTCCTTCGGGACGGAGGAGCCGAGCACTGATGCATAGTATGCGCTTGCACACAGCCCGACGACCCCATTTTCAGTCAGGCATGCTTTCGGAGCCACTGATTGCTGTGGGCGGTCACCATTTGCACGTGGACCCCAAGACGGGTCTTGGTCTTTATGGCCCCTATTGTCCGACTGGACAGACACGCCCGCCTTTATCCACGATCATCGTTGGTATCGTTGGTCCACCTGGCATGGCGGCCGATGCAACAAAATGGCTCGAAGCGTGCCAAAACGTACTCTTAAACGATGGACGTGAGCCTCTTCAGCACCCCCACTTTCCAGGATTTAATGCCGACCACCCGTTCCAGTGTGACCTTGTCTTCGGCGACACATGGCGCCACCACTTAAAGAATGACGAGATTGCTGCCGCACTTTCCGAGACTAATTTCTACGAGAGAATTCGACGCATCGTAGGAGCCTATGTTCAAGGAATCGAGGTCCTCGCTCAACGCGACCCAAAGCCAAACGTTGTGCTGTGTTGTGTTTCCCAGGACGTGATCGATCTTTGCGGAGTGCGTCCTGCGGGTGCTGGCCAGTTCAAGAGAATTAAGGTGAGCAAATCGGAGCGCGAGGCAATGAAGGATGTCGAATCAGGTCAGGGATTTCTCTTCGCCGGCATGGATCCGAGCCTTGGCATTGAAGACCAACAACTTGGTCACCAAAACCTCCGTCGCGGTCTCAAAGCGGAAGCCATGCAATACGGAATACCCACTCAACTTGTTTGGCCGCGGTCGCTCGACCTGGAGGACTGCGACCCGAAGCCAGGAGAGCGCCGCGTTCAAGACAGAGCGACACGTGCATGGAACTTGACGACGGCGCTTTATCATAAGGCAGGGGGTTCACCCTGGCGGCTTGCTCACATCGACCCAACCGTGTGCTTCATCGGAATATCCTTTTACAAAGAGGTCAGAGAGCGCAATCCACGACTTCGTACCAGTATGGCCCAGGCGTTTACAGCCGCAGGAGATGGGTACGTGCTTCGAGGGAATTCTTTTGAGTGGGACGAGGTGACGTACGGTCGGTCTCCGCATCTTGATGCGAGATCTGCGACAGCACTTCTTGCAGACGTGATTGAGCTATACAAAAAGCAAAACGAAGGGAGTCTCCCAAGCCGGATTGTTGTTCACAAGACTTCGCGCTTTTGGGAGGAGGAGCTAGAAGGGTTTCGAGATGCTTGCGGCATGATCCCCAAAAGTGATTTCGTCGCCTTCGGATGGCGGGGAATTCAGTTCTATCGCGCCGCTGGAGACTATCCGCCGCTTCGCGGCACGTACATTAAATTCACTGAAACGGATCTTGCATTATATACGGTGGGCTATATTCCATTTTTGGGAACATATCCTGGTGCGCGTGTTCCAAGACCGCTTGAGATTCTTGAGCATCACGGCGATAGCGGCTGGGATACCACTCTCCGAGAAATTCTCGCTTTGACGAAAATGAATTGGAACACGGCTGATTTTGCATGTAGTGAACCAATTACCGTCGCCTTTGCAAGGCGTGTCGGTCACATACTTGCCGAATTGCCAGCACAATTACCGCTTCAAAACGAGTATCGGTACTACATGTGAAGAGACCGGACGAAGTCGGGAGCGACAAACAAGACCTAGAATCACATCGTCGAAACTTGTACTTACGGGTTGCCGAAATCCCCTCAATGAGTTACATAAAGGACGTTATGATACGCCATCCGGGCCGGCAGGGGACTCCTACGAACAACGCTGATTGAGTTCGAATCCCGTTTCCCACCGACCTCATCATCCAAGGGAGCATGAGCGACGAGATCGCCCTCGCATCACGGAAGCAGCTTGGCCGCATCGGGCTTGAGTCGCTTCCGTCCATCATCGCCCAAGCCGGTGAGCGTGCCGGCCGCCGCTTCATAGAGTTCTTCACCGCGAACATCAGAAACCGTAACACGAGGCTAGCGTACGCCCGTGCCGTTGCCGAGTTCTTCAACTGGTGCGACGCCCGAGGACTCCGGCTCGAAACCACCGAGCCGATCATCATCGCCGCGTACATCGAAGACCTTCAAAAGTCGCTCGCGGCGCCATCAGTCAAACAGAATCTCGCCGCCATCCGGATGCTCTTCGATTGGCTCGTCGTCGGCCAGGTCGTCCCGTTCAACCCGGCCGCATCCGTTCGCGGCCCCAGGCACGTCGTCAAACGCGGTAAGACGCCCGTCTTAACCGCTGACCAGGCCCGCAAGCTCCTCGATTCGATTGACACCACCACCATCGTTGGCCTTCGGGACCGAGCACTCATCGGTGTGATGGTCTATTCGTTTTCCCGCGTCGGCGCCGTTGTCGCCATGCGGGTTGAGGACTACTTCCAGAGTGGCAAACGCTGGCAGGTGCGGCTCCACGAGAAAGGCGGAAAACGCCACGAGGTTCCCTGCCACCACAACGCGGAGGCGTACCTCGACGCCTACATCGAAGCCGCTGGAATCGGCCAGGCCAAGAAAAGCCCCCTCTTCCGCAGTGTGGACCGCCATCGCCATGTCACGGAACGACCCCTTCACCGGCTGGACGTTCTCCGTATGATAAAGCGCCGGGCGAAGGCGGCTGGCTTGCCCCAAACTACGTGTTGTCATACGTTTAGGGCCACCGGAATCACCGCGTACCTCGAAAACGGAGGCACGATCGAGAACGCCCAGGCGATTGCGGCGCATGAATCGCCCAGGACGACGAAGCTGTACGATCGAACCAGCGACGAAATCACATTGGATGAAGTCGAGCGGATTGCGATTTAGACCGCACACTAACACATGGCTGAGGGCAGCGGACGCTGATGACCAACCAATTCTTCGAAAGGCCGATCCTCAACTCCCCCTACGCCTACCCCGCAAGGCACTGGGAACTTGACGCCTCCGGTCAGCCCACGAACCGAATCCTTGAGCAGCGACGACGAGCGGAATTCATCACGCCCATCCCGAAGCCAAAGAAGCGAACCAAGGGCGCCACGCAAGAAGAACTCATTTTCAATGAGGCTACGGAGGTCTCCAGCGACAAGCAACGCTACGAGACCATGTCGATGGTCAACGAAGTTCGCCAACGTGTCGATGCTTGGCGTAAGATTTCAAGCCCCGCCGATTGGCATGTTTCGCCCGAAACAGCCCGCCTACTCCAGCACTGGCGACATCATCAATTCAGCGACATTCGCCCGTTCTTCTGCCAAGTTGAAGCCGTAGAAACGGCGATCTGGATCAGCGAAGTCGCTCCGCAACTTAAAGAGGGTCGCCGTGTTCTTGACCATCTTGCCGCAGCGAACGAGCAATCCAATCCCGGTCTCCTCCGACTTGCATTGAAACTCGCAACCGGCGCAGGCAAAACAACTGTCATGGCGATGCTCATTGCTTGGCAGGCAATCAACGCGGTCCGTCGCCCCAACAGCAAAAGGTTTACGCGAGGCTTTCTTGTTGTCACTCCCGGCCTCACCATCAAAGACCGGCTTCGCGTTCTTCAACCAAACGACCCGGATAGCTATTTCAAGAATCGGGAACTTGTTCCCGGCGATATGCTCGGCGATCTCGACCGCGCGAAGATCGTCATTACCAATTATCACGCCTTCAAGCTCCGCGAAACGCTGGAGCTTTCGGCCGGCGGCCGCGCACTCCTCGAAGGCCGAGTGCAACGTGAAGGCGACGAGATAAAAACCGTTGAGACCGAAGGCCAGATGCTCCAACGCGTTATGCCCGATCTCATGGGCATGAAGAGCATCCTCGTATTGAACGACGAAGCTCACCACTGCTATCGCACCAAACCAGGCGAAGAAGAGGAAGGTGAGCTAACCGGAGACGAGGAAAAAGAAGCCAAGAAAAACCGCGAGGCCGCGCGGCTTTGGATCTCAGGGCTTGAGTCGGTCAGCAGCAAACTCGGTGTCCATCGCATCTTCGACCTTTCCGCCACGCCGTTTTTCCTCCGAGGTTCAGGCTATGCCGAGGGCACCCTCTTCCCTTGGACGATGAGCGACTTCTCGCTCATGGACGCCATCGAGTGCGGCATCGTCAAGCTTCCCCGCGTCCCCGTCGCAGACAACATCCCCGGCGGCGAAATGCCCAAATTCCGAGAACTTTGGAAGCACATCGGTAAGAAGATGCCGAAGAAGGGACGTGGCAAAGGCGGAGCACTCGACCCACTCGCGATCCCAGTCGAACTGCAAACCGCACTCGAAGCGCTCTACGGCCATTATGAGAAGACCTACAACCTTTGGGAAAAAGAGGGCATCGACGTTCCGCCGTGTTTCATCGTCGTTTGCCAGAACACAGCGATTTCAAAACTCATCTACGACTATATCTCCGGCTTCGTCCGCCAAGACGACAACGGCACCGGCCAGCTTGTCGAAGGCCGACTCCGTCTCTTCCGCAACTTCGACGAGCACGGCAATCCGCTTGGCCGGCCGAAAACGCTCCTCATAGATAGCGAGCAGCTCGAATCCGGCGAAGCCCTCGACGACAACTTCCGAAGCATGGCTTCCGATGAAATCGAACGATTCCGCCGCGAGATCGTCGAGCGAACTGGCGACCGAAAGCAAGCAGAGAATCTCACCGATCAGGACTTGCTTCGCGAAGTCATGAACACCGTCGGAAAGAAGGGGCGACTCGGCGACTCCATTCGCTGCGTCGTTTCGGTCGCGATGCTGACCGAAGGATGGGACGCAAGAACGGTCACACACGTCCTTGGCGTGCGAGCTTTCGGCACGCAGCTTCTTTGCGAACAGGTCATCGGCCGTGCGTTACGCCGACAGTCATACGATCTTAATGAAGACAATCTGTTTAACGTCGAATACGCCGATGTGCTTGGTATTCCATTTGACTTCACTGCTAAGCCGGTCGTGTCGAAACCACAGCCCCCGCGCGACACGATCAATGTCCGAGCCGTCCGGCCGGATCGAGACGATTGCGAAATTCGCTTTCCACGCGTCGAGGGCTACCGCGTCGAGCTTCCCGAAGAGCGGCTTATGGCCAAGTTTGACGCCGACTCCACACTTGAACTTACGCCCGAGCTTGTAGGCCCATCGGTCACGCGAAACGAAGGCATCATCGGCGAGGGCGTGGATCTCACGCTCGTTCATACGGGAGACCTTCGCCGCTCCACCCTACTCTTCCACCTGACGCAGCGCTTGCTCTACACGAAATGGCGTGACCCCGGCGAAGAGCCGAAGCTCCACCTCTTCGGCCAACTTAAGCGAATCACGCGGGAGTGGCTCGACAACCACCTTGTTTGCAAGGGCGGCACCTACCCTGCCCAACTCATGTATCTCTCGCTCGCTGATATGGCCTGCGAGCGCATCACACGCGGAATCGTCAGCAAACACGTTGGCGAGTGCCCGATCAAGGCGGTCCTTGACCCCTACAACCCGACGGGCTCGACAATGTTCGTGAACTTCAATACGTCGAAGAAAGAACGCTGGCAGACGGACGCCCGTCGATGCCATATTAACTGGGTGATTCTCGACAGCGACTGGGAAGCCGAATTCTGCCGCGTCGCCGAGGCCCATCCCAGGGTCCGGGCCTACGTGAAGAACCACAATCTCGGCCTCGAAGTGCCCTACAAGTATGCGTCAGAATCGCGGAAGTACCGGCCCGACTTTATCGTGCTTGTCGATGACGGCCGCGAGCCGAAGGCCGACGGCACGCCCGACTTGCTCCACCTCGTCGTCGAGATCAAGGGTTATCGCCGCGAGGACGCCAAGGAAAAAAAGGCGACGATGGAGACCTATTGGGTTCCCGGCGTGAACAACCTCCGCAGCTACGGCCGCTGGGCCTTCGCTGAATTCGCCGACGTGTACGAGATGCAGGCGGATTTCGAAGCGAAGGTCGAGGAACACTTCAACAGAATGATTGATAATGCCATCGCGGTTGGCTCAGCCCCGCAGGCTGTCGTAGGGGCATAAGACACATGGCCAAGAAATCCAACAGCAAATCAAAGACCGTCGCCACGCTCACCCACGACGAGGCCACACGGAAGAACATTCCCACGGCCGAGTTTCAATCGGTCATGGCCAAGGAGCACCAGACGCCTATTCGCGTCGCTTACGACCGCCGCAACCGCGACCTCGACCCGCAGCTTGTCTGGCGCGGCAAGGATGAGCAGGACTGGTCGGACCTTGTCGTTCACGCCCCGCCGCTTTTCATCCAGGAGAAGGTCCACCCCAAGGTGCTCATCGACGACTTGCTCCGCCGCACCAAGGCCGACGAGAAGGCGGCCGAGTCACAGTTGGATCTCTTCGCCGACTTCAACGGCCTGCCGGCGGGCGATGCCAAGACCGAGTTCTATCAGCATGAGGCCAACTGGGCCAATCGCATGATTCTCGGCGACAGCCTTCAGGTTATGGCGTCGCTGGCCGAACGCGAGGGACTTCGCGGCCAGGTGCAGTGCATCTACATCGACCCACCATACGGTATTAAGTTCAACTCGAACTTCCAGTGGTCCACAACTACTCGCGATGTCAAAGACGGAAACGTTGACCACATCACGCGCGAACCAGAACAGGTCAAGGCCTTTCGCGATACATGGCGCGATGGCATTCATAGCTACCTCACCTACCTCCGCGACCGCCTAACGGTTGCCCGTGACTTGCTCGCAGATTCCGGCTCAATCTTTGTCCAAATAGGCGATGAAAACGTCCATCGCGTGCGGGCAGTATTGGATGAGGTATTCGGGGAAGACAATCTTGTCGGCTTGATTCTCTTTAAGAAAACGGGCGGACTGACGACAAATTATCTTGCTTCGATTGGCGACTACCTTCTTTGGTATGGAAAATCAAAGTCCGCGACCAAATTTCGACCGCTCTACTTGCAGAAAACACCTGGGAGTACGGGAGCAACGCAATTCAAATACGAATTGCTCGACGATGGCTCAATCGTAGAAGTCGGTTTCGACCGAGTTAGCGAATTACCTCCCGAGAAGGCGGTTTCTCACGACAACATTACTTCTCAAGGAAACGTCCCATACGAATACATGCACCGGGGCAAGCTCTATGTGAAGGGTTACAAACCGTCGCCGAAAAATCTTGCGAGGGTAGATCGTGCAGGGCGATTCATAGTTCTTGGGCAGACTCCGCGCTACATCCGAAAGCTTTCGGATTTCGGAGTCTTTGCGATCAACGAGTTCTGGGACGACCTATCAATAAGTGGCTTTGCAGACCCCAAAGTTTACGTCGTGCAAACGGCGACGAGTGCAATTCAACGCTGTATATTGATGACTACCGATCCCGGCGACCTCGTCTTGGACCCGACGTGCGGATCAGGAACTACCGCTTTCGTCGCCGAGCAATGGGGCCGACGATGGATAACCATCGACACGTCTCGCGTAGCGCTCGCACTTGCTCGCGCCCGAATCATGGGTGCACGTTATTCATACTATTTGCTTGCCGACAGCCGTGACGGACAAATGAAAGAGGCCGAAGTCGCACGGAGCGAGCCTTCAAACACGCCGACGCGCGGGAACATCCGCCACGGATTCGTGTACGAGCGTGTGCCACACATCATGCTCAGCAGCATTGCAAACAACGCCGAAATCGACGTAATCTGGGAGAAGTTTCAGGTAAAGCTCGAACCGCTCCGCGAGCAGCTTAATGGTGCACTCAGCAAGAAGTGGGAAGAGTGGGAAATTCCCCGTGAGGCAGATCCAAAATGGTCGGACAAGGCGAAGAAATTGCACACCGAATGGTGGGAACAGCGAATCGACCGCCAGAATGAGTGCGACGCCTCAATCGCCGCCAAGGCCGACTTCGAGTACCTCTACGACAAGCCCTACGAGGACAAGAAGAAGGTCCGCGTCGCTGGGCCATTTACAGTCGAAAGTCTCTCCCCCCACCGCGTGCTCGGCGTCGGCGCGGACGATGAACTACTCGACCCCGCTCACCAGCCAAGCCACATTGAGAACGAGACCGACTTCGCCCGCATGATTCTTGAGAATCTCAAGTCCGCTGGGGTGCAGCAGGCCCACAAGGAAGACAAGGTCAAGTTTACGTCGGTCGCCCCTTGGCCGGGACGTTACGTCTGCGCCGAGGGGCGCTACGTCGAAGGCGACACCGGCGGCGGTAAGGAGAAGCGGGCCGGCATCTTCGTCGGCCCCGAGTTCGGCACCGTCGCTCGACAAGACCTCGTCGCCGCCGCCCGCGAGGCCGGCGACGCTGATTTCGACGTGCTGATAGCCTGTGCGTTCAACTACGAGGCCCACGCATCCGAGTTCAGCAAGCTCGGTCGCATCCCCGTCCTCAAGGCCCGCATGAATGCCGAACTACACATGGCCGAGGACTTGAAGAACACCGGCAAGGGGAACCTCTTCGTCATCTTCGGCGAGCCGGACATCGACATCATCAACGTGAAAGACGGCAAGATTCAGGTGAAGATCAACGGCGTGGACGTGTTCCACCCCAGTAGCGGCGAGGTCCGCAGCGACAACGCCGACGGCATCGCCTGCTGGTTCATCGACACCGACTACAATGAGGAGAGTTTCTTCGTCCGCCACGCCTATTTTCTTGGCGCGAACGACCCATATAAGTCACTCAAGACAACGCTCAAGGCCGAAATCAACGAAGACGCCTGGTCAACGCTCCACAGCGACACCTCCCGCCCCTTCGACAAGCCCAAGAGCGGCCGAATCGCAGTGAAGGTAATCAATCACCTTGGGGATGAGGTCATGAAGGTGTTTAGGGTGGAGTAATGCGGCCTTTGGGCAAACACATTACGGGGATTTGAACCTGCGAGACTGACTGGCAAGCCTAAGGGAGAGCCCAATGGATTCGCCCATCACTGCCGCAATGCTCTACGATCTGGTTGCTTGTCCACATCGCGTGACAATGGATCTCTACGGCAATCCATCCGAACGAGATCAGGTGAACCCTTTTGTCGAATTACTGTGGGAGAGGGGCTCACGCTATGAACGCGAGGTCATTGCGAAGCTGAAGGCGCCTTTCATCGACCTGCACGAAATCACTGGTGATGACAAGTCGCGCCTTACATTGGAGGCGATGAAGAAAGGCGAAGGTTTGATATATGGCGGGCGCATTCAGACTGAGATGCTGCTAGGCGAGCCTGATCTGCTTCGCAAGGAAGGTCACGCGTACATCGCGGGCGACATCAAGTCCGGCTCCGCTGAGGAAGGTCCGGAAGATGATTCAAAGCCAAAGATTCACTATGCAGTCCAACTCGGCCTTTACACCGATATCCTTGAACGCCAGGGTCTTTCGGCCGGTCGTCGCGCATTTGTGTGGGACATTCACGGCACAGAAGCGATTTACGATTTTTGTTCTTCGTACGGAAAGCGTAACCCGAGAACTCTCTGGGAGGACTACCAGGACGCACTTCAGGAAGCTACACAGATAGCACGCAACCGCCAAGCAACCCTTCCGGCATATGCCGGCGTCTGCAAGCTCTGTCACTGGTATTCAGCATGTGTGAAGCGACTAAGAGAAACGGACGACCTCACGATGATTCCGGAGCTGGGCCGTTCGAAGCGTGACGCAATGTACAGCGTCGTTCAGACTGTCTCGGCACTTGCCGCCGCAAAGACGAATATCATGATCAATGGCACCAAGACGGTCTTTCCCGGAATCGGCCCCGAGACCCTGCTCAAGTTCCAAGACCGCGCGAAGCTATTGTCCACAAAAAACGCGACGCCTTTCGCACGGGCGACAATCCAACTCCCACCAAATGGTTGTGAGCTTTTTTTTGATATCGAAGTGGACCCGATGCGCGACGTTTGCTACCTCCACGGTTTCGTCGAGCGCCGCAACGGTGATGTAGGAACGGAAAGATTCATATCCTATTTCGCGGAGAGCCCGACTGCTGAAGCCGAGAGGGACGCTTTCGCCAAGGCTGTAGCCTACATGACTGAATGCCGCCCGACAGCAATCTACTACTACTCCAAATACGAGCGCACAGCATACAGGAAGCTCCAAGCAAAGTACCCTGATGTCTGTACTGCTGAGGCGATCGAGGCATTGTTCAATCCCTTGCATGCAGTGGATCTGTACAGTGACGTGGTAAAGAAGGCGACGGAATGGCCCACGTGGGATTTTTCGATCAAGACCATTGCCAAATTCCTTGGCTTCTCCTGGCGTGACACCCATCCGTCAGGAGCGGCATCAATCGAGTGGTTCGACAAATGGGTGGCATCGGGCGACCCCGCGATAAGGCAGCGTATTCTTGATTACAATGAGGACGATTGCCGAGCGATGCGCGTACTACGCGATGCGCTTTGTAACCTACCGATACGGCAAGGGGCCGCACAATGACAGACCAAGCACACGACGCACAGAAAGCGTTATCTGACTTGAGGGACCACCTTGCACGTCACGATAAGCCGATCGCATTTTTCTTCGGAGCTGGCACGTCCTGTGCTGTCCTTGTGGAATCCTCCGAAGGCCAGAACAAGACTCAAGCACTGATTCCGGCCGTGGCTCAGCTTACGAACTTGGCCAAGGAAGATGCCGTGAAACTCGGGGAAAAACACGCGAAAGCCTGGGGACTAATTGAGGCTCATTGCACCGAGAACAAACAACTAGCAAACGTCGAAAACGTACTTTCGCGATTGCGAATGATGCTTAGCGCCGTCGGAAACGCGGATACGCTATCGGGGCTCAACAAGAGTGAGATCGGGGCTCTTGAAGAATCTGTGCGAAAAACCATCGCGCGTGTTGTTACTCCAGATCTAACGAAGATTCCAGGCGATTCCCCTCACAAGAAATTCGCCAAGTGGCTCATCAAAAGCTCCCGGCAAAAACCGATTGAAATATTCACAGTCAATTATGACGTGCTAATCGAGCATAGTCTCGAAGCGCTTCGAATACCGACATTCGACGGCTTTGTGGGCGGCTTTCGTCCCTTTTTTCATCCGGACAGCTTGCGCCGCCTAGAGGCCGCTCCTGGCGCGACCTGGATACGGCTCTGGAAGATGCATGGTTCCGTGACGTGGCGACGCATGGAGCAAGATGGACGATTCCGAGTCGTCCGCGGCGAACCAGATCCTGCCGGAGAAATGATCTATCCGTCATTTCAGAAATATGATGAATCGCGGCAACAGCCGTACTCCGCCTTTACTGACCGCCTAAGCCGATTCCTTGAACAGGATGACGCGTTACTTATTGTCGCGGGCTTCAGCTTCGGCGACGAACATATTAACAACCTCATTTTCGGCGCCTTGGAGAACAGGCCCCGGACGCACGTGTATGCCCTTCAATTTGATGAGACCCCTGAAGAATCGGATTTAGTTAAGCGCGCGTACCAGCGACCTAACATGATTGTTCTATGTCCGAGGACTGGAATCATTGGAGGCCGACGCGCGGCATGGACTCCGGTGGAAAGTCCGTCGTTTATGACCGATGTCTTTGAACTGATTAAGAAAGAGCCGGCCGAAGGCGCGGGGGCAACTCGGCAAGAGGAAGCAAAGTGCGGAGTCATGAAAATCGGAGACTTTGCGTCCTTCTGTGCCTTTCTTGAAGCGATGACGTCGGATTAGGTCGTTATGCCCCTGACAGACCCAACATATATTGGCCAAGTGGCTTCCGTCACTGGTGCAATAGTCCGCGTACGTCTTCGTGAAGACATGCCCTCAACCCTAGTGATGATTGGCGGCGAATCCTATCGCGTCGGACAGATCGGCGGGTTCTTTCGCGTTCCCCTCGGCTACACCAACCTCTACGCCGTCTGTACGCAGATCGGGGCCGATGCGGCCCCTCCCAACAGCATTGAGCAACGGTTGGGCCCTGCACTTGAGAGCGAATCGCAGCTTCGCATGTCCGGGTATCGATGGATGACCGTGGTGTTATTTGGCGAGGGGCTTGGTACCGACTTCGAAAGGGGTGTCGGGCAGTACCCGACTGTCGGCGACGAAGTACATCTAGTTACCAACGACGACCTCAAAATTATTTACGGCTGGACCAAGGGCAAAAAGGGCACGATTTCAGTCGGTCGTATCGCGGCAACCTCCGGGATCTCCGCAGATGTTAGCGTGGCCGGGCTTGTCAGCCGGCATAGTGCAATCGTTGGCTCCACAGGTTCGGGCAAATCTAATCTGGTTACGGTAATGATGGAAACAGTTTCCGATGGAAGCTTGCCGAATGCCCGCGCAATCGTTATTGATCCTCATGGCGAGTACGCGAGCGCTATTGGTAGCAAGGCACGCGTGTTCCGTATTCGGCCGAACGAGGAGGCTGGGGAGAGGCCACTCTGGGTTCCATATTGGGCGCTTCCCTTTTCTGAGCTACAGCTACTCACGCTTGGCGGGCTCCAACCCAATCATGAGGCCGCGATTAGGGATCAGGTGCTAGATATGAAAGTTGCCGCGGCGCAGCGCCTTGCAACTCCGCCACCACCAGAGACCCTTACCGCGGACTCACCCGTACCATTCAGCATTAAGAAGCTATGGTATGAGTTGGACAAATTCGAGCGAATCACGTTTCCATCTTCGAATCCACAGACTGATGATACTGCGTATCCTCCTGACCAAGTTGGCGATCCAGCAGCGTTGCGGTCGGATCGTTATCCGGCGGCGAGTCCCTACAACCAAGCACCCTACAAGAATCAACGGAAGCGAAACATCGAACGCCACCTTGACCTCATGCGGAGTCGATTGAAGGACGGCAGGTTTTCTTTTCTGTTTTCTCCGGGCGGTGGTTATGAACCCAATCTGGATGGCGCAGTGCAAGCCGATTTGGATACGTTGGTTAGGGACTGGGTTGGACACGATAAGCCAATAACCATATTCGACGTTTCGGGCCTGCCCTCCGAAGTGCTTCCCACCATCGTTGGCACCATGCTGCGGGTCGTTTACGACATGCTATTTTGGGCACAGGACCTCGCTATTGGCGGTCGCCAACAACCGCTGCTGGTCGTACTTGATGAGGCCCATCGCTTCGTTCCTGAAGGTTCTGACACCTCCGCCCACCGAACATTGTCCATGATTGCGAAGGAAGGCAGAAAATACGGCACTGGCCTCATGTTGGTGACACAACGGCCGTCCGAAATTGACAGCGCGGTTCTAAGTCAATGCGGCTCATTGATAGCTCTGCGGCTAACAAATTCGGCTGACCGCGCCAAAGTAGCAGCCGCTGTCCCCGATGACCTCGGCGGGCTTGTCGATCAGCTGCCTTCCCTTCGGACTGGTGAGGCAATCTTTCTTGGCGAGGCCATGCCAATCCCTTCGCGCGTACGTGTGCGAAAGGCGTTGCACAAGCCAGTTGGAGATGATCCGAAACTTCCGGATGTGTGGCAGACAACCCCTCGTCCTGACGCAGCCTCATATACTGAAGCACTTTCAAATTGGCGTGCTCAATCTACTTGCACAGACGATACAGATGACGAGACGGAGGACCAAAACAATGCCTGAAATGCATTTGGTTGACTCGACGAATATCGAAGCAATAGGCTTTGATCCTAGCTCCCAGGAACTTCATGTACGTTTTTTGAAGTCGGGAGAGACCTATGTTTACTATGCAGTTGAGGAGTGGGTGTTTCAGGAATTCCTGCAAGCCGACTCAAAGGGCACCTACCTCAACGCCAGCATAAAGGGCCGATATCAATTCGGAAAGCTATGACTCTGAGTATAACCTCGGCGCGGATGCAAACTCCCAACAGCGCTTATAGCAAGTTTGACCGGACAACGGCTGTCACATGCTGAAACCTATGAACTTTCGCATCGCCGACACCTTCACAGACAGCCTCGCGCGGTTACGAAGCGACCAGCAGGCAGCCGCCAAGACGACGGCATTCGATCTTCAGATGAACCCGGCGAACCCCGGCATGCAGTTCCACCGGCTCGACAAAGCCAAGGACAAGAACTTCTGGTCGATTCGCGTAAGCCGTGACATCCGCATCATCGTCCACCGAACCGATGAAAGCCTTTTACTCTGCTACGTCGATCATCACGACCCGGCGTATCGCTGGGCCGAACGCCGCAAGATCGAGCGCCATCCGAAGACAGGGGCGATGCAGGTCGTCGAAATCCGAGAGCGTGTTCTCGAAATCGAAATCCCCAAGTACGTCGAAGTCGAAAGACCAGCTCCGCCGAAACCGCTCCTCTTCGCTGATTTCTCCGACGACGACCTCCTCGCCTACGGCGTGCCCCAGGAATGGCTCGCCGACGTGAAGGCGTCGAACGAGGATTCTCTTCTCGACCTTGCCGGCCACCTTCCTGCCGAGGCCGCTGAGGCACTACTCAATCTCGCGACGGGAACGGTGCCGCTGCGACCTGTCCCCGTCGCGGCCGGGGCAGACCCCTTCGAACACCCCGACGCCTTGCGACGCTTCCGCGTCATGGAAAACGTAGAAGAATTGCAACGGGCGATGGAGTACCCGTGGGAGAAGTGGATTGTTTTCCTCCATCCCGCACAGCGGGAGACCGTTACTCGCTCGTACGGCGGCCCTGCCCGCGTCGCGGGATCGGCCGGCACGGGTAAGACCGTTGTCGCGTTGCATCGTGCGGCCCACCTCGCACGCTCGAACGCCTACGCCAAAGTCTTGCTTACCACGTTTTCAATTGCCCTCGCCCGGAATCTTCGCCGAAAAATCGCCTGCCTTATAGGCAATGAGCCGGCCGTCCATAACCGGATCAGCGTGCGAGCCATCGACGAAGTGGGCATTGAACAATTTGAGGTTGCATTCGGAACGCCAAAGCCGCTCACGCCCAAGATGCTGCGAACGCTTCTCAAGGCCGCTTCCGACGCCGCGATGCCGCATCAATACGGACTGGCGTTCCTCGAATCCGAATGGAACGAAGTCGTGGACGCATGGCAGCTTGGTTCGTGGGAAGCGTACCGCGATGTACCTAGGCTCGGCCGCAAAACGCGGCTCGGCGAGAAGCAGCGACAGACGCTTTGGACGATCTTCGAGCATGTCCGCAAGGACATGAGTGAGCGCGGGCTTGTGACAATCCCGATGGTCTTTGCAGCAGCGACGCAACACATCGCCTCCGGTGGGAAGCCGCCCGCCGATTTTGTGGTCGTGGACGAGGCACAGGACATCAGCGTTCCGCAGCTTCGCTACCTCGCGGCCGTCGCAGGGAAGAAGGAAGACGGGCTTTTCTTCGCTGGAGACCTTGGACAACGGATCTTCCAGACGCCATTTTCGTGGGCGTCGCTGGGGGTCGATGTCCGAGGCCGCTCACAGACGCTTCGAATCAACTATCGCACATCGCACCAGATTCGACAGCAGGCCGACCGCTTGCTTCAAACTGAGTTGGCGGACGTGGATGGAAACTTGGAGTCAAGAAAAGGCACCGTGTCGGTGTTCAATGGGCCTCCACCATCGATTCAGGTTGTCGAATCGACAAAGCGCGAAACCGAGGTGATCGCAGCGTGGCTTAAGGAGCGAGTGGCAGCGGCGGTGAAGCCGCATGAAATCGGTATCTTCGTAAGATCGGAAGCAGAGTTGCCAAGGGCGAAGGCTGCCATTGCCGTGGCAGGGATGAAATCGGCGGAGCTTGACGACCGCACAGACCCGCCACCAGACGTTGTCTCCATTTGTACGATGCATCTTGCTAAGGGTCTTGAGTTTCGGGCTGTCGTCGTCGCCGCCTGCGACGACGAAATTGTGCCACTACAGTCACGGATTCAGACCGTGTCGGACGACTCGGACCTCGAAGAAGTTTACAACACCGAGCGACACCTTTTGTACGTCGCGTGCACTCGGGCACGCGACAATCTTCTGATTACAGGCGTTGAGCCGGCGTCCGAGTTTCTTGACGACCTTCGCGAGTCGTGATTCCCTCAACAAGTGAAGCGGCCGGGAGCGACATGTTATCACCCTCCAGCCGCTTCACGATTCAGGTTTTCGCTTCTCGCCGTCTCGCGGGCCATTATGCCCGCGCCGATTCATTCGGAGGAACAGCCTTATTCTTCTCCACCGGGCCGCTCTGGGCCACGGCCTGCTTCTCCGCCTTCGGGGGCGTCACCTTGGTCTCGTTGGGCTTCGGGGTATTCTCCCGAATCGTCTGATTGTGAGGGCTGCCGCCGTTCGACATGACACTTCTCCTTTCTGGAGCTATCGCTCGCCGCGAGCACTTGCGAGACGCGAGCGTAATACTTGCGAAGCGTGTCCCGCGACGTTGCGAAGAGCACCACTTCGACGATCACAAATCCGAAATCCACCCAGCCTGCTCCGCCGCACCATCGACATCCACCCGAAAGCCGGACGAGGTAGGCGAGCGCGACCGCGATGAACGTGTTCGCGTTGAACTGGTAATAGCGGTAGTGGAAATCGACGAGCAGGCCGTAAGCCGCAAGATTCGATTGGAGTTGCGAGAAGTCCCAAGATGGAGGCTTGATGCCCGTCCGGTGATGCAACGAGTCGAGCGCCAGCCATCGGAGCGAACTCGCGAACATGCCAGCCGCCAGGGACGCGATCGTCACGTACAGGAACCCGCCGACCGTCGGCTGCCCCTCTGGCGAAGCCGCGAGCCAGGACGCAACCGCGGGAACCGGCCCGCTTAAGGCCACGACGGCGATGAAGCCGGGCAGTAAATATGCGATGACCAGCCCGAAGTTTCGGGCGGAAAGTTCTCCCACAACGTGTCCAACCAATACCGAGCATGTAGAGACCTCGGGAATGCGGCTGTTGCAACCGCCTCTCCACCATATTGTTGTCTGAATCCAAACGGGTTTCAAGCAAAATCCCGATCATACTGAGGCAATGCCCACCAAGCCCCAACATGCCCATCGCTATCGAGCCGTTACCACCCTGATCCGGGCGCTTCGGGAGGAAGCAGGCCTAACTCAGCGCGACCTTGGAAAACGCCTAAACCTTCCTCAATCTTGGGTTTATAAGTGTGAAACCGGGATCAGGCGTATGGACATTGCCGAGTTTTGCGATTGGTGCAAGGCCTGCGAAATAGAGCCAGTCATTGGGCTCCGGCGGTTTCTGCGGTACGACTGATAGCTCCCAACGGTACCTTCGGGTGTCCGTAGCCCACCTCTGTGCCAAATCTTGAACCCGAATTGGATTCTTCGAACGGCCGCACCACCCGTCGCCGCAAGCGAAGCGCTGACACCGGCACCGGCTCGAAGCCGGCCGAATCGCGAAGGCGGTTGACGGCCCGAAGCAGGTTCAAAAGCTGCCGCCGAACCGGCGCGTATGGCTCGAATCTGATGCGACGGAACTCCCCGATCAGCTTCTCGACCGATCGATGAGGGGCGATGTTCAGCATGTAGGCTTTAAGCTTCCGGTACTCGTCTGGATGGATTCGCACCGAGGGGTGCCAGCGCCGATCGACGCCCCGGTGATAACCGATGCTGTAGCCGTTAAAGCGGATGGAGTCGCGACGGACATCCTTGTGATTTGGCTCATCCTGAAAGAAGCGTTGCTCGCCGCGGGATGCGATAAGCACAAAGAACCGACCATGCCGGATGTAATGGACGTTCGACAGGCCCGCGCGTTTCCGGCGCGCCCTTGCCCACTTCGACAGGCCCGCGTCATATTGCTCCAGGAGCTTTTCGTCCACTCGTCGCGGATCCTTCCGCTCCGGGATGACACCCGTGACGTAGAACCAGTAGCCATGCCCGACATAACTCAGGGCGAGCTGCTGGACAAAGCCCTCCACAGAGGCTGCCTCACACCGATAAACCACACCAGGGCGTATCACACGCTGATGAGCTACTCAAATCGTCGCGGACTCAAAGAGATAGGGATTGTTTGCTGGCACAATCCCCGAAAGCCGTTCTTAACCTTGTTGCGCCCCTGGTTCTCATGTGTCTTGAAATCGCAGCAGCGCCTTCAAATCCTCTTCCGTAGGCTCTCGGCCCAAACCCTCGCGATACCGCTCCACGATGCTCGCTCGCACGTGGTCCGGCATATCGCTCGGCTTCTCGAACCGGATACCGATGACCTCAAGCTCATCCAAGTAATCGAGAGCCGGGTCGCCAAGCACCCCACCCTCGCACGATTGCCACCAACCCACATAAATCACCTCCAATCAAAGAAAACCTCATGAGTCATTTCGGCCCAGGTCCTGCGCGTGGAACATCCACGCGGCAGCCCAGGCCGCTTAAACCACATCGCATTGCACTACCTCCTCGCTGCCGTCGCGCAGCCGGGCGCGCCGTCTGTATTCCAGATCGGCCCCCGCCCAATACATACGCGTAGCGCAGCAAAAACCTCCGGCGAATCCTGGATACACCTCCAGTGTTCGCCGTCATTCCGCCATCAAAAGACGACTCACGTCCCCGTGAGACCTCTTTCGATCGCAGCATCGTCCTTCCCAGGAACCGGCCGGCGGGCAGGCGCAATTCGCCTGCCGCGCCGACCGCACGCTTCAAGATGAAAATGACCCGTCACCGCTTTCGTTGTCGTTTATCCCCGGCACCACCCGTAAGGACACCAACGGCGCACCACTGCCTTGCAGTGCCTCCGCTCCGCTCCCGCGGACTTCTACTTGCGGCACTCTCCCAGACTACGGCCTTTGAATCACCCGCCTGACTTGGCGGACACCGGGCACCACCCCGGCAGCCACAGTCCTTCCCCGGTTATTGATAGTCGTTGCACAATCGGTCACGTCGGTAGGGCCGGTTCAGGCCCGGTCCGGCAGCGTATGTCCGAGGCTCCCGCCCCGGCATAGTTTCCATCCGCACAAGCGCGGACGATTTCGAGGTCCAGAATACAGAAGCTGACCCCTACCCTTCGCTGCGGGATATTCCCTGTTCGGCACCGTCTCCGATTGCACTGACCGGCAAGGGCTTGATGCCCCGTTCATCGTTGAGCTTTTCATGATCTGTCTTTGTTCGACAGAATCCCGAGTCTGAATCATGACCCGGTTCCGCGTGTCGCCACGCGGAAACTCCCGACGCCGGCAAACGTTGAACGAACCTGACGGGATTTGCACCCGAATTGCCTTTCGGCTTTGGTCCGGACCCCGCCTGGGGGATTACGCCGCGAGCGCGGCATCACCCCTTCGACCATCACGGCCCGCCTTGCGG
Source organism: Phycisphaerae bacterium RAS2 (assembly GCA_007753915.1). Taxonomy (NCBI): domain Bacteria; kingdom Pseudomonadati; phylum Planctomycetota; class Phycisphaerae; species Phycisphaerae bacterium RAS2. The sequence continues at coordinate 2,188,898 of CP036352.1, forward strand.
CAGGTCTGTCCCGGTCGCCCGATTTCCAGTTGCACTATGGGATAGAACTACAGGATTGCTCCAACGAACTACTTCGCAGGGATTACTCTGTAGAGCCTCCCTCGAACCGGACGAGCCACTCTCGTGGCATCCGGCTCTACGGGTCGTGGGCCCTGACGGCTGGTGAGGCGCGTCCCCTTAGTCCCGATGGTGAGTCGGGATTTACCGGGCGGCCCACGCCCATCTTAAAGCGTCAGATACGCGGTTTGCGTTCCTGACAGCCGCGGGATGGTGGTCCCGCTTGGGAACCACCATAGCGCGGTCTCGAGGTGCGAATCAAATGCCGTTCGGATGGCCCCCGTCGTGCCGGCCTATGCATGTCAGGCTGTTCGCCCGGCCACCTCGCAAAGATGGAGCGGGGCGGCGTCCGACCGCCAACCCAGGGGGGAGTTATGTTCGGCCGGAGCCTTTTCGGAATCCCGCCTTACAGTTTCCTAGCCCCGCCCCATCGTCAATCGCGCGATGTCCATGTTCTCTGGCTCGCTCTGCCAGAGGGCGATCTCCCGCGGACCAAGAGTGCGGCCGACGCACGAAGCGCATTACGGTACGAGCTCGGGCCCCCCGTCCACGCGTCTGATGTAGAACGCAAGAAGTCCGTCCATATCAAAACTGGCGAAGTCGCGCTGCACATCCCAGGCGACGGCCATGATGGGAATCTGAAGTCCGGGATAGCGCGTGATCACGATTTTTTTGTTTCCGAACTGACTTGGCGGAGTCTGATCAAACAACGCCTGAAGGTCGTCGAGGAAGGCGGAGTCGCAATCCCCGCTGCAATCGTAGAGCACGACCACGTACCCGTGCTCCAGGTTATGCACCCACCGTTCCGGCCCGAGCGCATCTTCGTAGAATCCGGCTGGAACCGGCGCAACGCCCGCTGCGGAGTAATGCGGCCCCGACGCGGGAGGGTTCGTGCGATACGTAACGACCGTGCCGACGGGGACGTGGGTCGCGCCCTCATTGGGGACACATCGGTCCCCGGAAGCGTCTGGCACACACGTGACGGTATCACAGGCACTCTGTGCCACGATCAAGAGGCCTATGGCACAAAGCGGCAAAGAGTTGAGCGACCGAACGAAACGCTCAGCCCTCGTCTTCCGGTTGTGGCGGATGACTTCTACTGATCCCATCCCTTCAAATAGCATTTTGCGTACCTCCCGCCGTGAAAATTACTCTTTTCGCCTATCAGTCGGCGCTTGAGGCAGAGCGGAAAGCGACCGCTTGAGTCGCTCAATCTGCCCGACCGTGAGAATGGACTCAGTGCGCTTGGCGACCACATCGGCAAACTGCCTGAAACGTCCCGACCAGTCAGTTTTGCCCGGATCCTTCGGATCTTCCGAAGCAGTCCGGTTGACAAGCCTGTCCCATTCCTCCTCAGCAACCTCGGTGAGCTTTTCGGCTTTCGCTTTCTCGATCCGCTCTTCTTGAACGAACTCCGCCACGCGGCGCAAGGCAAGGGTGCGAAACTCAATAGCAGATAGCTCTCCGACTCGCTCGGCCGCACGCCACTCTTCTTTGTCGAGCGCCCGCTTGACTTCTTTACCGGTCAACCGAACGGGCTTTCGCGTACCGACAGCTAGCACTTTCAGTAGCCGTCCGGCAACCTCTTCCCGATCTGCCGCAGAAGAGACTGTAGCCCGAATCAGGCGGCCGCTTCGGTTTGCGAATGCTTTTTCGACGCCATCAACCTTTTCTAGTTGCGCCATCACGGGCGCAAGTCGGTGGCCTCAGCCGAGGCCCCGGACCGCACCTCAGGTGAATCCCTCGACCTTGAACACGAGTTGTCGCTGGCCATCGGTCGTATTGTCATCCTCGCTCTCCGCTACAGTACCCGCACCAAAGGTTTGGGGATGAGAGCAACTTGCAAGGACGGGCAAGAGCACGGACAAGCAGGAGATAAAGTCACACCGCCGCATCAGAAGCTCCGTCGAAATCAAATACAACTCCCGAAACGCCACGGCAGCGTCTCGCGCTCATTTCGTCGGCTCAACGAACGCGCCGCCATAGCCGGCCTTTTCCAGCGCGGCGAGGATCTCCTCACGCGGAACCGAACCGCGGGCTTCGATGCCCACGACCGCCTGTCCCCTGGGAAAGTCCACTTGCACGGCGAGGACGCCAGGCACACTTCGAATGGCCTTTTCGACATGGCCAGCACAACCTTCGCACGTCATACCCTCTACGCGGATCATCGCCCGCTGCATCTTGGCTGTGACCGCGCTCCCGTTGCCGGTTCCCATTAGCAATCCCACGTACTTGGGGAAGAAGAGAAAGGCGACCACCAGGACCGTCACAACCCACAGCATGACCTTATTCAAAGCCATCACGCCAAAGCGCCGCTTACCGCCTGGGGCACAACAGCCCTCAAACTCTCTCGGCTGTCCGGCACAACAATCGTCCCCATCACCGCCATCCACTCGTGAGACTGGCCCGCCTGCGTGGCTCGGACGATACGTGAAGTAGAACGCTGCTCCCAGAAAAGCGAACGTGATCACGATGAAGGCCGGACGATACGCTTCGAGCGTCGAGGCAACGCCCGCGCCCGAGACGCCCACGGCCAGCAGCACTAGCGGCAGCCAGCAGCAACTGGAGGCCACGATGGCCGAGACCAACGTGCCGATCTTGGCGACCTTCTCGCTGGAACTTCCTGAGGACGGTGAAGGGCGAGGCAACCGAGCTTGTGGCTCAGTGATACCCAACTCCTGTGTGGCAGTTTTGATGCCCTTGGCCACGCTGCCCAGACAGCAGGCTCCCGACGGGTTCGTGATTTCGCAAGTGCAGCCGGGGTCCTCCATCTTGCGTCGGATATCCTCCAAGGCGTCGGAACGGCCCGTGGTGGCAAGCTCCTGCTTGATGCTCGCGACCGAATGCCCGAAACAGTAGCACAGCGGCCGGTCGCCGACGCGCTCCTTGACACCCACGGCTACCTTCAACTGGGACTTCGTAAAGGTGGTTCCGGTCTCCTCGGCGAAATACACCACGTCACATTCCGCTGATTCGCAGAATCGCCAGCCGGTATCCTGTGTGACCGGCTTGCAGCCTCCCTCGGACTCGGAACATGCGCATTGGGCGTCAGCCACCGCGTCGCGGTGCTCATCCTTAAGCAGCGAATGCAGGGTCAGCGCGCTGACCCGCTTGCCCTTCTTACCGCAGCGGGGACAAATCAGCCGTCTCTCGATGGTTGTTTGCACGTAATCGAGACTCCTTGAAAGACACGAAATCCGCGCGTGACGGTCGTGTCAGCAGCCCGAGCAGGTCGGACAGCAGGCCACCACGCAGCAGGTCAGCACGGCAAGAATCATCAATAGTGAGTGCAGGGTCGCGAGTGCTCGACTTGCACGCATCATGGGCAGCACCCGAGTTTGGCGGCGGACTTTGAGCCGGGTTTCTGCATGCTCGCGGCACCGCAGCAAGACGGCGCGGGCTGCGCCGAGGACCCGTACATCCGGCAACTGAGGGCGTAGTCCGTCCGGCTTTGGGCGCCCGGCTCTACGTCAACGTCGTTCACCCGTACACTCGGCGAACCAAGAAACCGCAACCGATGGGCGTCTTCCGGCGAGCGCACCTCGATCTCGTCGATTTGAGCCTGAACGCCGAGATCGCGCAGAACCTCTCGACAAAGAGCCACAGCAGGCCTGTGGTTTGGACATCCCTCAAAATAAAGAACTTCAATCCGCATCGCGTACCGTCTGTCAAAGCTGAATGCTCCCTTACGAGCGCATGTCAATATGGGCTGCGACTCGCTGCCACGCCCACTTGGGCAGCCAGACAGGAACCATTCATCCCGATTGTAGACCTTGCACCTTGATTCAATGTCAAGGAGATTTCTTCCGTCATCCGCGCGCGGAGGAGGCGCGGCGTTTGCCGGATACTGCAGGCGACGCAACTCTAAGCGCGTCAAGGAGTTGGCAGCGTTTCGTGGACTTCGATCTGCGACACAAGGCAAGAGACTTGGTCAATACTGCATCGACGTGTCGGAGGTCCTTCATCCGTTGGCGAACATCAGCCAGCCGTTGTTCGATAAGGCTTTGCACATCGGCACACGCTCCAACTTCGCCGTCATGAAAGCTCAGAAGCCTGTCGATGTCGTGAAGCGTAAAGCCCGTGGCCTGGGCGGCCCGGATGAACCGAAGCCGCTCTACACAATCTTTCCCGTAAAGGCGGTAGTTGCCCGCGCTTCGAGCGTCCGGAGATAAGAGGCCCCGCCGCTCGTAGAACCGAATCGTCGAGGTTCTGATGCCGGCGTCCGCCGCCAACTCGCCAATCGTTAATTGATCAGGCATGACCAAGACGTACCGAACCCCTGCCGGCAATTCAAGTTTCGCCACCAGAGCGCTCGTCAATGTTCTATGCAGTTCGAGCGCCCCACGTCAGACCCCTCATGCTATCCCAATTGAGTTGCCGTTAGAGCATTCGTCTGATGTAGTGTCTCGGACCGCCCGGTGATGTTCAAGCACACGCGACACCGCCCAAGGGGCATCCTCCTGGAGCGCAAACCACCGCCGCTTATACCCTACGATCTCCTCCGACAGGCCGTAGCGGCGGAGTTCTTCGCGGTTCGCGGGCACGCCGTTGAGGACGAGTTCCACGACCTCGTCACCGGCAATCCGCGCCATCATCAGCCGCCAGCCATTGTCAAGCTCGATTATCGCCCCGCCGGCCAGCAGGTCAAGGATTTCGCTAGGTATCGCCTTGGCCAGTGGGGTGCCGATGCCGAGTCGCTGCTTGACGCCCGGCACATCTGACGGGCTCAGGTTCAAACCTACCAGGGCAGTGCCGTCCGCAAGAACGGCCCGAGCGATCTTCACGCTCTGGATTCCTGACGCGCCCATGACACGATCGTAGATGGGGAAGATGGCGCCGCTCAGAATGTGAAACCGCTGGGCCTCCGTCGCCGGAGTCTTGCCGTATTCCGCATCCCACCAAGCGCTGGCGTCGTCGCGTTCCACCGGCTCGTACTTCTCGGCCAGCTCGCACCGCTCCAGGCCGCGACGCGGGCCTTTCACGCCCGTGAGCAGCACTTCGCCAGGTCGCGTGTCGTTGTGTGCCGACACGGCGTAGATTCGGCCGCTTCGCTTGTTTCGATAGAATCCCTCACCTGCGAAACTCCCGGCGGCTTCCGCGAACGTGTGGCGCAGCACGTCCACTTCGCCCTCCAATTCGTGCAGCGTCGTCCGAGCGCCGGAAGCCGTATCCACAAAGAGCGTTTGCGGCTCTGCCACACTTCGCAAGTCGCGGGCCTTTATCTCTTCCACGCCGAAGTCGAACGCTCCCGCTCGCTTCGCGGCCTCCACCGCCTCCACATAACGCTCATAGAAGAGTTCAAAGAATCGGTTCTGCTTCTCGACGTGGAGCACCATGATCCGGTTCAAGAATTGCTCGACGTTTCCGGAGTAGCTTTCCCGCACGGCCGTCTTTTCCTTGTTCAGCACACCCATTCGCTCCAGGTCCACCATGCCGATTCCAAAAGCCGCGTGCTCGTTTCGCTCGACCTGCCTGTAGAGCAGCGTGAGTGCGGCCTTGCCGTACTCGTCCGTCACGTCCTCCGGTCGAAACAGCTCGCCGGAGAGCGATTGCCGCTCACCCTTCGTCAACGCTCCGAGCGCCGCAAGCCGTTTCGACACGGCGTTGACCAGCCGCTTCTGTCCGGCCAGGTTAAGAAGCGCAAGCCGGATGATCGGCGCGCTCGTTTGATTCGAGCGATGGACTCGGCCAAACGCCTGCATTTGCTGGTCGGCGGACCACGAGAGCTGAAAAGCGTAGAACGCACGCCGCTCCTGATTCTCTGCCGTCACATCCGCATGAACGCTGATGCCCGTTGCCCCTGCCCCGGAGAGAACGGCGAGCCGTTTTTGCCCATTCTGAAAGAGTCGGGTCTCGTACTCGTTCAGTTGCCGCCGATGAACGCCGTGCAGTTTTCGCCGGACGTATCGGCCATGCTCCCACCGATGCGTCCGACCGCTGATCTCGGAAACGTTTTCGACGCCGAAGTGAGCCACGAGCGCATCCATCGGGTTGTGCGGAAAGTCGAGGTCCGCCACCTTGTCCAGCAGTTCTTTTTGACGCCGAAGGTTCTCGCGGTTTATCTCGGGGTTCCCCGCCGCATCCGTGACGCGGACGCAAATCACGTTTCCGGTCACCGGATCGGTTTCCTCCCGGTACTGATAGATCGGGAACTGCTTCTCGATGAGCTGGACGATCATCTCTCGTGGTGTCGCATCCAATTCGTTCAGCTCCAGGCCCTGTGCACGGGCGTCCCGCACCTTTCGGTCCGCTTGCGCTTCCCCTGTATTGAAGAGGCTCACGACGACGGAGCGGCCCGACGCGAGATCTTTTTCGATTTCCGGGATCACGTCCGGCAACGTGTAGGCCATCATGAGTTGAAGAAAGAACCGCTGCTGGGCGGAGTAGAACTGAGCGTAGCGGCCACCGTTTCGTTTTTGACAGGCGTTTTGTTCGCCGGCCTCGAATGCGATGAGGAGTTCCGCCCAGAGGTCGGAAATCTCATCGTACTGCCGCTTTTCGGGTTCCGTGAGCCGGTGAAGGAGCGGTTCATACTCGACCGCACTTTCGGGAACGATGCTCCCGTCCACCCGCCGTGTCGGTCCGTAGCTGATCGTCCGCGACAGGTACGTCCCGACAGCCTTGAGGTCGCGGCAGAGCATCTCCATCGCTGCCACTCCGCCCCGTTCCATCGCCACGAGGAAAGCCGGGAAATCTGCAAACGGTGCTCCCTCGCCCCAGAGGCCAAGCCGTTCGTACGGTGCCATGTGCCGGGCTTCTGTCGCTCCGGTCGCACTGAAGTAGCGGACGCGGGCTCTGGGAAACATCCGCTGGAGCGCAATGCCCATGTTGCCTCGAAGCGTCCCCTCATCCAAAGTGGTCTTTCCCCCATGCGGGGATGTCGCCGCGTTTTTCATCAGATGAGCCTCGTCGAAGGCGATCGCGCCGACGAAGTCCGGTCCAAGCCAATCGGTGAGCTGCTTGAAGCGTTGCCGCTCCCCGTCGAAATCCGTCGCCAGCATTGTGTACGTCGTGAAGAGCACTCCGGAGTCGCCGAGGATGGGGGTTGTCGGTTTCGACTGTGCCTGGTGGATCAATCGAAGCGGAAGGCCGATAGCGCTTCGGTCACGCTCCGCGTCGGCGAAGAGTTGATGCGAGGCCGAAACGTGAATATGCTTCCGCCGGCCCCGTTCGAGTTGATCGTAGATGAAGGCATAGATTTCACGGCCCTTGCCAATCCCCGTGCCGTCGCCGTTCCAGTGACCTTTCCGGGCGCCATCTGGAAGAATCACCTCCGTCGCCTGCCCGGCGTAGATCACGTCTTCGAGCTGAATGTCCGAGACTCGACCCTCGACGATGAGGTCCCGAGGGAGATGGTGTCGATAGGTCACGTCGGGGGGCGCCACCGATGCCATCGCTGTCGATTCGACGACAGTTGCCGGATGCGGCTCACTGCCGCGAACGATCGCCTTTTGCACGCGATACGCGGCAAATACCGTCCCTTCTTCGATCTCGATTGATTGCCTGGCGACCGCGGTTTCGAGGTCGCCTACGCCATCCCCAGCCGGTCCAGCGTCGCGAGCAGCAGGTTTGCCGCCCAACGTCGCATCAATTCCGGTTCGGTCGGCATCGGCGGTCGTTCTCGTTCCAACTCCCGCGCCAGCATTTGCGTCAACATTTTCGGCTGCTCCGTCGTCAGCCGGTTCCACGTGTGCCACTGATCCGTTGTCACCGTCGTTTCTGATGTCGGCATGATGCCCCCGGCTCCATCCTCCAGAAGGCAGGTGATGAGTTCCACAACCGGATCGGCGACGGGTTCCAGCTCCCGATGGAACATCGCTCGCATCGTTGCCTTGGCTTCTTCCCTCACCGCGTTCGAGAATTCGCCCGCGGATGTCTTCCTGCGAGATCGCTTTGAGTCGTTCATACGCTTCCTCCAAAGAATGACCGCTTCCGGTGATGATCTCGGATTCACTCTCGGTCTTGCCGTCACGGTCAATGACAATAATCTGGTTGTCGAAGGTGGTTCCAAACTTGCCGTACGCTTTTCCATCAATGCCGACATTGGCCCGAACACGGTATCGCATTTCAATGTTCGACCACCACTCCCGAAACTTCGGCCGGTCCAGGGCCATGCCGCGCCCAACGACCGCAACGAGCCTTCCGCCGGGCTGAAGACGAAGAAGCGATTGTTCGACATGCCGGGCGCCAAATTCCGTGCTATGGGCGCGAACGCGCCCGCCCGTCGCCGAGAAGGGAGGGTTCATCACGACTGCGTCGTAGAACTTTCCCGGCCAAAGGAGATTGTCGAGCCGCTCCGCGTCGAATGCTGTCGGAGCAAATCCTTGTAAGATGAGTAGTCTCAAGCGCCTTTCACTGATTTCATTGGTGTCCACTTCGGCGCCAGCAAGCCGCGCAAGGACAGCGATGTTTCCCGTGCCTGCACTTGGCTCAAGCACCGTCATCCCTTCGCACAATCCGCCGGCTTTCACTACAAGTAGGGCCTCGGCCGGCGGCGTGCTGAACTGCTGGAACTCGACTTGCGTCTCATCCCGACGTGTCTGTCGGGGCATTCGTGCTTGTAAGGCCTGTAGCGATTTGATGGACCCAGCAACATCGTCAAAGTCCAGGCCGAGTCGCTCGATGTACATATTCATCCCGGCTTCGGCTGCGTCATAAGCATCGCGGCCGTGCCCTGCGGCGTTTCCAAACACCTCGCGCGCCAGATTCTCGATGGCCGGGTTGTCGAACTTCTTACCGGGCTCCGTCTCAAGCAGCGCCGCAAATCGTTTGGCAAATTCAACGACACCTGCCCACTGATCGGCCTGACCTTCCCCCACCTGGGGAGACGGTCCTATCTCCGGTGATGCCATCGCCGGCCCGGCAGCAACCGCCTCAGCCGTCGCCCCTGCTTCTACTTTTGGTTCGAACTCCAAGAGCAGTTGCCGGCCGAGGCGAGGCGCTGAACTATCGGCTTGGTCCCGATGCCCAAACAACCTGCCATGCTTCGACTCGGACCCGCGTGAAAATCGGAACACCTTCCTCCAACTAATACTTCACTCCGATAGCGTTATGGAGCGATCGACCCTGCGCGTGCCTCCTCCTGCCGACCGACGAGGTTGTCGGTCGATTCGCTCGCCCCGTCGGGACCACTCCGGTGCTCGCTCGAAAGGAATGGGTTTTTCGGCCGATCGCTCCGCTCTATCGGCCGGTCTGGTTTGGAACCCCCGCACGCCGCCGGTTCCAAACTTCCCCCACCCCCTTCTTTCCCCCTCCGGGAACGGCCTCGCGGAAAGTTGGAGGGAAAGTACCAAAATTCCTGCCAAGCGCCCTTGACTTCAGAAATCCGTCCGTTAGCATATATGCGAACGGATGGAGGTGTTCGCGTGCCCCCCAGAAACGAGCCGATCGGCGATGTGCTCAGGCGACAACGGATCGAAGTCGTCAAGAAGGGTCTCCGCGAGATGGCCAAGCTTTTGGGAATCACTCCGCCGCACCTGACCGACATCGAAAAAGGTCGCCGGGCACCGTCCGAAGAACTCCTCGTCAGGATCAGCGACCGCTACGACATTCCGGAGGCCGAACTGCGCTCGGGTTGGAACAAAGCCGAGGCCATCGTCGGCCAAGTGGCAAACCAGGATTCGGTGACGGCCGAAAAGGTGCCGGAGTTGCTTCGAAAGGCCCGAAAGCTGTCGGCGAACCAATGGGATGACCTGATCGAGTACGCGAATCGTTTGTCCAAGAAGAAGCCTTGAAGAATGGAGTGGCGTCATGCCGGCCGAGCCATTTGGCACAATCTTCGAGCCCAAGCCAGGCTTGCTTCGGACCGACCAAGCAGCTTGGGATTGCGTCCAGAAGTGCCGCGAGGCTCTTCGGATCGGAACGGTCCCTGCCCCCATTCCTGTGGACCAGTGGATCGAGAATCCGCTCGGGATTCGTTTCGGCATTACGGATCTCTCGCATTTGGGTGAAGAAGTGCTTGGGGCTGCGTTCGTCCGCGACCGCGAGATTCTGATTTCCGACCGGATTACGCACGAAGGATGTTTTCGCTTCACGTGTGCCCACGAACTGGCCCACATGCTTTTGCACCGCCGACATGCAGCGGTCTTTCATGAGACCTTGGAACTTCCAAGTCTTCAGGCCACCCGGCTGGAACGCCAGGCCGACCGGTTCGCCGCCGCATTCTTGATGCCGATCGCATTGATGGAGCGTGAGCTAGTTGCGGTGTGCCAGGATGAGGAGCTTGATTCCGACTACTGCCTGACGGAATTGATGATGCCGACGGTTCGATCGGAGTGGCTCTGGCGAGCCATCTTTCTCCCTCAGATTATGCGACGTTTCGGAGTGTCCAAGACCGCCGCCATCATTCGGTGTCGTGACCTTCGATTGATTGACCAGCCGGCCCGCGAATTCATGCCCATCCGATTTGAGAATGTCCTGCGAGAGCCCGCGAGAGCGCCAGAGCTTGCAAACATGCGAATCCGCGATGGGAGGCCGGTGGTTTGTCCGCCGCCTCCGCGTGACCAGTACCGGGGCTGATTTCTTATTTGGCTGGAGTGTTAGCCTAGTAGCGAACAATCGAACAACCTGACGCCACACAATGGGGGCGACCCTGACCATGAACCGAAAACTCACCATCCCCGAGATCGAAACGGCCTTGGCAGCAACGCCACCTATTCTGACCCCCCAGGAGGCTGCCGGCCTCCTGCGGCTCAAGATCTCGACTCTCTACCGTCATGTGTCGGAAGGACGCTACGGAGGCGCCGTCCGCCGCGGCAAGCCGCTTCGTTTCTGGCGAGACCGCCTTGTCCAGGAGTTCATGCAGTGAATTCGACCGAGGCGGTGTATTCGGCCTGCCAGCTCTGCACGGCCAAGTGGTTCGGGCCGTCGAAGGTCGATTCCTGTCCACGGTGCGGAGCGACACACGTTTTGCACACGCGTGCGATACTGCCCTGGAGCCGGCAGACGACTAGACGCCCCGAAGCAAGGCCGAACGAAACGAACTCGCAGAATTCTCAACGTGGGAGGTCTACACTTCCAACGTCATCTTCAGGAGAGTGACATGAAGCTCATCGATCGAGAACGAGTGGACGGAACGCAGGTGACCATCGGTCGCCGCATCCACTATGAGAACGGCAAGCAACGCATCGGACGGCGATTCGCTGCGGAGTATCGAAACGTCGAAGGCGAGCAGGTCTGCGAAACGCTACGCACGTCGAACAAGGCTCAGGCTCGCCGGCTTGCGTTGGAGATTCAGCAGCGAGTTGAAAACGGGACCGACCGCCAGCCGGAGCCGATGATCGACATCGAAACGATGGCCGATCGATACTTCGAGTCGGTGAAGAACAAGGACGTGGCTCCAAAGACCATCGTCAAATACGAGGAGAATCTCTCCAAGCTCAAGAAGTATGCGAGTGAGGTCGGCATCACCCTCGCCCGTCGCTTCTCGGCGGATGACCTCTTCGCCTTCCGCAAATGGCTCATCGACCAGGACTACGCCCCGAAGACCATCGACGGCATCCTCGTCCTCACCAAGCAGGCGTTCAAATGGGCGTGGCGGCAGACCCTCACCCGAGACTACCGCTTGGCCGCGGTGTCGCTCCCCAAAGCGAAGGCCAGTCCACAGCCGTGCTTCACGACGGAGCAGGTCGAGTTGCTCCTCAAGACCACAGTCGGCGAGGATCGGCTCGCGTTTTCGATGATGGCCTACGCCGGCCTCCGAATCGGCGAGGTTGAGCAGCTTCGCTGGGAGGACATCCGCCATCGAGACGGCAAGCCGACAATGTTCCACGTCCGCCGCGGCGGCTCACGCGGCACAACCAAGGACAAAGACGAGCGATTCGTCCCGGTTCACCCCCGAATCGCTGATTACCTGGACGAGCCGAAGAAGTCCGGTCAGGTCTTCACGGCAATTCGAGCCCGAGACCTGTTAATGCGGCTCAAGGTGTTGTGCAAGACGTGCGGATTCGAGAACCCCGACTCGTTCAAACTCCATTCGTTCCGCCACCACTTCGCGAGCCTGTGTGCGAACCACCACGTCGCGTATCGAAAGGCCCTCGCATGGCTCGGCCACTCGTCGTCGGAGATGCTCGACTTGTATTACCACCTCCACGACGATGACAGTCAGCAGGCGATGCTCGCACTCGCCGGTATGAGCGCGGCGACGCACGACACGGCGAAATCACCTGAAAACAACGGTAACTCGACTGCCCTCGCGGTCGCTCCTGAAAATCGTTTTGAGGGCAGTTTGAGGGCAGTCGGGCAGTCAACAATCGAGAAACTCTTGCAACTCAGGGAGTTTCAAGAGCTTGTAAACTGCCTGCAAATTGAATCGGAGAGGGAGGGATTCGAACCCCCGCAGCAGTTGCCCGCTGACCGCATTTCGAATGCGGCTCCTTCAGCCACTCGGACACCTCTCCAGGACGCCAAGCCTGTCAGCCCGGCGCGACAGGGAATCGTAAGAAACTCATCGCCGCGCGGCAAGCCGACCTTGCGCGCGGCGGGATGGACGCGTTTCCGCTATCATTTTCCAGTGGAGGGTCGTCAGAAGCCACTTGCGGCTTCGTCGCGTTGCCTTCGGGCATCGTGGCGGCCGTCGGTGGGGAAGACGTACCGCGAAGGGCAGCGGCCGGGATTTTCTCCCATCCGATCATGCCCTTTGTTTTTGCGCAGGCGGTGAAATTCTGGTGCGTCGAGGACGCACCCTACGGCTACGCCTACGTCAACGTTGCCCCCCGCGGTCACATTCATTCCATCGCGTGCGACAGGAACTCGCGTGTCTCGTCCCGCGCGGGAGATTCAAACACCTGCGCCGGCGGACCGCTCTCAATGACGCGCCCAGCATGCAGCATGTGCACCGTGGTCGCGCTGCGGCGCACGAATCCCATGTGGTGACTGACCACGATCATCGTCTGCCCGCTTGCAGCCAGATCGCCCATGACCGCGAGCACCTCGGCAGTCATGCGCGGGTCCAGGGCGCTGGTCGGTTCATCAAACAGGATCGCCTCGGGTTGATTCGCAAGAGTTCGGGCGATGGCCACGCGCTGCTGCTGCCCGCCGGACAGACTCGCCGGCCTCGCGTCGGCCTTGTCAGCCAGACCCACGCGAGCCAGGAGTTCTCGCGCGAGCACGACGGCCCTGTCGCGCGGCGAGCCTTGCGCATGCACCGGGCCGCACATGACGTTTTCTAATGCGCTCATGTGCGGGAACAAGTTGAATTGTTGAAAGACCATGCCGATGCGTCGGCGAAGTTTCAAATGAGTTGCTGCCTGATCGGCGCCGTTGGACATCGGCGACAATGTGATGTCCCCGACGCGGATCGTGCCCGCGTCGAATGACTCCAGCGCGTTGATGCAGCGGAGAAGCGTGCTTTTGCCGCTTCCGGAACCACCGATCAACGCGGCGACTTCACCCTTGCCAACCTTCAGCGATGCGCCGCGCAACACGTGCGTCGCGCCGAATCGCTTATGAATGTCTGCCGCTTCGATCATCGTCACGCACCCATCGGCACGCCGTAGCCCGCGCCCGCCAGTTTCTTCTCTAATCGTCTCGCAACAATCGACAACGGATAGCTCATAGCGAGGTAGAGGCCGGCCGTCAGCGCCGCCAGCTTCAGCACCTCGCCCGTGCTGTTGGCGAGCATGTTGTACTGCTTGGTCAGTTCCGTCACGGCGATAACCGAGCAGACCGATGTGTCCTTGAACATGGCGATGAAGTCGTTGGTCACCGGCGGCACGACGATGCGTACGGCCTGCGGCACAATTACGCGGCGCAGGGCCGTGCCGCGCGTCATTCCCAGGGCCAGCGCCGCCTCCATCTGACCGCGCGGAATGGCCTGCAAGCCCGCGCGGTATATCTCGGCTTCATACGCGGAGTAGTTCACGGCAAGGCCGATGATCGCCGCCGCCACGGGCGAGAAACTGAACGGCAACACCTGCGGCAGAATGAAAAAGATGACATACAGTTGCAGCATAACGGGCGTTCCGCGCAACACTTCGACATACATGGCGCACAGCCAGCGCAGAGCCGCCGGGCCGTACATGCGAATCAGCGCCACGATCAGCCCCAGCAGCATGGCTAGCGGCATCGAAACAAAGGTGAGCAGGACAGTCATGCCCGCGGCGCGAAGCAGAATGCCGCCATAGGTACGCACGACCCCGGGCCGAGTTTGTCCACCGCCATTGGTCGCACGCAAGCCCAAGGCTTCTTCATTCGGATCGGCAGCAAGCAGATTGGCCTGTGCCGCGGTCCAGACACCATAGCGGTCATAAATTGACTTCAGCCGTCCATCGCGAAAAAGGTCCCCGATGATTCCGTCAAGTGCGCCGATCAGTCGCCGCTCTTCCGGCCGGGCATAGACAACGTAGTACCCCCGTCCGACCGGCTCGCCGACAAAACGAAGCCCGCTGCCCTGCGGCTTGTCGCGATAGAACACAGCCATCGGAAGGTCGAGCAGCGTTGCGTCGTGGACCCCGTTGCGCACCTGCAGCATGGCATTCGTGTTGCCGTCATATTCAATGATGTCGGCTTCGGCCCCCCATTGCGCGTTCAAGAATTCCGACGCCGCACAGCCGCCCAGCACGGCGATCTGACGCTTTGCACGGCCGGTCGTCGCCCGCAAGTCGTCCCAGGAGCCGATTCCGCCGACACGGCCCAGCAGTTGCAGCTGATAGATGTAGTAAGGTCGGCTGGCAGCCATGCGCTCGGCCCGCGCGGGCGTCCATTCGTAGCCATTGAGAATGATGTCGATTTTCCCGCTACGAAGGAACTCCGGCAGCGTCAGCCAGTCGCATTGACGGAACTCGGCGCGAACTCCCAGCGTCGCTGCCAGCACGTCGGCCAACTCAACTTCGAATCCCACGAGTTTGGCTGGATCGTCGGGATCGGGATAGACATACGGCGCGTTGCCTTCCTGATCGCCCCCCCAAATCAACACACCTCGAGTGCGTACCTCATCCAGCAGGTCGGCGCGTGCCGGCGGGACGCCGCCGACGAGCAATGCGAATGTGGCGATGGCAATTTGATGATATCGGGTCGGCACGTGGTCCATTCAGGCGCCTTTCTGCGGCGCCCGCGCTCGACGAGCCATGACAAACGAACGAACACAAAGCACGACGTAAACACCGCAGACCAGCGCCGTCACCGACGCAGGCCACCGGTTTGCGCTGGGCGCTGCAGCGCCCGTGGCTGATTCCACCGCCGGATCGCTTTGAAGGACACCGGCCATGCCGACGATCATGCCGATCAGGCCGGCCAGCACGGCTCCGTGCATCGCGTGCATCCGGGCGCGCTCGTTCGCCGCGGCCCAGCCGCAGACAATCAGGACGCTTCCGATTCCTGCGATGGCCAGTGGGTTCCCCCGCGCAGGCACCGCTCCGAAATAGCCGGCGGCTCCGATCGCCACGAGGATGATCCCCACCAGCACCGTTAATCTCTGCATCATGGATCAAGTCTCCCAGGTCGCGCGGCATCCTGTCGCGCATGCAAGATCCGCAAAGCGCCGCGGCGGCCCTACATCGTACGCGCAGCGTGCCGGGCGACTAGTGCCGGCCTCGCACGATGACGGAAAATTCGCGCTGCGGGGGTCACCCGGTTACACTCCCGTCTTTGGGAGACTGACATGGCCGGACCGACACCCGCGGACGCCTCGCGCCTAACGGAGCTGATTTCATCTCGCCCGCCTTGTGTTTACATCCCGACCCATGAAGAGGCCTGGGCGTTGACGCTCGTACGCGAAGCAGTCTGCGGCGACGCGGAAGAATACCTGACCTGGTCGATAATCGACGGCCTCCGTGACGGATTGGTGCGCGATCAACCAGCCATCCCCGAGACGGAGCATCCCGCCGGCGCGCTCTTCTATTTGTACAAGCGAATAGAGACGGTCCGCGCGGCGGTCATGCTGGACCTGGTCGCGCATTTGGAAGACGCGCGAACAGCCCGGCTGGCCCGGCAATTGGTGCAGCGATGCGCCGAGACCAAGCGAACGCTGATCCTGATCGATCATCGGGACGAGTTGCCGCCGGTGCTGGCGAGCGAAGCCGTTCGGTTCGAGTTGTCGCTTCCGGGTGACGGCGAAATCGAGTCGCTGGTGACCGAGTCCCTGCGGAATCACCATCAACAGTCTCCGCTGCGCGTAGACATCCCGCGCAGTGCTTTTGACGCGATTCTTCGCAATCTTCGCGGGCTGACGCGCCGAGAGATCCTTCGCATCATCGAAGAGACCGTCGCGACCGACCGCGTCTTCAACGCGGACGATCTGGATACCGTTCTGACACGCAAACGCCAACTGGTTCGATCCGGCGGGCTGCTGGAGTTCATCACCGCCCCCGCTTCCATGGACGATGTCGCCGGGCTGACAAGGCTCAAGGCTTGGCTGAATGTTCGGCGAAAAGCCATGCAGCGCGAGGCCGAGGCCGTTGGCATTTCCGCCCCGCGGGGAATCCTTCTCCTTGGCGTGCAGGGATCGGGTAAGAGCTACTGTGCCAAGGCCGTCGCGACCGCGTGGCAGCGCCCGTTGCTGCGACTGGACCCCGGCGCGCTGTACGACCGTTACATTGGCGAATCGGAGCGTCGTCTGCGCGATGCCCTGGGGCAGGCCGAGCGCATGGCGCCGATCGTGCTCTGGATTGACGAGATCGAAAAGGGCTTCGCGTCAGCTGCCAGTCGCAACATCGACGGCGGGTTGTCTCAACGCATGTTCGGTTCCTTGCTGACATGGATGCAGGAGCATCGCGCGCCGGTGTTCATCGTGGCAACCGCGAATGACATTGAGGCGCTTCCACCGGAACTGCTTCGCAAGGGGCGATTTGACGAAATCTTCTTTGTCGATCTGCCGACGCCCGCGGTTCGAGAGCAGGTTTTTACGATTCATCTCCGCAAGCGCAGTCAGGACCCCTCCAAGATCGATGTGGCAGCGCTCGCAGCGGCGACGGATGGCTTCAGTGGCGCGGAAATCGAGCAGGCGATCATCTCCGCCCTGCACGACGCCTTCGCAACAAAAGCAAAATTGACAACGGACCAATTGCTTGCAGCCGTTCAGGCCACCGTCCCGCTTTCCGTCACAATGGATCGCAAAGTGGCGGCACTGCGCGCTTGGGCGGCAACGCGCTGCGTCCAGGCCGACTAGTCTTGTGCGGGCGCTACCCGAAACAGCGTTCCATACGGCTGCTGACCTTCGGCGAACGAAAACTGATTCACAGCCTGAAGCACGCCCGCGTCGAGCATCTCTGCAAACTTCTGCGGCGACAGGCCCGGCCAGAAGCCGTAGCGCGAGTTCGCCAGCCGTGACCATTCCGCCCAGCCGACATAGACATGGGAATAATGATGGTCGATCAGCCAACGGCTGATTTCTCGAGGCGATTTTCCCGCGGCAGCCTCCGCAAAGGCAGAGCGATTGAAGATCACGGTGTAGTCCGCACACGGCGAAAGATAAAAACTTCTCGCCTCCGCCACCATCAGCACCCGTCCGCCGGCCTCGCACACATTGTTGATTGCCGGAACATGGGCCGTGCCCGGCCACTGACCTTCACGAAACCAGGCGAGCCGGTCTGCAGCCGGCAGCGACGCCACCGCGAACAGCCCGTCGCGTTGACAAAAATTGAACGTGATCCACAGATTGCCCGCGGCGATGGCAAGTGCCGCAACCGCTGCCACGCGCGACTGCAGCGCCATGCGATCCACTGCGATTCCAATCGCCAGCGCGGCCACAGGAACCAGCGTGACGGCGAATCGGCCGTAGAGGTGCGACGCGAAGAGCCACCACGTAGCCGTTCCCACGATAACCAAGCCCATCGCAATCAGGCTTTGCTTTGGCGCGGCCGTGGCAGTTCGACGTCGCAGAGCTAGCACCAGCCATGCCCCGGCTCCGAGAACCATCACCGAGCCGAAAAGCTCGGCCCCGACGATCTCGCTCCCGAATCGCGACAGGCGGCCTCCCAGCGAACGCCATTCGGGGGCCGGGAGATGCCCCGCATGCCATCGAGCGGCAGCTTCGTCCGTCCAGACTCCGGCGCGTTCCGGGAAGATGCTTCGCGCCACCGGGAAAACCGGGTTGCCAGTATAGACAGCGTTCTTAATCAACCATGGCGAGAAGGCCGCGATCGCTCCCACTGCGAACGCGGCGATGCGCCTCCCTCGACCCGCCGTCCCGAACCAGGCCGCGAACCAAAGCGGCAGCGCCACGCAGGGGATCGCCGTGTACTTGCAGCCGCAGGCCAGGCCGGCGCAAACGCCGCTGATCAGCCACCATCGGCTCGCGCGATGACCGTCGCGCGACGCGCGGAACACCGAGGCGAGCGCCAGCGCGGTAAACAGGATGAGACTGTTCTCAACGTATGCGAGGCCGCTTAAATAGACGAGCATCGGGCACGACCCGGCCATCATGGCCGCCACCCAGCCCGCCCGCGGCGAGAACTCACGCCCTGCGAGCCAAACCGCCGCGACAGCCAACGCTCCGATGAACGCATTCAGCATCTGCGCGACCATGCCGGCATCGGCGGCATCGCCGCGCAGCACCATGCACAGAAGGTAGAGCATTTCGGCGTTGAACGGAAAGTTGGAGTAGATGTTGTGCGGCAGGTAGACGATCCGCCCCGACTGCCAGAACTCCTTCGGGGCCGCGAGATGATACTCCAGCACGTCGTACCCGTTGCCTTCGGCGGGCCACAAGATTCCCGGTGGCAGGCTCGCCGCAGCCAGCGCCAGGGCAGCCGGTATCGCGAGCACAAGCAACGTCCAGGCGGCTGCCGCGTCTGATTCGCCTGTGTCAGAGGCGATCCCTGTTCGAGAGAGACTCCGACGCAACTCCAGGCTGCTCGAAACGACCGAGAGGCCGACCAGCGCCAACCAGAGCGGCCGCACCAGCATGCCCGCCAGTCCAAGCCCCAGCACGGACAGGCTCGTCACGCCCAGGCCCAGCCCGCATCCAAGTATCCATCGCCATCGGGGTTCCAGTTCTCCAAGGCCAACAGCACGCAGCAAGGTCAGCCCCGGTCCGACGGCGCCAAAGCAGATGACCAGCGCGAGCGGACCATCACGCAATACGACGGGCACACATGCCGGGCCGATGGCCGCGACGGCGCACGCGGTCGCCGCAAACCCCGCGATGACGAGCCATCGCGCCGGCCGCATCAGTAGCGCTCCCGCTCGCTGCATTCGGTGAACATTTTGACGTACGAATCGTGCCGCAATGGCGACACTTCACCCGCTTCGACCGCCGCGAGGATCGCGCAGCCATCCTCGACGGTGTGCGTGCAATTTTGAAAGCGACACCGGGCGACGCGATCGCGAATCTCGATGAAGTATGCCTCCAGGTCAACCGCTCTTACGTCCGCAAGGTCGAACTGCCGCATCCCTGGCGTGTCTACGAGGTACCCGCCGAAATCCCATTTCAAAAGCCGGGCGGTCGTCGTCGTGTGCCGGCCGCGGTCCAGATCGCTCAATGTTCCAACCTCCACGCCGAGGCCGGGTTGGAGGGCATTGATCAGGGAACTCTTGCCGACACCGCTTGGGCCGACGAACACCGAAACCTGCGCCGTGAGCAGCGAACGAAGCTCGTCGATGCCCTCGCCAAGAGCGACGCTGACCAGCAACGACTTGTAGCCCAGCGACCGATACAGGGCCACCGTTTCGGCAGCGGAGCCGTCCTGATCCAGCTCGCGCTTGTTCATGCACAGGATCGGTCGAATCTCCCCCGCGTGAATCGCGACGAGGTAGCGGTCGATCAAGTGCGGCCGAAACTTCGGTTGCTCGGCGGCCATGGTGATGACCGCGTTATCGACATTCGCTACGACGACCTGTTGCCGGCGTTCGTATTGGCGAAGCAGCGTGGCGCGGCGCGGAGCGACGTGTTCGATCACGCCCTCCGGCAAGGCGCCCTCGGCGACGATCGACGATGTCTCGCCCGGCGAGAACCAGACTTCGTCCCCTGCGGCCAATGGCACACGATGGGAGATCAGCAACGTCCGCAGTTTCCGGCGCACGGTACACGCCCAGACCTTTCCGTCCGCAGCCACCTCTGACACCAGCCCGCGCATCGTCAGTACGATTCCCTTCTGCCACCCGGACTGGACCGGATCATCCCGGACGATGATCGTGCGCTTTCGAGAAAGACTTCCCTTTGCCCGAACATTCTCGACGTTTTCGGCGTCGTGTACGGTCTCGTCCCCCGCCTTGACGCGCCGCGTCCAGGCGCGATCGCGCGCCGCCTTGCCGCGGTTCTTGCGAAAATCCACGCGCTGCTTGCGACCTCGCGGCGGTCGATCTTCTGATTCGTCCGTCATGGCCGAGCCCCGGCGGGCTGCGTGGTAGAGCTTGCACCATCCGCCGGCATGCCCGCATTGGCCCCTGTCGGGAAGGCGATCACAACCCGCACTCGACGCGGTGCCCCGAACAAGTTCCCCTCCGCTGCCGGCTGTGAAGCGGCTTTTAGTTCGCGGCTTGGATTCTTGGACGCGGCGGTCGCAGCCGGGGGCATTCTCGAGTCTGCCTCGCGCACACTGCCGGACGCTTGAGGTGTTTGACTTCGCCGCGCCACCACGCGACCCGCAGCCACCGGTGCATCCGACACTTCGGCTGCGCGAAGCTCGTAGCGCGTGCCGGGGATGGGTTGCAGCACGGCGAGCAATTCCGGAACGTCGGATTCGTTCAGCGAAATCTCAATCCGGTCGCCACTTCCCGCGGCGCCCCCGACCGGCAGGCCGAGGAAGAGCCAGTCCAGCCCCGGAATCAGCAATGCCAGTTCGGAGATTTCCGTTTCGACAAACTCGGCCGACGGCGATGCCTCCACAAACTGATATAGACGGAACAGGATCTCGTCACGATCTTCCGCTCGCGCCATCGCGCGAATCGCAGGCGCTGCTTCCTCATCGTGCGAAGACCGCTCTATCGCAGCCTCGCCCAATCCCCGCTGATGGGCATAAGCATACGACAACGTTGAGTCGTCGCCACCCGCTTGTCCGCCGGCCCCTGGCGCAGATTTCGACATGGACCTCTGCCATGGTGCCATCGACTCAGCATTGGGTGTTGCGACCACGACCTGATCCGACGGCTGGGCACCGGAATCGAACCTCGCTCTAAGCTGGGCCATCTCATCCGATTCCTCACTCACGGACGGAGACACCATTTTGTGTGCGTCCGTCGCAACCGGTTGGCTGTCCCCCGCGTCCGCAACGGTCAAGACCGGTCTCTCGCCCGCCGGCTCCGCGACCCGCACGCGCGAACGCAGGGCGATCGTCACGGCCAGCATCAAGACTGCCGCCGCGGCGAGCCCCGCCAACCACCCTTTTCCGGGAAACGAGCGAGGCGCCTCCTGTCTTGCCAGCAATGCTTCACGCTCAAACTGCGAAATCACGCGGTCGGCCAGTTCCGGCCCCGCAGTTACTCGCGGCAGATTTCCTATCGCGCGCGACACCCCGCGCAGCGATTCCAGCTCTGACCTCGCAGACGGATCGGACGCGAGCCAAGCGTCAATCTCGGCGCGCTCCTGCGGCGTGATCTCGTCGTCGAGGTACGCGCTCAAACGCTCTCGTCGATCGTCGCTAAGGGCCATCGTTCAATCCTTACCCCGACCTGCCTGCGAGCAGGTCGCGCAGCGCCGCCCGGCCTCGATGAAGGCGCGACTTCACCGTACCGCGCGGGATATCCAGTATCTCCGCGATCTCGTCGTAATCCAACCCGTCCAGATCGCGCAACACCACAACCGCCCGGTGATCGGCTTCCAGCTTCTCCAGGGCTGCAGCAATTAACTCCTGCGACTCGTTCGCTGCCGCCGCGTCAATCGGCGCGCGATCAGTCGATGCGATGGATCGGCCGCGGCCGTCGCGGTCACGGTTTTCACGGTGGCCATCCCGCCCCCCATCGAGGGACGCGGTCCTTGCAATGGTCGGTCGACGCCGGGCCGTGAGCGCCAGGTTCACCGCGATCCGATAGACCCACGTATAAAACTGCGACTTGCCTTCGAATCGGTGTATCTGTTGAAACGCTCGCACGAACGCCTCCTGCGCGAGGTCTTCGGCGTCCTCTCGTCGGCCGCACAACCGCCAGCAAACGTTCAGAATGCGATCCTGGTACGCCCGCACCAGCACGCCGAATGCCGTCGCATCCCCCGATCGACACCGAACCAACACAGCGGCCTCGTCCGCGGGCGAAAAACCCGCCGTCGCCGACGATGGATGCCTGTCAGGTTGTGATGCCAGCCTCATAAGATTAGACGCTCTTGGGAATGGTCCGGTTCCGATTCACCGTCCACGAGGATGTGCCCCTCGATACACACCCATCAAACGCTTATTCGCACAAGAGAGCAAGGGGTGGCAGGATTGCGATGGGGTTGCCATCGAATCGCCACTTCCATCCAGCATTGGCCGGTTATAATCGAAGACGCATGGCCATTTCCTTACCGCTTGTTGAAGAATGCGCGGATCCCCGGCCGGCGAGCACCGCGGCGATCACGGGGCCGCGCGACATTCGCTCGGTCCGCACACTCCGCATCAGCGTGACCGATCGCTGCAATTTCCGCTGCGTATATTGCATGCCGGAAGAGAAGCTCGACTGGGTTCCGCGCGATGAGTTGCTGACCTTCGAGGAGATTGCGGCTGTGGCCCGCGCAGCGTTACGCCATGGCATCACCGGGTTCAAGTTGACCGGCGGCGAACCGCTCGTGCGCCACGAATTGCCGCGGCTCGTGCGGATGCTGCGAGCGCTCTCGGCTCATGCCGAGTTGTCGATGACAACGAACGGCTCGCTACTGAATCTCTATGCAGCGGAACTGAAGGAATCCGGATTGAATCGCCTAACCGTGAGTCTCGATACGCTGGACGCATCACGCTTCCGGGACATCACACGGGGTGCGGATATCGGCGCGGTCTGGGCAGGCATCGCGGCGGCGCAGGCGACCGGTTTTTCGCAGCCGAAGATCAACTGCGTTGCGATGCGCGGGATCAATGACGACGAATTCGCCGACTTTGCCTCGCTCACGCTCGACGTTCCTCGCACCGTGCGTTTCATCGAGTACATGCCGCTTGGCCGCACGCGACTGGGTGGTGAGTACGAAGCACGGTTCATCGCCGAAACAGCCATTCGCCGATCGATCGAGGCGCGGTTCGGCCCCCTGGAGCCGGCCGCACACGATTCCGGCACAGGTCCTGCCAAGGTGTGGCGCATCCCTGGCGCGGCCGGTCGGATTGGTTTCATCAGCGCGATGAGTAAGCCGTTCTGTGAGACATGCAACCGCCTGCGGCTCACGGCCGAGGGTCAGTTGCGAAGCTGTTTGTTTGATGGGGGCGAGGTCGAGCTGCGACCGGTTCTGCGGGAACTTCGACCAGTCGAGGCGGCCGAACGGTTGCACCGGGCCTTCATCGACTGCGTGGCCTTCAAGCCGCAGGTCCATTCTTACCACGGCAATCGCCAGATGTCGCAGATCGGCGGGTGACCGGTTCGCGCGGTGGTTACCGGCGTGGCCGCGCCGCCGCTACGCCCCCAGGATCCAGTTCTTGATGTCCTGATAGGTCACGAGGATGAACAACGTGGCGATCAGGGCGATGCCGATGAGCTGGGTCGCGACTTGTGTCTTGATGCTGACCGGCTCGCCGCGGATCTTCTCCAAAACGAGGAAGAGGAACAACCCGCCGTCGACGATCGGCATCGGAAGGAAGTTGATGACGGCGAGGTTCGCAGAGATGACTGCAAGGAACCAGAGCAGGCCGATGATGCCCGCGTCGGCCGCCTTGCTGCCGATCCGGATGATGCCGACCGGTCCGCTGACCTTTTCGACGCCGACCTGCTGCGTGAAGACCATGTGCTGAATCGAGAGGACCGTTTGCAGCGTCGCCATGTACGCCTGGCGGAATCCTTCGGTCATCGCCAGAATCGGATTCGATTCCGAGTACCGCTCAATCAACGGGTAGCACATGAACGAATCTTGGTACTGCACGCGCAGCAGCCACGGATCGGTGTTGAACTCGGTGACGGCAAACGTGCCGGTTCGGCGCTCCGCCTGAATGGTGACGTATTCGACGGGCACCGACTTGCCCACGGATTTTTTCAACAACTCACGAACGGCTCGCCAGTCGGGCAGGCTCAGGGTGCGAAGGGTTCCTTCGGCGTCGGTGACGTTCACTTCCGTCTTCCCGTCGATCTTCGCGATCCGCGAGCCTTGCGGCATGTCCAATGCGGCGCAAATGTCGCCCGGCACATTGAACTTGACCGTCTTGTGCAGATCCGCGGCTCGGAACGTCAGCTCCACCGCGCGACCCGCCGCACCGCGAAACGCTTCGCTCAACTGATACCACTGCCGCACCGGCTTGCCGTCCACGGCTGTGATGACCGCACCGACGGGAATGCCCGCGGCATGCGCCGGCGTCTCCGTCGTACCGAACTTCGCAACGACATCCGCGACGACAAGCTGCGATTCGTCCATGGTCCGCAGCATGGCATCGATCGCGGGCGGCGGCGCCTTGCCGAGCAGCGCAAAGTTCGCTCGCGGCACCAGTGGCTTCAATGCATGCACGTCCACGTTCTCCAGCCACTTGCGCCACGCCGTGCCGTCCGCGAGCTTCGCCACCGCAGCGTTGAGCTTCGCCGCATCCGCCTCGGGCAGGTGCTTTTGAGCCAGCTCGCTCACCTGATTCACGCCCGTCGCGACGTTCTTCAGCGCGGCCGCAATCAAGGCCTCGCGATGTTCGACCAGCATCGCAATGGTTGCAGCGGAGAGCCCGTGATTGGCCACGCCCGGCCGCGAAACAGCCAGTTCCACGGGCTTGCCGGGATTCTCCTCAATGATCTTGCGCACGAGCGCGTAACTCGGATGCGACTCGCCGCCGATTCGTGCAATGACATCGCCAAACTGCGCACCGGCCGCCTCAAACGACTTCTTCTCATCCGCCATTCGGATGGAAAGCCGCGGCACCAGCCCCAGGAGCGAGCCGGTGACCTGGTCGCCCTCTTCGTACGCCATGGGTGACCACACGGCCTGCACTTTGACACGCGCTTCGGTCGTATCCAGCGCCGGTTCATGCCCAAGCACCGCTTCCGGTGTCAAAGAAGCGGCATCCTTTGGTCGCCTGACGACAAACTCAACCGGCTTGCCTCGCGCCTCGATCAAGGCACGGCTGAAAACGCCGGGATCCTTGAACTCCTTGGGTTCGCCGCCGGGCAGAACAATCTGATAAAGTTCGTCAAACTGCCGCAGCCGGTCCGACGATTCGACGTCCGAGGGCGCGACGGCTGGAATCGCAACACGACGATTGCGCCCGTTGGAGATGCCGATCTGGCGAATCTTCTGGTCTTTCTTGAATTCCGGGAGTACCACGGGCTTGGGATCGAGCATCTTGCCGCCGCGCTCCACATCGAGCGTCAACTGTTCATCCACGTCTGAGAGCATGACGGCAAACTGGAACTCCTCAAAGGAGTGAATCTCTTTGCCGTTAATGGCTGCCACGCGGTCGCCCGATTGCAGCCCGGCCCGTGCAGCCGGCGAATTCGGGGCCACATCGCCGACGACCGGCGGCTGACGATCTCGCCCCGCCATGATCACAATGGCAAACGCCACCGCGGCGAAAAGCAGGTTCATGATGACGCCGGCCGATACGATCACCATCCGCTGGCCGATGGACTTGTGCGTGAAGGAATCTGGATCGGCCTTCACCTTCAACTCGCCGGACTTGTCAACGACGAAGTCCTCCTGCCCGAGCATCTTGACGTATCCGCCCAACGGGAGAATGTTGAACGAATAGCGCGTCTCGCCGCGCGTGAATCCAAACAACTCCTTGCCGAAACCGATGGCGAATCGCTCGACGCGCACCTTGGCCCATTTGGCCGCGAGGAAATGGCCCAGCTCGTGAACGAAGATCACCAGCGAAAAGCCGGCGACCAGAAGCAGGATCGACCACAGATTTGCGCCAAGCTGGCGAAGATCCAGGGCCGCCAACACGTCACCGCCCAGCATCAGGATACCGCACTGCATTGAAGAACCTCTTGCCGCGCCCAGGCGTCTACGCGCATCAGCGTGTCGAGCGTGGGCTTGGCCTCATAAGGATGACGCAACAAAACTTCTTCCACAGTTGAAACGATGTCGAGGAATCCGATTTTCCCCTCGCGAAACGCCGCGACGGCGGCCTCGTTCGCCGCATTGAACGCTGCACCGGCCGTCCCGCCCTGTCGCGCGACCGCGTGCCCCAATCGCAGCGCCGGAAACCGCTGCGGGTCGGGCGGCTCAAAGGTCATGCGCTCCAGCCGGGAGAAATCCACGCGGGCCGCCCCGCCCGACAGTCGACGCGGATACGTCATGGCATATTGAATCGGCGTCCGCATATCAGGGCTGCCCATCTGCGCGACGACCGACCCATCCCGAAAGGCGACCATTGAATGGATGATCGACTCCGGATGGATTACGACTTCAATACGATCCGGATCGACATTAAACAGCCAGTGCGCCTCAATTACCTCCAGCGCCTTGTTCATCATGGTGGCCGAGTCGATGGTGATTTTCGGACCCATTTCCCAGGTCGGATGCCGCAGTGCATCGCGGAGTGTCGCTTCGCGCATTCGATCCTGCGACCACGTCCGAAACGGGCCGCCCGATGCCGTCAGAAAGATACGCTCGATTTCCTCGTGCTGCCCGGAGTGCAACGACTGGTAGATCGCCGAGTGCTCGCTGTCGACAGGCAACAGCTTCGAGCCGTTGCGCGCCGCCGTCGAGATCATCAGTTCGCCCGCGACAACCAGTGACTCCTTGTTGGCCAATCCGACCGTCAAGCCACGTTGCACCGCCGCCAGCGTCGCGGGCAGTCCGGCCACTCCCACGATCGCCGAAAGCACAAAATCGCAATCCGTCTCTTCTACAAGTCGCACCAACCCGGCCGCGCCGGTCAGAACGCGCGTTTGAGATCCATTCGTGTGCAACTGACCTGAAAGTCGCCCTCCAGCCGACTCGTCACAGATCGCGACGGCCTTTGGCCGGAACTCATCAACCTGCCCGGCGAGGGCTTCCCACCGAGTGCCCGCAGCAAGCCCGACGATTTCGAATTCGTCGCCAAGGGACTGCGCAACGTTCAGCGCACTGCGACCGATTGAACCGGTTGATCCGAGGATAATGACCTTCTTGGCCATGAATTGCGACCGCCCGCCCTCTTCCTTGCCCGACCCACAGGCGAGCGACGCTCCATCATAGGGTACGTCCTATCGCACCGCAATTAAGCCGCAAAAGCCGAATCGCATGACGAATCGCCACAAAAGCGTCGGCTTCGCTTGCAGACGTTGCGTGCGCCACCGCACAATTCGCATATGGTGAATCAGCCGCTCGATACGTTGAATGCATTGCGGACCGACTACTCACGCGCCGCGGCACGACGAAAGGCCGCCGCGCTCCGCGCATTCATCGCGTCGCCGCCCTTGAATCCTGCACAAATCCGTACGCTGCATGATTCACTTCTGTTTATCGCCGCTTACCCGGACGATCCAACGGTGATGCGTCTCGCAGAGAAATGCCTGCGCGCGTTGTGCCGAACAATCACGCGGTCGACGGCATTGAGTCGGCGGTTGGCCAACTCGGGCATCCTCGGCACCGTCACAACGCACGAATTCTCGCGATTGATGGCGAAGTGGCTCACTGCGAAGTTTCCGAAGGACCTCGATATCGACTGGAGCGATGAAGCAGCCGTCGACCGGCTTGAAGCCCTTCTGCCGCATCTCGTCCGCCCGTGCGAGCGCGACGGGCTTTATGCCGAGCACCTTTCCACTCGTGAGTGGTTGGATCTTGCGCGAGGGAAAATGCCGGCGATGATGTATCTCGTCGGGCGATTTCGCAGGTTGCAATGTTCCGCTGCCATCGGGGAGACCCTTTTTGAGTCACTGAGTTTGGCGACTCGCTGGAAACTGATTCGCTCGGACGCTTCGCGATCCTTCGCCCGTTTTCCGGCGCGGCGCGGGTTCCATCAGCGAGAGCCGATCCTCAAGAAGGTTGAACTTCGCACCCTGATGGAGCGCCGCCTGCCTGCTTCGGTCAAATCAAGTCGCGCGGCGACGGAGAAGCTTCTCGACGCCTGCCGTGTCACCCTCTGCACGCGCAACCGCGAAATCGACACGCTGACCTACGTGAATCCTCAAGAGGTGTACTTCCATCAACTTGAGCGCGGGATCGATGTCGCCGTATTCGGCATGAGCCCCTCTTGGCGGCTACCCATCGAAAGTTACTTCGGCTTCGTTGCTGCGCGAAATCGCGTGCCGATCGCCTACGGCGGCGGCTGGGTGCTGTTCGACCGCTGTGAGATCGGCGTCAACATCTTCGACGAATTTCGCGGCGGCGAATCGGCCTACACCTTCGCGCAGGTGCTTCGCGTTTATCGACAGATCTTTAAGCCGACGCGATTCTACGTCGATCCGTTTCAGTTCGGTGCCGACAACCCGGAAGCCATCCGATCCGGCGCGTTTTGGTTCTATCATCGACTCGGGTTTCGGCCGACGGAGGGCGTGTTGCAAAGTCTGGCCGCCGAAGAATCGCAGCGCATCGCCACCCAGCGAGGCTACCGCTCGCCGCCTGCCGTGTTGCGGCGATTTGCCAAGGGGAAACTGCTGCTCGATCTGAACCGGCCCGCGGAAGACGGCAAGATCTTCGGCGCGATTGCGAAACATGCGCCGCGCGGCGGCGCGCCGGTCGATCTCGATTTGACGGCATTGAGCTTGGCCACGACGCGATGGATCGGCACCCGACCCGAAGCCAGGCCTCGGGAATCGGGAATGGAATCCGAGTGGTTGATTCGACGATTATTCGGGAAGTGGCCCGCGGATGGAATGACCTATTCGGAGGTGATTCGATTCGAATGGCTATGTCTGCTTCTGGGGCCTATTGAGGTCGAAGTCAAACGCTGGCCCGCCAAGGTTCGCAGCGCCATCGCCGACGCATTTCGCGCCAAGGGCGGCACAAAGGAACGGCTTTACGCACGCCGCCTCGCCGCTATCCCGCAACTGCGCGAGGCGTGGCTTCGGTTGGCTACCACTGCGCCAAAGCCGTTGCAGACCACGGCGCAACGAACTCCATCGGGGCGCCGTTGACCTGGTAATTTCGACAATTCAATAAGTGTCCCACGCTCCCTGACGGTCGCGGCTCGGATGCATGTTGATCACGGGATGGACCTAGATAAAAGCGAATATCAGGTCCAGGATGGCGAAGATCAACTCGAGGATCAGATAGAAAACGTCCATGCGCCTTGCTCCTGTGCCGCGAGGGCCGGGCACCCGCGGCCCAGTCTATTTTAGCGGGCCGCGCGCCGGCGTACCGGCATGTTGGTAGACCCGTGATCGAAGTCCACGTTAGAGCAACCCGTGGCCCCGCCGCTTTTTGCTAAGCTCGATTGCGAGCCGGATCGCGGACTTCATCGAGCCGGGGTCCGCCTGATTCCTGCCTGCGATGTCAAACGCCGTGCCGTGGTCCACGCTGGTGCGAATGATGGGCAGCCCGAGGGTCAGGTTCACCGCCTCGTCGAAGGCCAGCAGCTTGATGGGAATGAGCGCCTGGTCGTGATACATGGCCACCACGCCGTCAAACTCGCCGTGCACCGCCCGGCGGAAAAGCGTGTCGGCCGGGAACGGCCCCTGCGCGTCAATGTTGTGACCGCGGGCCATCTCGATCGCCGGCTCGATGACTCGCGATTCCTCGTCGCCGAAGAGTCCGTTTTCCCCCGCGTGCGGATTCAGACCCGCCACGGCAATGCGCGGCCGGGCGATTCCGAACCAGTCCCGCAGCGCCGCATGCATCAGATCGATGGGCTGAAAGACCAGTCCAATCGTGAATTGGTGTCGCAACTCAAAAAGCGGCTCGTGAATGCTCGCGAGCGCGACGCGCAACGGCCCGCCCGCGAACATCATGGTGATGCGCCGCGTGTGAAACCGCGCCCCGAGCAGCTCGGTATGCCCCGGATACGGCACTCCGGCCATCTTCCAGGCCGTCTTGTGAATCGGCCCGGTCACAATCGCGTCGAGCAGGCCCTTCTGGCAATCCGTGACCGCCTCTTCG
Source organism: Phycisphaerae bacterium RAS2 (assembly GCA_007753915.1). Classification (NCBI taxonomy): domain Bacteria; kingdom Pseudomonadati; phylum Planctomycetota; class Phycisphaerae; species Phycisphaerae bacterium RAS2. The sequence continues at coordinate 2,218,938 of CP036352.1, forward strand.
ATGAAACGAAGGGAAGCCCGCCCCGCCTCCATTGACGGTCTTCGCAACGGTCGGGCATCGACGTTGCAATCGTCAAAATCGGCGACAAGAACGGATGTTTCTTCCGTGGCCCCGCCTAGGGGAGAAGAAAGCGATCCGTCATTCAATCCGTTCCAACCGCTCGATGGGTGCCGCACGCTTTCAGCCACGCGCTGCGCATCGGCCGACAGTGCCCTGCGGGCATCCTCCAACGTGCCCTGAAGCCAGTAAGGACGCGTCTCCGCTAGGTCCGCCGCATAAGTCAGGTGCTCCGCGGTTCCATAAAGGACAAACCTGGCTCGCTCGCGCAGCGAATGATCGGCCAGTGCCTTGACGATGCACTCGGCGCCGATTCCCGCGGGGTCGCCCATGGTGATCCCGATGATCGGCAGCGGATGTTGCGGTGGCTTGTCGCCGTTCATGACGTGGAAAGTGTAGCCGCCGCGCGGAGGCGAGGCGAATCATCGCGTGCATACCGACTCGGGGTTCCGAAGAAAGCGTGGGACGCGCTCTGGGGCTTGCCGCGGGCTAGTTAGTGCCCCGCGGCATGATCGCCTTCATTTGATGAACCACCGTCCGCGCGACGATGTCAGTCTCAAGGTTGACGCTTGCACCGACCTGTTTCGTGCCGATGGTTGTGCGCTCAAGGGTTGTCGGGATCAGCGCAACGCTGAACTCGTCACCCTGCACGTCTGCGATGGTCAGCGAGATCCCGTCGATTGCAATCGAACCTTTGGGCACGATGCACGGCAACGTCGCGGCGTCGGCACGAATCCACCATTTCGACTCCGCGGGTGCCGATTCAACGCGCGACACAACGCCGATCGCATCGACGTGTCCCTGCACGAAATGCCCGTCGACGCGGTCGCCGACGCGCAGCGATTTCTGGAGGTTGACTCGACCGCCGGCGCGAAGCTCGCCCAGCGTGGATCGGCGAAGCGTCTCGGAAACGACATCAAAGCACGCGGAGTCGCCTTCAATCCGTGTGACGGTCAGGCAGACCCCGTCAATGGCAATGCTCGAACCGGGCATCACATCCGCCCAGTATCCCGACGCGCGAACAGATAGCAGGACACCGCCCGACACGGTCGCAACCGAACAAACATCCCCGACGTAATCAATGATCCCGGAAAACATCTGCTGCCTCGGATTTTACGAGAGCGCGCCCATCATGCGGTTACCGCGGCAAGAATAACCCACTCGAATTCTAATGCATCCGGATGAATCAGCCTATCCAATCAAGCGAAACAAAAAAGGCCCCCGGCGATAGGTCGCCGAGGGCCTTGGTTAAGCTGCTTGCAGGAGTCAACGAACATCAACCGCCGTTGTCATTGTCGTTGTCGTCATCATTGTCATTGCCGTTGCCATTATCGTCATCATCATCATTGCCATTGCCGTTGCCGTTGCCATTGGAATTCCCGTTAGGATTTCCGCCGGTCGCGCCGGTGAATACCTGGTTGAAGATTCCCTCGATGTCGTCTCGCGTCGCCGTGTTCGGGTCAAATTGGCTGCTGGTGCCTTCAAAGGCGGCGGCCAATTCCGCCAAGCCCTGCAGAGACGAGGGATCCTGTTCGAGAAGGTTCAGAATCTCTTCCAGACATTGTGCTTGATTCGACTCGAGAAACGTTGCAACCGCCTGCGACTGCGCCGGGGTCATGACTTCGATCGTGGTGGGCGGATTCTGCGACGCGAGGAAATCACGCGCGGACGTGTTCAGCGCGAGAATCTCGTTCGCCGTCAGATAGCCGGCGTTGCAATCGCCGAGTTTCAGCAGCGCGTTGAAGGCGTCGCAACCGGCGACCACGCCGACCAGAAGGGAACACGAAACGACCGCACGAATCAGTTTGCTTCTCAAGGTCATATTGGGAGAACTCCTTTTTTGCAGGCCGCGCGAGGCCCGGGGCATGCGCGACTATTGTGATCTGTTGGGCCGTCCCAAGTCAAGGGATCGTGAAGCTCAACAGATAATTAACAAGCCGGTCGCCTTCCGGAGTCATGGGAGCGCCGATCGCGGCGCGAACCGCTTCTCGCTGCTCATCCACGGTAAGCCGTTCATCACGCTGAATCGCGCGAAGATCCTCAAAATCGAAATCGGGAAACGCGTTGGGCAACGCGGGTTGGATGCGCTCAAAACCGCACCCGAAGAACCCGGGCGCAAGAAGCAGGAAGGCGAAGGCCCCGCGCCAAGAACGAATTCGGCAGTTCCGTTGTGTTCGCAAGGTTGAAAGCTCGATTCGGCGAGGCTCTCTCGCATTCTAGCATCGTCGATCTGTCCATCCACGCTTGAACACGGCCTTCCAGCGGCCCAATTATTGCGCGTTTTTGGCAGTATCCGACTCCCCTACGACGGTGCTTTCGACCCTATAATCGCAATGCCCGCGGCCTTTAGAGTCGGAAAAGTGCGCCAGTCCCAGGATGCGCGCGAGGAAATCGTTCGGCGACGACAGCCGTGCATGGAGGTACAGCTTGGTTTCTCGTCTTTCTATTACAAGGGTGTGCGCCGTTTTTGCCGCAGCATATTGCTCTCTCGGCGTGCCCTGTCTGGCGATGGCACAGTCCACCGCATCGACACAGCCTTCCGCCGCATCGACGGAACACGCCGTTGACGATGCCGCCGCGGCCCAACGGCGCATTCATGAGCACCTCTCCGAAGCCGAGCGAATCTTAACAATCGATACGGCGCCCGCGTTGTTTCGAGATCTGTGCGATGACTCTTCTTCTCGACCTGCCCTCGTCGCCGCGGCACACAAGGCGCAGGAGCAACTTCAGCTTGCAGCCACGAGTATCAAATCGCTCGGGGCAACCGAATCACGTGACGCACTGGAGGTGCGGCACGATCAATTGGAGACGTTTGCGCACGTTTTTGCGTCCCTTGGCGGCCTGACGGAAGACTCGACTTCGCGCGGGCGAGTTGTAGCAGCCTGCGGCGACCTCGCGGCATTGTTCGATGCCGAAGACAAAGCGCTTGCCGAGTCCGCCAAGTTGTGGCAGGGAGCGGCTTATCGGCGCGCCGGACGATCAGATCGCGCGTTGCAGGTCTTGCGGCCGATCGTGAATCGGCCGGCCTCGCCGGTCATCGGATTCTGGGCGCGTCTCGAGCGTGCCCGTGCGCTGGGAGACATGGGGCGATTCGCCGCCGGCATCGCGTTGTGTCAGCGATTGGAATCGCTGGTCCCTGACTGGTTCAAGCAGGACCCCGAACAATCGGCCGCGGCGAAGCGAACGGTCCGGCAGGTTCGCGCTGCCCTGCTGAATCAATGGGCGAAGCAACTCGAAGCGGTTGGTCGGACAAGCGCCGCACACGCCGCAGCATCGAAGGCGCGAGAGTTGGCTGAGGAATTGGTTCGCGTGCCCGAGTCGAAGCGGCTGCTGAAACTCGAAGCGGCCATTGAAACGACACAGGCCGGCGAGGCCGATCACTCGATTGAATCCGTGGAAGACGAACCCGCATCACCGGATGAAATCGAGGCGGGAGATCCGGCGGATTCCGAACAGTTTGATGATCCTGACGATGAAGCGCCACAGGACGATGACACCGGCGTTTGATGCCGGGGCCTGACCCAGGAATTGGCGAAGCAGCCAACCCATTTCGCGCTCACGGCCCGGTCGCCCTGTCGACCGATGATGCGGGCTTGCGCTTGAGCAGTTGTTTCACGCGAAAGTCATCGATCACGGCGCCGTCGTGCGAGGCCGTCCAAACGCCGGCCAGCATGGCGCCGCCTTCCAGCAGCCGGTCTTCGATGAACTTCCGCCCCGGTTCTTTTCGAAGGTCTCCGGACTTCTCCAGCTTATAAAGCGGCTCAACCAGGGCGTGGGATTCTCGTAAATAGACGGCAATCTCTTTCCAATAATCCGTTGCGGTGACGGCCCTCGCCGCTTTCGCCCTGGCCAGGAGCGAATCGGTCGTGATACTGTGCAGATCGATCACGCCGCCATCGATAAAGGAATGAAACTGCTTGCTCGTCGTGTAGCCGTTCGGGTTCGGCCCGACCCAGCCGTTGTGGTGATCGGATAGATGGAGCGGTTGGGCCCCGTCGCCGACGAAGTGGCTAAGCAGTCCCATGTGCAGCACGACGTTGTCTCGCGCGAAGCGCATCTCGTCGTCGCGAACGTATTCGGCGTGCTTCTCGTAGGTTTTCAGGGTCGTCCAGCTTGCGGCGATCTTCCATTGCAATTCCGCGATGGACCATGGAAGGAATCCGGGCGTTCCCTTGGTGTAGTCGTTGTCTCGTTCGGGTTTGGGAAATCGGTCGGGGTGATTCGCCCGAACCGTCGCAAGCAAATCGGTGTATTGGCGGCGAAATCGGGGCAACTTTTCCAACGTCAATCCGTATGGCTCCAACGCTTCGATGTCGAGGTAGTGATCGGGCTTATTGATGTGGTCCAGGTCCGCGTTGTGCTGGCCCCGCCAGCGATCCGGTTCGGCCGAGAGGTACGCCAGCCTGGCGCGAACTTCGGGCGAGCGCAACCAGCCCGGCATGGATGGCGGTAGCTTCTCATGCGCGAGGACAGTAATGGTGGCATGACCGTGCTCGTCCCACGCGAAGGCGGGACGAATGAACCCATGCAATGATGCGACGAAAAGAGACGCTGCCAGAAATCGTCGAGCGTTCATCATGGAACGGTCCTTTGTGAATGCGACCAGCGGGGCGTTTCAACCATTGTAATGGTTGCGCCGATCACCGTGGGCGGGTGGGCCGAGCCAGCGCTTCAACATCTCGCGCGAACGCGCGGCAAGCCGCATCAATCGAAACAGGCCAGTCCTCCGCCCGCGTTGGTTGATGACGCGCCTCCCGGTACGCGAAGATGACAGATCGCCCCGCCGCGATCAGTGCCCCGCGACCCGATGAGTCGAAGTAAGGCGCGAAATCCGACGCCTGGCCGCCCTGTGCGCCGTAACCCGGGACAAGAAAAATCGACGCAGGCATTCGGGCGCGAAGCCGCGCCGCGTCAGCCTTGTCGCGCGTCGCCACGACCGCACCGATTGCCGAAAAACCTGTTTCGCCAACCAGCCCCGGCGACCGGCTCCATGCATCGACCTGTTCCGCCACCACTTCATGAACCTTGCGGCCATCGGCGAGTACGATGTCCTGAATCGCGGCGGCTGATGGATTGGAGGTCCGAACAAGTACAAAGACTCCGCTTCCATGGGCACGCGCCGAATCCATGAACGGTTTGACGCCATCAAGTCCAAAGTAGCCGTTAACCGTCACGGAATCCGAAAGCGCGTAGAGCGTTGACGTGTTTGGCCCCGCGCGAGGGACTCCCGCTTCGGTGATCCAATCACCGAGGCATGCGCGGGCGTACATCTCGGCGGTGTGCCCGACATCGCCGCGCTTGCAGTCCGCAATCGTGATCAGGCCGCATTCCGCGGCATAGCCGATCAACTCATCAAAAAGAGCGACCCCGGCTGCGTGGTATCGTTCGAAATACGCAATGTTAATCTTGACGGCTGGAACGATGGGGGCGATGACTTCGATGACTCGACGTGAGTACTCTCGAATTCTCCCGAGCACCGCCGGCACATCGCCCGAAGCCACTCCGCGCGTCAGCGGCTCGGGCATTGACTCCCAGACCGGGTCGAGCGCCACAACCGCCGGCGCGCGCCGGCGCTCAATCGCCGCGAGAAGCCGATCGGCAAACCCGTCAGGCATGGCTTGAATCAGTCTTTCTTGATCGTGGTCGTGCGCGTCGAATCGCCGGCCGGGCGACCCTGCGGCGTCTCGTCGATCCCCGGAGCCGCACCCTCCCACTCGCCGGTCTTTGCGTCAATCCATTCCTTGCGCAGGACCCGCCCGTCGTTGTCGAAGTAAATCACGACAGACAGGTGTTTGTCTTCGCGCTCGTACTCCCATTGATCGCCGCGGTTGGCGTAGTCCTTGCCGAGCGTGAGCTCCACTTCGGTTTTGTCGGACGCGCCTTCGCGGATCGTGTCGTAGTTCTGGCGTGTCAGCTTGTCTGGCGCGCAGCCGAAGATCAGCGTTCCCGCGATCACGATTGCGAGCCCCATCATTGCCGGTTTCATGATCTATCTCCTTGGTGCCCCTCAATGGGTCATTACAATTTCGAATCCATAGCCACCGGGACACGGTCTCGTGCTTATTGGCCGCCGCCGGTCAGCGCATCGAGAATCTCCTCCCGGTGCACAGCGAACTCAAACGTGTATTCGTCGAACAACCGCTCGCTGCCGGGTGACTGAAACGTCGCCACGAGCACATACTTCTGCTGCGGCGCGAGCGGCTGCCCCTCCCAGCTTAATTGGAACTCATACGTCGTTGTGACGCGCTCCCAGAATTGCTTCTGTTGATCGATGTTCGCCACCGGCTGGGACCAACTGCGGATGAGCGGCCCTTTGTGTGTGCCGATCGCCGGGCGATAGGCGAACAACTCGAACATGAACGTGCCGTAGGCCTTGACCGGGTCGCCGGCGCCGTCCAGCGTGCGCAAGGACACGCCGACACCGTCGGGCACGGCGTCGCTGTCGAAGCTGCGCGGCTTGGTGAATGGAAGTATTTTCAGGCTTCGCGGACTGTAGTACTGGATCAACTCGTCGCCGGTCGGGCCATCGGCTGATTCGCCGATCTCTCCGCGGTGACACGCCGGCGACATCAGTCCCGCCAGCACCAGAAGCAATCCCAGCCGCCGCATCGATCCGTGTCGCGTGTGCATGAAGACCATCCCTGGTGACCGGCAACCGCCCGGTCCGCCGCGATTATACCGATCCCATCGCGCGTGCAAAGGCATGAATCGCCCTACGGCCCGGGCGCGCCGGCCTGGCTGCCGCCGCGTTGCTTCAATCGCTCCAGGGCCGCTACGGCTTTCTCAAACCCGGGCTTGAGCTCGAGCACACGGCGGTAGGCTGCTTCCGCCTCGCGCGGGCGGCCGATCATCTGGAATGTGTTGGCGAGATTGAAATGGGCCTGGTAGGCCTTGGGGTCGCACCGCAGTGCTCGCACGTAGCTCTGCACGGCCTCTTCATAGCGCTTCATATCAAAAAAACAGACACCGAGGTTGAAGTGAAGCGTGTACTGCCACGGAGCCAACTCGATGGCCTTTTGGTAGGCGGTCACGGATTCCTGATGCCGCTTCACCTTGTAATAGGCGCGGCCGAGGTTCTCGAGATATCGCCAGTTTCGAGGCTCGAGTTCCACGGCTCGCTCATAGTGCGGAACGGACTCGGCGAACCGATCTCGATTGAGGTATTCCGTCGCCAGCGCCGAGCGCGCTCGAGCGTTGTCCGGCCGTTGTTGAACAGTGACCGACCAGAGGTGCAGTGCGTCGTGGTAGTCGGCGTTGCGCGCATGCGTGCGCGATGCGAGGGCCGCAATCGCCAGCAGGCACGCGGCGACCGAAATCGGGCGCTGCGCGGTAAAAGGCAGGCGCGATAGGAGTAAGAACATTGCAAGCACCGCTGCGAGGATGATGGCGGCCAAGGGCAGGTACATTCGATGTTCAAAGCAAAGATCATTAATGGGAACGAAGCTTGAGGTCGGGGCGAGGACGATGAAAAACGACGCGGGAAGCAGCGACCAGAGCTTTCTTCGGAAAACGCCCCAGGCAGTCATCAGGCCGCCGGCGGACACAATCAGGAGCGGGACCATGTATTCGACAGGTGAACTCGCCACGAGCCAGCCGTAATCCAGAACGAGCGTTCGCGGCCAGATCGCCAGCATGAGGTAATGCAGCAGCACGCCGGGCTGGGATCGAAAATACCCAAGGGCGGAGACCTCGTTCAGGCCGAACCCAACGGACTCCGACCGCGGCCCGGTCGCCATGAGGGCTATCAAAAGGAACCAGCACGCCGCCAGCCCCAGATAAAGGCTCCATCGCTTCAACAATGCGACGCGATACGATCGCGCGAAGAGCAATGCATCAACCAGAAGCGTTGTAACGGGAGCCGTCGCCATGACTTCCTTCGTTCCCATTCCCATCGCGCAGGCCACCACCGCGCAAACGGTCCAGCCCGAAAAGCGGCCAGCGTGCATCGAACGGATCGAGCAATAAAGCGTGACCAGATAGAACAGCCCCACGAGCGACTCGCTTCGCTGGATGATGTAGGTCACTGCCTGCGTCTGAAGCGGATGCACAACCCATAGACCAGCGGTCGCCAGCGCCAGCGTCCACGCGGAACCTGCGAATCGATCCCGCAACACCGGCGATTGCAAAGAACGGCGAACGACGCCGAACAGCGCCAGGGCGGCGAGCAGGTGAATGACGAGATTGACGGCGTGATAGCCGCGACCGTCGTACTCGAACAACGAGTAGGTCAAGGCGAACGAGGCGGCCGTGATCGGGCGTCCGGCAAGTGATGATTGCGGCGGGGCGCCGAAAGCCGTCCGCAGCGATCGGATATAGCTGTTTTGCTGGATGGCGTGAAAGTCATCGTAGATGTACGCGCCCTGAAAACAATTGGAGTAAGCCAGCACACCGACGAGGCAAATGGCAAGCGGACCGCCGATGCGCCGCCAAGCGGGGAGGTCCGAGCGTGCTGCCGACGCGGCGAGAGACGTTTTCGTTGACGCGCTGCGGGACCGGGGCATCGCGTCACACCATGCTGGAGTGTTTCTCGAATCGAAGCTTGCCGGACGGCTGATCGACCGGCATTGGATAGCGGCCGCTGAAACAGGCCGTGCAATAATGGCCCGCCGCTTGTTTGGCGCAGGACAACATGCCGTCGAGAGACAAATACGCAAGCGAATCCACTTCGAGGTACTGGCGAATCTGCTCGATCTCGCGATCCGTCGCGATTAACTCGCGCTGATCGGGGAAATCGATGCCGTAGTAGCACGGATGGCGAATCGGCGGGCTGGCGACGCGCAGGTGAATCGCCTTTGCCCCGGCCCGGCGAAGCGCCCCCATCTTGCCGCGCGTCGTCGTGCCGCGAACCACCGAGTCTTCTACGACGACCAGCCGCTTTCCGCGGACCGCCTCTCGAATCACGTTGAGTTTCATCCGCACGGCCAGATCACGCATCGGCTGCGTCGGCATGATGAAGCTGCGGCCGGAGTAATGGCTGGTCGTGAATCCGCGGCCGCGAGCGATGCCGCTTTCGTCGCTGTAGCCGATGGCCGCGCAGCGGGCGCAGTTGGGCACGGGAATCACGAAATCGGCGTCGGCCGGAGCCTCGCGCGCCAGTTGCCGCCCGAGCGACACGCGATAAGCGTGAACATTCTGTCCGAAGATATCGCTGGACGGGTCGGCGAAATAGACGTGTTCAAAAATGCAGTGAGCGGGGCGAATCGTCCCGGTGTCGACAAAGAACCGGCTTGCGAGTCCGGCATCATTCAGTGTGACGATCTCTCCCGGAGCCACGTCGCGGACGTACTCGGCGTCGACCATGTCCAGCGCGCAGGTCTCGCTGGCAATCACAAACGCCCCGCTGGGAAGCCGGCCGATGCACATCGGGCGCACGCCGAAGGGGTCGCGCGCCGCCTCAATCCGATCCGCAAAGATGAAGAGCAGGCAATAAGCGCCGTTCAATTGCCGCAGCACGCTTGCCAGCGGGTCGTCTGCCCGCGCATGCGCCGGGTCGGCGAGCATATGCAGGATGACTTCGGTGTCGCTCGTGGTTTGGAAGATCGCGCCCTGGTCTTCGTACTGCCGGCGCAGGGCCGCCGCGTTAATGAGGTTGCCATTGTGAGCCACCGCGACCTGACCCGATGCACACGTCACCAGCAGCGGCTGACAATTCGCATCGTTGCAGGAGCCGGTTGTTGAATAGCGTACATGCCCTACGGCGGCGTCGCCTCGCAGGCGCTCAATGGCGGCCTCGTCAAACACGCGTGTGACCAGGCCCTGGCCCGCATGGCGGTCGATGCGCCCCTCGCGCAGGGAGCAGATTCCAGCCGCTTCCTGACCGCGATGCTGTTGAGCGTAGATTCCGAGGTAGGTCAGGGCCGCTGCGTCGGGATGGCCCCAGACGGCGAACAATCCGCAATGATGCCGGACTTCCGGTGTCGTGGATTGTCGGGGTGTGGCCCGCGGATCGGAGAGAATCGGCAACGGCTGTCGCGACACCGCTTGCTCCCATGCACGAGACCGGCGGCAAGCGCCGTCGGCCCGTGCATGGAAGGATAATCGAATGGCTGATCCCGGTCAAAAGGAAGCAGGCTTTTCAGCATCCGTTCGGCAGGTCAGGGCTTCTTCAAGCCAACCGGCGCCGTGCCGTTTTTCTTCTTCCAACCGTCCTCGTACCAGCCGTACCCGTCTTCGTAGTAGTACTCGTCCTCATAGTATCCGCCGCCGGAATAGCCATCGTCGTAATAGACTTCTTCGTCGCTCCAGAAGTCCCATCCGCCGAAGTCATACCCGCCGAAATCGAGAAACCCCAGCCCGACAGAGACATCGGTATAATTTCCGCCGCGGTACCCCCGGCGGCAGCCCGAAGCCGGCCACACGACCGCCAGCAGCGCCAGCGACAGAACGAGCTTGGTGATCCACTTGCGAGCTTTCATGGTTGACTCCCTTCTCTCTTCCCAGGCCGCGCCGCGCGCAGATCACCCGGGTCGCCGTGGCCGGCGGATTGTTTTTCCTCCCAGCCTGCGGCCGGGAATGTTTCAGGTTTGGATGGCTGTTCGTTCGAGTATCTGCCCGGAGCAACCAGCCCCAACATCCCGCTCGAACGATGCATTAGACACGAGCCGATTCGGGGCGTTAGTTTTGCCGGATACGGTCCGCAATATTCAGGAGCCTCGGCGTAATCCCATTTTGAGCGCCAACCGGTACAGGCCCTCGACGGTCCGCGTAGCGGTTATAATGAGCGACGCGACAAGCAGTTAGGAAGCGAACGCCTACGGAAGCCCAATTCATGTTCGGCCGCCTTGCAAATGATCGAATACGAAGTGCGACGCTAGCCCTTGATGAAGGCCGGCTGGACGACGCGGTTCGATTGCTGTCCGGCCATAAGGGACGTCCGCCTGCCGAAGCCGATTCGTTGCTCGCTCGCCTCGCGGAAGCCTTGATGACGCGTGGCCAGGAACATCTCCTTTCGCGTCGATTCACGGAGGCCTTGGCGGATTTCGATCATGCGGCGTCGTGCGGCGCCGATGAAGCGCGCGTTGAGCCGTGGCGGGCGCGAGCCCGATCGGCCATGAAGGAGGCGGATGCGGCCGATCATCAGGCGCGAGTCGCCGCATCCGAAGCGATTGCCGCCGAACTGTTGCCGAAGGCGCTGGAAGCATTTCTCGCCGGCCGCCTCGCGCAGGCGCGGTCACTCCTTCAACAAGTCGCCGGGGCCGGTCACATGAATGCAGAACGTTCATCGCTCGAATCCGCAATGAAACTGGCGCAACAGGCAAGTCAGGCTTTGCATGGCGACCGCTTCGCCGAAGCACGCGTGCTGGTCGGCCGGATCACACAGCTGGGCCTTGCAGCGGACTGGCTCGTGGACTGTCAGGCGCGGCTTGATTCATTGCAGGAATGCAGACAATCGCTCTTGAGCGGCCCGCTTGGCTTGATCTCCGACGGACGGATGCCGCCGGGAATCACCATGACGCCCGAAGACGCGCCGCCTCGCCCTGCCAATGCGACGATGGCCGCCCCAGGCGCTGCGCCCCCCATGTATCGCACCGCGCAAGAAGGATGGATCGAGACACCGGGCAATTGTCTGCCGCGCCGTCTCGTGCTGCGCATCGACGGCGTCGGCGCGTTCCTTCTGCTGCGCGGCGACCGAGTAACGATCGGCCGCGCCGGACCAGGCGCCTCGGCGGACCTTGAATTGTTCGCCGACCTGTCGGAACGCCAGGCGCAAATAATTCGCGCCGGCGAGGATCATTTTATTGCAGGCGTTAACGGCGTGGAGCTGGCCGGGCGAAAGGTCGAACACGCCTTGCTGCAACACGACGATCGCATTCGACTGGGATCGCGCGTGAAGTTGCGCTATTTGCGGCCCAGTTCCAAGAGCATCACAAGCCTGATCGATCTTGGCGAAGGCATTCGCACGACCTGCGAGTCACGCCGGGTGGTGCTCTGGGGCGGGCCGTTGATCATGGCGCCGTCGCACGACGCGCACGTCATGTTGCCCGGCGGCACGGGCGGCGTGGTTCTGCTGGAGCGGGATGGGCAGATCCTTGCGAAGCCCATGTCCGGCCGCGAGACCCCGCGAACGGTTGCCCTCGGATCACCGTTTGTCATCGGAGACCTTCGGTTGAGCATCGCCGCGCTGGATCGCTCGGCGTCGCCGGGACGAGTGGTGGGTTGAGACACGAGCGCAGCGCCGCGCGCCGCTCGTGAAGGATCGCACGTCATGGCCTTTGCATTCAGTCAAGGTGATCGACCGTTGCCGGGATACACGATCCTGCGCGGTGTCGGCCGCGGCGGCTTCGGCGAGGTTTACTACGCCACAAGCGACGGCGGCAAGGAAGTCGCGTTGAAATACCTGCGCGAGAATCCGGCCGTGGAGCTGCGCGGCGTCCAGCACTGCCTGAATCTCAAAAGCCCTTACCTCGTCGGGATTCACGACATTCGACAGAATACCGACGGCGATTACTTCGTCGTAATGGAGTTCGTCAACGGCCCGTCGCTGCGCGACTTGCTGAACGATGCGCCCAATGGTCTCGGCCCGCAGAAGGCCGCTTACCTGACGCGCGAAATCGGCAAGGGTCTGGCCTATCTGCACGATCGCGGCATTGTCCATCGCGATCTAAAGCCCGGCAACATTTTCTACGAGGACGGGTACGTCAAGATCGGCGACTACGGCCTGGCGAAGATGATGGCTGCCAGCCAGCACTCCGGGCAGACGGTTTCGGTGGGCACCGTGCATTACATGGCGCCCGAGGTCGGCAGCGGAAACTACGATCGCACGATTGACGTCTATGCGATGGGCGTCATGTTGTACGAGATGCTTCTGGGCCGCGTGCCCTTCGCCGGGGCCACGATGGGCGAAGTCCTCATGAAGCACCTCACCGCGCAGCCCGCGGTCGATGAGCTGCCTGCCCCGTTTCCCGATGTCATTCGCAAGGCACTGGCCAAAGACCCGAAGGACCGTTACCAGACTGTCGGAGAGTTGATCGCCGACCTGTTTAGTGTCTCCTCGCTCGATGAATCCGTCGCCGCGTTCGAGCCGGGCAGTCTTTCGCAGGCCGCTCGCCGCGTCGCGCAAGACATCAACGCCACGATGTCCGCATCACCCCGGCCCGGCGGCGTCGCAGTCGTCGGCGCGGGCAGCAGCAACGTCGGTGGCCCCTTGCCTCCGCCGATCATTCCCCGCACCGGACGCACGTCCGATCGCTTTGGCGAGTCGCCGAAGGATGGCGGCGGCCGCCTGCCGCGCCTCGCGGAGCGGTTGACGGGCCGGCTCATCGGCAACGCCGCGCGAAAGTACGTCGACCCCACGGCGCCGCGCGGCAGCCCGGCGGAAAAACTGGTCGTTGCCCTCTTGATCGCGTGCGGCCTGTCGATCGGCATCAGCTTTGTCGCGCCCGAGCGAGGCGGTTCGCAGGTCGCCGCTTCGACCGTCATCTTCACGGAGATGCTCGCCGTCGTTCAGGGCGTCTGGCTGGGCACCTGGCTCGGATACGGCCGGCTCAACGCACAAGGGGCGTTCATCCCCCGCGTGCTGATGGCGGCGTTCGCATGGATCGCCATGATGGGGAACAGCGCGCTGTGGAGCGGGCTGGACAGTTGGGCACGGGCAATGGTCCCGGTCATGTTGTTCTGTGACTGGGACGGTCGACTTTACGTCGGCCGGCGCGGCATCGTCTCGCTCGGTTCAGCGTTTTATGCGGGCGTCTGTGGACTGATCTGCGGCGCGATTTTCACGAATCACGACGCAGCGACGATCGGCGGCATCGCCGCAGCGGCATCGCTCACGCTGCAAGCGGTCGCAGGCATGTTCCCGATGGCTCCGGGCGAAGTTGTGCCCGCATCGATTGAAGGTTCGAACTCTTACTCCCAGGAGGGACTGGAAGCTGAACCGAAGAGTCCGGCCGCTCGCACCAACGACTCGCTGCGCCCCTTTGTCGCCGTGGAGATGGGAGTCGGCGACAGCGGCGGTGACGCAGATCGCGGCGAGCGTCGTGCGAAATGGGGTTTCGGGTCGGCGGATCCAAAGCTCGCGGCGTTGTCGCATGAATCGGATCAAAAGGATCATCGCGAATCGCAGATTCCGCGCAGCAGCGGAGTCCGCGCCCTGTGGCTTCTCTGTGCGGGTGTCCTGCAATGCACGGCGATTCTCTGTTTCGCCGCGCAGGCCTTCATGCCCGAGATGAGAGGCGATGACCAGGCGATTTCCGTCCTCTGCGGCATCGTCGCGGAAAACGGATTCCTCTACGCTTTGACGCGCTCCATTCGGAAATACCGTATCGGCCTGTGGCGCGGGGTCATCCGGCCCGGCATCTTTTTCCTCGGCACAGCCACCGCTTCGTCGGCCGGAGCGGCCATGGGATTGCTCAAGCTCGACGGCGAATCGCAATTCATTGCTCTGGGCTTTTTGCTCTTTGGCGCTATGATCTCGCTCTTTGTCTGGTTTATCCCGTCGCCGCCGCCGTTGACCGCCGCGCCGCCCCAGACGCGCGACGAGGCGTTCCGCCGGAATCAGCTTGCGAGCAGGCTCAAGTTCGCCGGCGTCGCCGGGCTGGTCCTGACCGGCGCCCTCCTGACGATCTTCGGAATCACCCTTAGCGGCAACGACATGGAAGACATCGCCCCGCCGACCTGCATCCCACTCGGAATAGGCTCGGTCGGCATGATTGTCGCGGGTTTCTGGAAGGGCCGCGCCCGGCGCGAGCCGGTGGAAAAGGTGGAACTGCCCATCAAGCGGGTCTTTGATGTCGATTCATCCGTGACGCTTTCTTCCATCATGGAGCGTCACATGGCACTCCTCGGATACCAACTCGAGAACCGATCCGAGTTGCTCTGGTGCTTTACGCGCGGCCAGTGGATGTCGCACCTCTGGCAATCCGACATTCAGAAATGGAAGTCGCGTGTCAACATCGCCGCTTACCGGCTCGATAACGGCGACCATCGCGTCACCTGCCGGCTCGATCTCGAAGCCGATTTCAATCAACCCAGCCAGAAAATGCTCTCACTTCTCAAAGACGAGCTTGTTGAGCTGCAGCGCATCCTCAACGGGCGCGACGTGATCTCGCCCTTCGGAGGGGAGGCGCGCTCATGAGCCGTCCTCGGAGAAGGAGTTGGGTGCACGCCGCCCTGATTGCTGCGGCCGGCGCGGTGACGATGTTATCGATCAGCGCGGTCCTGCTAAGCGGATATCAGACGGTTGACGCAAAAAAGCGAGCCGAGGCCCAGCGGCAAAAGGCTTTGTCCGTTCGAGCTGACTACGAGTCGCAAAAGCGCGGAGCGAAGTCATCGGTCGCCCTTTCGAGCGATGCAAATGACCTTGACGCGGTGATGGACGCAGAACCGGTTGCCGTGGAGTTTGACACCACAGTCCTTGCGGTCAACGTCGAGGGTCTTCCGCCGGCCGCGGCCGACGCACCCGTCGCACCGATTCCGCCTCACCAAACAGGAAGCCGCGTCACGGCGCAGGGCAATGCCTTCGGCGCGCTGGCGCTGGTCATGCTTGCGTTGCTCGGGGCCGCGCTCGCCATGGGTCTGTTTCACGCCGACCCATCGACAAAGAACTGGATCGGTGCGATGACCATCGCGTCGCTCATCGGTCTCGCACTGGCCTGGCGCGGCGTCATCCCGCCGCAATACGTCGGTCGCTCGGCGATTGTCGCGTTGTTTGTGCTGATGGCTTATGGATTCATCGACGCACGGCGGCGCGGGCGTTATACTTGGCCCGTCCGGATCGGCGTGGTGGCGGCATTCGTCGCTGTCTGTTGCGTGCTGTCGTGGTATGGTCGAGCCGTCTAAGAGCCGTTCGGGCACGTCGCGGCGGCCGCTCATCAAATGAAGCGCCGCGCGGATTTTCGCTCCCTGTTCGGCGTGGGACTGCTCGCTTTGGACAAAGATTCCGATGCAGATGCGTTTCTGATTGCGGCGATCCGCTCCGGGGATCAGCGCGCCTGGAAGCAACTGATTGATCGGTATTCCGGCCGCCTGCTGGCCTTCGCCCGAACTCGGCTTCGCGGCGTCGGCGAGGCGGAGGACGCGTTACAGGAAACGTTTCTCGGTTTCCTGACCAGCCTGCCGCACTATGACCCCGAGCGATCGCTCGAAACCTATCTCTTTGCCATCGTGCGGTACAAGATCGGAGAGGCGCTGGAGAAGAAGCGTCGCGGCGGCGCGCCGGCCCCCGGCTTCGACGCCGACGAATCCTCGCGGCCCCTCGAACCCGCAGTGTCCGAAACACCCAGTCAGTCGGTCATCCATCGCGAACGCGTCGCGCGGCAGGAGCAGGTCATCGCCACGCTGCTGCGAGGATTAATTGAGTCGTTTCGTGATCGCGGGAAACTCGAGGATCTCCAGGTGATCGAATTGCTGTTCTACGTCGGCTTGCGCAACAAGGAAGCCGCCGACCGGCTCGGGCGCGATGAAAAGTCCATCGCCGGAGTGAAGTTCCGCGCCCTGGGAGCCCTCCGAGAGATGCTCGATCAGCTCGAAGCCGAGGATCGCGGGTTGCTGGACGAGGTGGTCTCCTCCGATGCCACCATCGCCCGCGTCTGGCGCGAACAGCGATTGAGCTGCCTCAAACGCAGCACCATCGGATCGTTCCTGCTCGGGGTTCTGGATGAGCCGTGGCAGTCGTACACGGCTTTTCATCTCGATGGGGTGAAGTGCGAAATGTGCATTGCCAATCGCGAGGATCTTGCGGCCGAAGCGGCCGAAGCGAGCGACACAGCAGTCCCGGAGCGAATGTTCCAATCGAGCGTGGGTTTTCTTTCGGCGGGGCCGCGTTGAGCTGTCAACGTGGCAGTTCAGCCTCCTCGCCGTTGCGTGATTCCGCGAAGGGATCGTATTCGAGCGCAATCTGAAACAGCTTTGCCGGGTCGATCTGGATGTGCCGCGTCTCCAGATCAACCAGCGCCGGCTCGATCGCGCAACGCACGTTCTCAAGATGCCGCGGAATCGACAACCCCATGAACGTCTCCGGCAATCCCTCGAACAATTCCTGGCTGGTGACAAATACCTGGCGCACTCCGACGGCTCGACCCCGCCGAAGCAGCTCCAGCACGACAGCCGATTGGATCAAGGCTCGGTAGAATCGCTCGCGGCGGCGATCTCGCGTCAGATTCCACGCCTCCTCCCACGTATCATGCGCTTCGAAGAACTGCCCTTCGTTGAATAAGGCGATGCCTTCGGTGTAGATGCGACGCTCCTCAAGCAGGTCGCTATGGGCGTCGCGCGATCGTGCAGATCCGTTTTGCATGCGTGAATTGTACCGTGGCGGGGGGACTCAATACGACGCAACCAGCGTATGGCAATCTGTCGGATTGCCCGATGACGCTCCGATTTGCGGATTCGCTTTCGGCGGTGATATACTGCGCAGGCAGCGAGCCATCCTGGAACACGCCGTGGCCCACGTCGAATTCACACAAAACATCCAGCGCCACGTCGCCTGCGCGCCAAGGCAGCGGCCGGGCGCCTGCGTGCGCGAGGTGCTTGAAGCCGTCTTCGCCGACGTGGATCGCCTTCGGGGCTATGTCCTCGATGAACGCGGCGAAGTGCGCAAGCACATCGTGATTTTCGTGGACGGCAAGCCGATCCGTGATCGCGTCGCGCTCTCCGATGCGGTCGACGATCGCACTCGCATTCACGTGATGCAGGCGCTCTCCGGGGGTTGAGCCTCGTCAAGGAGTTCCCATGGCAGATCGTCTTTTTGTCGCCACTCGGAAAGGCCTCTTCACCGTCCACCGCGCTTCTGCCGGCTGGAAGATCGCTCGTTGCGACTTCTTCGGTGACAACATCCCCATGATGCTGCCCGACCGGCGCGACGGCGCACTCTACGCGGCCCTGGCACATGGGCACTACGGTTCCAAGATTCATCGCTCGCGCGACGATGGCAAGACCTGGGAAGAAATCGGCGTACCGACGTACCCCGAACCGCCGGCCGGAGCGGAACCGGTCTTGTGCCCGATGCGCGGCACGCCCGTCCCCAACAAGCTCGAACTGATCTGGTCGCTTGAATCCGGCGGGGCTGACGAACCCGGCGTGCTCTGGTGCGGCACCGTTCCCGGCGGCCTTTTCAAATCGACGGACTCGGGAGCCACCTGGTCGCTCGTGCAATCACTTTGGGACCATCCCTCGCGTCGAAAATGGTTCGGCGGCGGGCTCGACTGGCCCGGCATTCACTCGATCTGTGTGCATCCTCATGACAGCCGCCACGTCACCATCGGCATTTCCTGCGGCGGCGTGTGGGTCACGCGCGACGGCGGGCAGTCGTGGGCCTGCAAGGCGGACGGCATGCGCGCCGAATACATGCCGCCCGAACAGGCCGGCACGCCCGACATCCAAGACCCCCATCGCGTCGTTCAATGCGCCGCCAATCCCGACGCGCTCTGGGCGCAACATCACAACGGCATCTTCGTCACGATGAACGGTTGCGAGTCGTGGAGTGAAGTGAAAAATGCGATTCCATCCGGGTTTGGTTTCGCCGTGGCCGTTCATCCGCGCGACGGACAGACCGCCTGGTTTGTTCCCGCGGTCAAAGACGAGCGACGCGTTCCGGTCGATGCTCGGGTTGTCGTTTCGCGAACGCGCGACGGCGGACAATCGTTCGAAGCGCTCCGCGACGGGCTGCCGCAGGAACATGCCTACGACATCGCCTTTCGCCATGCGCTGGACATCGATGAATCCGGCGAGCGGCTCGCCTTCGGCACAACCACCGGGTCGGTCTGGATCACCGAGAACGGTGGTGGTCGCTGGGCGCAACTGACCGCGCACCTTCCACCGGTGTATTGTGTTCGATTTGGGTAGAGTCCATTCAGCGCGGCGCGCCGGGCCGAATTGGGGCGGCCGCCTGCACCGATTCCACATACGCGATCCGAAGCTGATGAAGCGTCGTATCGAGCATCGCCTTTTCATCCGGCGTCAAATTGCCCTTGGTCTTCTGCTCAAGCATGTCGAGCATGTCGATGTGCATCTTGGCCAGTTCGAGATTCGGCGGAATCTCCTGCCCCCCCGGTCCGGCAAACCCTCCCAGACCAACCAGTGCCTGCATCGCCAGCAATTGAACTAGACCGGCGAACCCGCCTTCCGGCAGCGGGCCGACGCCTTCGCGCCTGCCGCCGCCTTCTTCCACGGCCGCCGCGAGCTGCTCCTTTTCGCGGGCCGCCTGCTGCTTCCAGTCGTCGTCAACGATGATTCGTTTGTCGTCGCTCATGTGCCGCCTCGCTTGTTGGGGATTGAGAACCCGCAAATTTAACCCGAAACGCGCCGTCGGCAACGTGTTCTCCCCATGCATCGCCCCCCTTGCGGACCTCCCACCGATTCTTAATAATGCTCCACCTGCGATTTGCAGCGTCGGGCGCGGTCATTACTTGTCCATTGGCGGACAGTCGCCCACCAATCAGGCCGTCCTGGCGGCCGCCTGCTTCGGCCGGTAGGCCACGCCCTTGCGGCTAACGGCCGGGTCGGGCATGGGTCTTGGAGAGTATTGCCGGCTGCGGTTTCCCCGTGTCGGCCCGTTCGCCATAGAGTCCGAATGATCGATCAAACCCCCACGACGTTCCTAACCGGCGCCACGGGTTTCCTGGGCCATTACCTCCTGCGTGACCTGCTTCGCAGCGGAAGGCGGATGGTCGTCATGCTCCGCGCGCCGCTGACCGAATCGCGCGAGCGGCTGGCGAAACTGATGCGCCCGCTCGAGATCGACCTCGACGAATACATTGATGCAGATCAACTCGTCCTGGTTGAGGGCGCCTTGCCGGACGAGCTTCCAGAGCCGACTTGGGGTCGCACTGACGAAATTGTCGCCTGCGCCGCCTGCCTGCAATTGCTCGCCAACGGCAATCAGGAGCCGCACCGGACGAATGTCCTCGGCACGCAATCAATCATCGAGTGGGCCGAGCGACACGGTTGTCGCACCATCCACGCTGTCAGCACAGCCTATGTTTGCGGTTATACACAAGGCAGCGTGCGCGAAGTGTTTCACGCGCCGCAGCCGACCTTTCAAACCGATTACGAGCGCTCGAAATGGATCGCTGAAGCCGAGCTGCGAGAATGGTCGAATCTCCCCGAGCGAAGCCTGACCGTCTATCGGCCCAGCTTTCTCGTCGGCGACTCGGCCAACGGCTACACGACCCAGTTCGGAGGCTTCTACCAGTTTGCCCGACTCGTAAGCCTTCTCAAGGAGCAGAACAACGGCAACAACGGCCACACGACGTACGTCCCCCTTCGCATTCCGGGTTACCCCACCGATCAAATTCAGAATCTCGTGCCGGTTGATTTCGCGTCGCAGACCATCGCGCGCATCATGGACGATCCGGCGTTTCACGGACACATTTACCACCTCGCCGATCCGTCGCCGCCGACATGGGAATTCTTCAAGTCCTGTATGGAGGAATACTTCGGGCTTCACGGGGGATATTTCGTCCCGCCGGAGGAAATCACCGCCGACGTGAACACGCCCGAGTCGCTCATGTGGGAGAAGTACGACCTTTTGCTGCCGCGATTGAGACACCTTCCGCGGTTCGATTGCTCGAACACGATGGCCTTCCTCGCTTCGCGCGGGCTTGCCTTTCCATCCTTCGATCAGGGCCGCATCGCCACCTTGCTGGACTATGCCCAGTCGCGCAACTGGGGCACCCGCTCCGGCCGCCTCGCCCGCGCCCATTAACGCGATTCCTGAATTGCGCGTTGATCTCGCAACGCACTTCACGAATTCTATGAGCGAGGATTCCCTCCCTTCCGAGCCGCCGCAGTGATGCGGCGGAATGTGCAGGGGTGCCCACCTTGCTTCAACGAATTTGGTGCTTCGAGGACGCACCTACAACGGCTCAAAGCACGGGTTGATGTTTGCAGCTCGTCGTAAACCGGAAGCGCCCCTCGGCGTTCCCTGACGGTCGCGGCTTGGATTCAACCGCATCGCCCAAGCGCCCCATCCTTTGCGTAGCAAGGGTGGGCTGACGCGCGGAACCGTCCACTGACGACTGTCCACTGACCACCGGCCCCTGACCACTCCCTTCCGGCTAATGGCTTAAGGCTTATGGCTAAAAGCTTCTTCTAATTCGCTTGACACGCCCGTGGCATTTGTGTTATACTCGCGTCATCTCGTGGGGCCGGACGGGCCGTCCACCGGGCAAGCGGGCGGCGAGAAGTGTGCCGTTGGCGAAGGAGGCCAGGACCAATGGACCGTCGTAGTTCGCTTCGACCCGTAGCTGTTCTCTCTCTCTCTCTCTCTCTCTCATGCTCTGCGCGCTGACCATTCGGTCTACCACTGGTGAAGAACCCGGCCCGCCTCCGTGCGGCTCGGTACCGGTCGAGGGCACACCGGTCTTCACCGGGGCGATGGGCTGGGCCAAGTACGCCTTTCACAACCCACCACAGACCTACAACCCCGGCAATCCCGTTGAGGTAACCAACGGTGACGATTATCTGCCGGGCGTCGAGACACCGATCGAAGGCAGCCTGCGCTATGCCATAAACGGCGGTGGCCCGCGGCTCATCAAAGTCCTGTACAACGGCGTCATTGTCCTTAGGGATCAGCTTCGGCTGGAGAATCAGTCCCACGTCAAGATCACCGGCGAATACGCCACGGGCATCGGTCCGACCATCACCGGGAGCGAGTTCCTGATCAAGGACTGCGACAACATCGTCCTGCGCTACATGCGGTTCCGATCCGCTTACGACACGAACTACCATTGCGGCCGCACCCTCAATATCTACGGAAGTTCATCCGGCGGTTGCAACGACATTATCGTCGATCATTGCTCGATCGGCGCTTCGCGCGACGACAATATCTCGGTCAGCGGCAAGCTCTGCCGTGTTACGGTTCAGAATTGCATCATCGGCGGTGCGGTCATGGGTACTTCCTACGCCGGCATCGGTTCGGGCGGCGAAAACGGACACGAACATGAACGATTGACCTATTGCCGCAACCTGATCACCAACACCTTCGCGCGGCAGCTTATCTTCGGCGGCAGCGGTCGTGTGGACTTCTTCAACAACGTGGTGGCCGTTGGCGCGACGCACCTGGAGCTTTGCGCCTTGGACGGCGTTCACGGCCCGAAGATCAACATCATCAATAACCTGTTCCGGACTATTAATATCCCGTATTGGGGGGACCGGAACGGCCTTTACTTTGAGGACCCCATTCGCGCGAAGGTCGTTGAGAACCCTGGCACGTACCCGTTCGGTGAGCTTCCCTGGAGCACCAACGAGGACTCGATCTATATCAGCGGCAACATCTTCATGCGGCGCGACTGGAAGAACGACTTGTGGGAGGAGCCGCACACCAGCGATCAGTGGGATTTCACCTTAGACGCCAACGTGGAAGACCCCGATCCGTCCGGCGAGCCGAATTTTCCGACTGATTTGAAGCGCGACGACGCCTGGACCATGCCCAGCGGCGATACGATTGAAGACGCCGAGGATGTCGAAACCTTTGTGTTGAACGATGCCGGTTGCCGGCTTCCAACGTCGCAGCCCGTGCTGGACGACTACGATGCGGACCTGGTCCATGCGGCGGAAACCGGCGCAAGACTGTTTCCTCAAGCCACTCCAGAGAACAACGGCTTCCCCGGCACGCCGATCTTAATCGCGCCGACGGACGAAGCCACCGGTGTTTCAACCACCATCACGCTCTCGTGGACGGCGACAGATGAGACTGATGATTATGAAGTGTTCCTCGACACAAACACGATTCCATCAACGAGCATCGGCGTGACTTCGAACACACAGATTCAGGCCTCGAATCTCCAAAACGCAACCTTGTATCGCTGGAGAGTAGAAGCCCGAAATAGTTGCCGCATCTCGCTTAGCGCGATTCGTGCGTTCACAACCGAGTAACTGCAAAAAAGGGGTTTGCAATGCGGAACTCCGTTATTGCTATGATGTTCCTTTTGTCCCTAGGGTCCACAGCAACCCGGGCAGCCATAGTTGTTTGGCAAACAGCTGAAACTCTGACGCCGAATTCGTTTATTGTGGAACAAGGGAATTTCGCCACGCGCCTCGACCTCGGCTGCAACGCCACCGTCGGCGAGTGCAAATGGAGAATTACTACGCACGCGTGGATAGGCGACGGCTCGCTAAACGGCTACGATGTGTGGCTGCGCGATCCGGCAGGGGTTGGGACGAACTTGAGCATTTCCGACACGTCCTTCGCCGGCGCGCCGTGGTCGAATGTCCAATATGCGCATCAAAACAGCGGGCCGTTTCTGTCGCGAATTGGCGCTTACGTGCCGGTCGTCCAGCCGGCGGTCCCCGCCGGACCGACGATTCATACGATGTACAGCTATGTGCTGACTTCGCAGGCCGGCGTTGCCCCCGGTACGCTGACGCAGCTCCGCGCCGGATCGGATGGCTTTTTGGGCTTCGAACCTGGTGACCCCATCGACCCGTGGCGCATTGTCGCTTTCGGAGCCAATCCCGGTTTTGAAATCGGCGGCGGCGAATGGCCCAACCCGGTCATTCGCATCAACTACGTCCCTGAACCCGCCACCGCCGCGATGCTCCTCGCCCCGGCGGTGCTGCTGCTGCGACGGCGGCGTTCGCGCGATCGCTCCCACCGGCGCGATCAGCGTCGCCGCGATTGAACCGAGCCGCAACCGTCAAGGACCGGGTTCGTGCCGGTCCGAGCCGCCGCAGTGATGCGGCGGAACTCATTTCTCGTGGGGCGTCGAGGGCACACCCTACGACTACGACGCGCGATCGAACCGAGCCGCGCGCGTCAGCAAGCGGTCAGCTTTCGAGTGTGACGGCCCGCACTTTGAGCGCAAACCGCTCCGTAACCGTCGCAGCTTTGATCAAGAGATCTACGGCATGGATCAAGCCGTCCAGGTAAGCAATCGCAATCGCCGCACTCAAAAGACGATCACATCTTTCGGATGCGACGCCAGCGCAGCGAGCTTCGCGGCGCTCACAATCACTCCCGACCCTGGACCGGTCATCGGCGTCCACCCGCCGCCGCAGCCGAAGCGAATCGGCCGGTCCGTCACGTCGTCGCGCAAAAGGAAACGCCCGAAGCTGCCTTCGGCAATCTCGATGCCGGGTGTCCATTGAAGGAACCAGCGCCCTGCCGCCGATAGCAAGCTCGTTTCGCCGACCATGCAGCCAAGTTGACACTGGACACCGTGCCGCCGCGCCAGCAGCGCCAGTCGCAGCGCCGGCAGCAGGCCGCCGTTCTTGCTGATGCGAATGTTGAACCACGTCGCGGCGCGATGGGTGATCAACTGTTCTCCGTCTTCCAGCGTGACCAACGACTCATCTGCCATCAGCGGCAGGTTCGACTCGCTCGCCAATGTCGCCCAGTCTTCCATCCGACCTCGCGGCAACGGCTGCTCCACGCAAAGAATCGGGTGCATCTCCCACGCGGCGAGCTTCCGACGCGCGGTCTCCAAAGTCCATGCGCTGTTCGCGTCCACCCGAAGCGTTCCGCCACCCGACGTCAGCAGGCGTTTCAGCAGCCGCGCCGCCGATTCCACGCGCGCGTCATCTTCCTCGTCCCCCACTTTCAGCTTGAAATGCCGCAGGCGAATCAGCCGCATCTTGCGGATCGATCGAACAACCCGGTCCGCGTGTTCCCCCGAAACGACTCCGCTGAATCGAGCCGTCGCGCGACTGCCCGGCGGACCAAGCGATTGGTCCGCGAGGTATCCGGGGATGCTGTTCCAGGACCGCTCGAACGCCCGCGCGTAGGCATCCAGAATCGCCACTTCGACGGCCGCCCGCGCCGCGTTCAGCACGCGCCCGGACTTGTCAACGAACGGCAAACTGTCGGCCGCCTCTATCGCCTCGCCGAAGTTCGCCGGCCGCATGTCAACCAGTCGCGGCACGAAGACATCCCTAATCGCGGCGATGGCGTCGTCCATCGACTCGCCCGTGACGTATTCACGCGGGTGCGTCTCGCCGAAGCCCACGACGCGATTGGCCAGCTCCACCTCGACGATCAACGGCTCGGCCACCGCGCGCTGCGCCGCCGAATGGCGAAACGATTGCTTCATCGGAATGGCCAACCGATGGATCGTCAGGCGAGCGATGGGGAGCGGCGCGTTCACTCGCGGAATCGTAGGGCCAAGCGCGCGCCGCGCCCAACGATCTCACGATGATCGCCAACGAGTTGCCCCATTCTCTCTTCGCGCGATGGCTCTCCCGTCACGGCCTGGACGCATCAGCCCCGAGCACATCAGCCAGGTGGCTCGTGGCCTCCACGTCGCCGTCGCGAATCACCACGCGAACACATCCCGCATCGACGGTGCTGAAATAGGTTCGCCCTGCGCACAACCCCTCGATTCCGTTCGTCGCCATGGCTCGCCGTTGGCCCGTCGATCGGATGCACACTTGCGGATTGACGGCGGCGATGAACGCGGCCGTGTTTCCCACGACGCTGCCGTGATGTGGTAGCGCGAGCACATCGGCGGTGAGGTCGATGCGCGGGGTCGTTTCGCCAGGCTCGGGCTTCGACATCGCAAGCAGCCCTGCCATGCCGCCGTGTTCGATGTCGCCTGTGAGGAGAATCGTGCGGCCCTGCCACGAGAGCCTCATCACCATCGATGTGTCATTGGGCTGGGCGAATTGCCGTTCACTTCGAGGTGGCGGCCAGAGGAGCGTCGCATTCAGACCTGGTCCCAGTTCGAGCGTGTCGTTGCCGGTGATGGTTTCGATCGGAACGCCCGCCCGACGAACGGACTCCAGAAACTGACTCGGCGAGCTGCGCGGTGGCGCGAAGGATTCAAAATGATCGGTGATAACGACGCGCCCGATGTTCACCCGCCGGAGGAGAGTTTCAATGCCGCTGTAATGATCGAAATCCGTGTGCGATACATAAACCGCATCGAGCCGCGCAATCCCGCGGCTTTCCAGAAACGTATGCACGGTCGGTCCGGCGTCGAACGGCGAGCGTGTGCCAATGTCGAATGCGATGACCCGGCCGTCCGGGAGTTCGAGAATCGTCGCGGTGCCGTCACCGACCGCGAGAAACCATGCCGTGAGCGAGCCGGGCTGGCGATGCACCAAGCGAGGCGGTATCCACCACCAGATCGCAAGCAGCATCGCCGCGACGGGAATCCATCGTGCGCGAGGGAATCTCCACGGACGATAGGCCCACCACGCCAAGACACCGTACGCACACACAACCCACGCGATGGAAGGGCTGCGAGCGGGCAACATCGTGCCGGGAAGCTTCTCCAGCAATTGAACAGTGACCAGGATGCAACGCGTGCCCCCTTCCAAAATGGGCCCGAAGACCGCCGAAGACGATGGAAGAATCATCCCGACGAGCACTGCCAGAAATCCTACGCAGGTCAACGGCGCAACCAGCATCCACAGAGCAAGCGTGCCCAGCGGCGCCCACGGGGTCAGCATGTTGAACTGGTGCATCACCAGCGGCGCGGCCAGCAACCATATTGCGACAGAGGTCGTGAACAGGCGCACGGGTAACATGCGAATAATCAATCTGCGCGGCAGTGAAACGCCCTCGTACTCGGTCGTCGCAGGTCGCCGCAGGCCTCGCCCGCGCGGAGCAAATCGTGCCGCAAGCAGCGGCCATCCAAGACGCAGGCATGCGCCCGCCGCCGCTCGACTCAATCGTGGTTCCACGTCCGCAAGAGCTAGAACCGCGAGAAAGCTCAATTGAAACGCCGGCCGAAAGAGCGCTGTGGGATCAAACAAAAGAATGATGATCGCCGCGCAGGAGAGCCAGTTGCGTACGTTCGGCCGACCGGTTCGATACACACTGAAACAGCCCAGCAAACCGATGACCCCCGCCCGCCAAATCGACGGCTGCGGCTCGGCCACAAGCACGTATGCCAGAATCAGCGCGGCCACGGTGATGGCGGCCTTGCGGTAATGGACCCCGCCGATGCGCGTCAGGATCCACCAGCCGATGAGCGCGACCCAGCCGACATTCGTTCCGCTGGCGGCGAGGAAGTGCGAATTGCCCGTTCGCACGAATGCCTCGTTGATGGCACGCGGCACGGCGCCGCGCTGACCGAGCACCATCGCTTCGAGAATGCCGGCTTCCGGCTCGCCTTCATCAAAGGCGCCGTCCAGCAGGTAACCCCGAAGATGGTCACGCAGCGAATTAAGCGTGCGACTCCATCCGCCGGCCGCACGACGCGCCACGATTCTTACGCTCTCCGCATGATCGCAGGTAAACCCCACGCGAACGCCGGCTCGTCGATGATGCAGGCGCCAGTTGTATGCACCGGGGTTTCGTGGAGGCGGGTATCGATACAGCCAGCCGGTCAGTTGCACTGCGTCACCCACTTCGATAAATCCAACCGGGGCGCGAATCGTGGTCAGTGCAATGCCCGATGCCTCCATTGCGCCGGCGTTTGCTTCAATCGCGGTTGCCCGCAGGAGGAATCGCGTGCGCGGACCGATGTCGTAGGCCCGCGGCACATTCGGTTCGGGTTCGTGAATAAACGGCTCCGCGATCACGACGCCCGTAACCGTTGTCAGAAGCGGCTCGGTACTGGTGTAGTGCTCCAGGTGATCACGAGCCAGCCATCGATCGCATATTGCGTGACGAATGGCTCCAACCGAGAGCGCCAGCAGACAGACGGCCATGACTGGCCCGCGCCCGGTACCGCGTCGCCACGCCAAAGTCGCAGTCCCCAAACCCGCCGGAACGACGCTCCATGCGAGCCCTAGAGTCATCGCATGATCCATCGCGATGCCGGCCACCATGAATATGGCAGGTAGCAGCAGCGGTGCCGGTGAGGCGAAACTCCGCATCTGGTTCGCGTTCGATGCTGACAAATTTTCTGAAAGAGCTGAATGAGGCGCGGGCGGTACAAGGGAGCTTTTCAATTCCACGTTTGAGTCGTGCATAAAGCAAATCGAGCACGTCGTCGAGATTGAAGCTGTTCGCCCGCTTCACGCATCTTGCGAGGTGCGGGAATTACTCGCGGCGTCTCAACTGTGTATGAGCGGCCAGAACGCGCGATACAGCATGAGAAAAGTCAGTTGCGCCACCTGCGCCGTTGCGAAGAGTGAGTGCCGTGTTTGGCCGCCGCCTCGCCGCGCAATGGCGATGGAGACCACATACGTCGTCGCAAAGACAATCAGACCGATGATGACCCCGGTCAGCAGGTTTTGATCGCGACTGCAATACAGGGATGTCAGCCCCATTGGCAACACAAGGTGGCCCAACAGGGTGCTTGGCGAGATGGACTCGCTCAACGCAACCGTGCGCCGATCGGCCTGCGGCGCGGCACGCCCAATCGACGCGGCGAGCAGGATCGCCCAACGGCCCCAGATCGGCGCGAGCACGAGTGGCCGGTAGATCGGGGCGGGATAAAGCCAGACGAACGGATGTCGCCAATCGGTCTGGGAGGGGTACCACGGTGTCGCATTCGGTACGCTGACGAGCAACACCCATTGCGCCAGGATTGCCAGCACCAGGGCGAGCGAGCCGACCGGCGAGAGCGGTTCTTCGTCGTGAGTCTGACTCCGATGGGGCGAAGCGCTGGTCAGCAGGTGCATTGTTCGCGCCAGCCCCAGGGCCAGGAAAGGACCCGTAAGCAGGCATTCGACTAGGACGATCACCAGCGCGGGAAGGACGCGCATGTTCGCCGTTTCTCCATAGAGCCTCCAGGAGACGCGAAACAGGGCGGCCCAGACGATGCCCGTAGCAAGGCCGATCGGCACGATCCAGCCGATCGCAAGCGAAACCATTCGCATGTCGCCCGATGCGAGGGGCGTCGGCGTAAGCAGCCCGAGTGCTTCGCGCAACCCCCGAATGAGCCGCTGTCCCCGGCCAAGAGGCTGCATCGTTTGAGAGTGAACTGGTTCCATGTGGGATTGGTATACGTTACTGGGTGACGAGTTTAAGATACAGCCGCCTCGGAGATGAGTGCTCGGCGGCGAACCTGCCTGCTGAATTGGAATGGATTCTATCCTGCCTCGATATGCCGTTGCATGCCTGTTGCTGGCCGCCCTTGTCACGACGTTGGGGCCCACCCCCCCTTGCCGCGCCCAGGAGCCTGCCGCAAACCTGACGCTGCGGATCGAGCCTCGTCGAGACGGTGAGGGGCTGATTCCTTCCAGTGATCCCGACGTCGAATCCTGGCTTAAGCGTGCGGCTGATGCAGCCGCCGAAAAGCAATGGAAACTCGCGGTCGATACGCTGGCTCGCGTGATCGAGCAATTCCCGGATCGCACGGTTGCCCTGGATCATAAGACCTTCGTCTCGGCGACCGAAGCCGCACAGCGGCAGTTCGCACAGTGGCCCGCTGAGGGGTTAACAGCGTATCGCGTTTTGTTCGACCCCATCGCCCAGCAGGAGCTGAATCAAGCGATCGCGAGCCAGGATGTCGAGCGGTTGCGGCGCCTGACGCGTTTGTACCGAATGACGACTATCGCGCCCGAGGCGTTTTCGCGCCTTGCGACCCTGCTGATTGATTCCGGGCAGTCGCTCGAAGCGCTGGATGTGCTTGATCACCTTGAGAACCTTCCGGGAATGACAATCCCGCCTTCAAAGCTGCTCCTTTCACGCGCGCTCGCGCTGGCCCAGTTAGGGCAGTTGGATCAGGCGCACGACACGATCTCGAAACTGCGAGAGGTCGGGCGCGACTCCGCGGCAAAGCTGCCCGCAGACTGGGACGCCCGGCTCGACGCTTTGTCTCGGTATGTTGACGCCGCCAAGAAGTCGCGAGCGGATTCCAGCGGCTCAAAGCCGACCGTCGACCCGGCAGGCGCCGATTTGTCGCCTGCGGTAACAATTGACGCCCTTTGGCAGGATGCGCTGCCCGGTTCCGGCCGACTGCATCCCGACTCGATCACCCAGCTCATCCTGCGAACCGGACGGCCGCCCGTCTGGCAGATGGCCTCCGACGGCGATTCGCTCTTTGTGACCAGCCCCGACGGCCTGATGGCGAGGGATCTGACCACGCTGGACCTGCTCTGGAAGTCGCACACCCGCCTCGTCGATCGCGACCCGCGCATCGATGCCCAGCGACGACTAGCCCGGATGTACCAATCTGACAACAGCGGGCGGCTCGACGAGCTGTCGACGCAAAGCCTGTTTCACGAATACCGCGGCGCGGTCACGACCGGACTGGGCCTCGTGTTTATCCTCGAGCAGAACGGCACCTTGAGCGAGCTTTTTCCGGCCCGCGATGGAACCCTGCCGCCCAACGATGGACTCGAGCCCGAGCCAAACTCAATTCGTGCCTTTGAGGCGCGCACCGGCCGCGTTCGATGGACAGTCGGTCGAGGCGGTTCGCCCGGCGATGAATTGCGCTTTGCTCATTTTTATGCACCGCCGATCGCCGTCGATGGTCGCCTGCTTGCCCTCTTTCAACAGGAGAACGATCTTCACCTGGGCGTCTTCGATGCTGACGGCCGCATCCTGCGCAATGTTCTGCTCGGCTCGGCCGACAAGGGCATGTTCACCCTCAACAACGTCCTTATGCCTTGCGTGGACGAGACATCGATCTATCTCCCGACCGCCGCGGGGTTGCTGGTTTCGTTGAACCGGCACGATTATTCCCTTCGATGGCTTGCCATGTACGAACGGAGCCGAAGCGGCGAAGTTGCTCCAGCACGTCGCGCAATGCCTCTGGGAACGGCGCAGGTCACCTACTCTCAACCAGACGAATGGCTAAGCACGCCGCCGATCCGCGCCGGCCGCTTTGTGCTGCTCGCCGCGCAGGACAGCGGCCACCTGCTTGCATTCGATCGGCGCGATGGATTGCTCAAGTGGTCGTTTCCGCGAGGCGACCATCGGTTCATTGCGGGCCACGACGCGCGGCGTGTTATCCTCGCAGGAGCAAACGTGCTTGCGGTGGATCTGGAAACGGGCCGGGGCCTCTGGTCGTACTCCCAGCGAAAGCTAACGGGGCGGCCGGTTGTCCATGGCTCAAGATTGTTTGTCCCGACGC
This sequence comes from Phycisphaerae bacterium RAS2, assembly GCA_007753915.1. Lineage (NCBI taxonomy): Bacteria > Pseudomonadati > Planctomycetota > Phycisphaerae > Phycisphaerae bacterium RAS2. The sequence goes on from CP036352.1 coordinate 2,249,843, forward strand.
GTGAAGGGCTTGAGACCCTCTCACTCGAAACGGGGCTGCCGGCGGACCCGTTCAAGCCGTCGAGTCAGCCTTTGGGCAACTTTTTCGTGCAGGACGGAGCGCTGTACAGCGTCAGCACCGTGCAAATTGCAAGATTCCCTGACATGGCGCGATCCCGCGCCGCTGCGCTGGCCCGGCTCGACGCTTCGCCGCTCGACGCGTCGGCTCACTTGCGGCTCGCCGGGCTGGACGCGCTCGAGGGAAGCTGGAATGAGGCGCTCGGGCATCTTGACCGCGCCGAGAAATGCCTCCCCGGAAAAGGCGACCAACCCTCCGCTTCGCCGCTCGACGAAGACTTGCGGGCGCGCATCGCACATCAGCGCGTCGACGTTTTGCTCAAGCTTGCATCCACTTCGACGCCGCAGGCATCCTCCGAGTTGATCGATCGCGCAGTCGCCGCGGCCTCTTCGCCGAGGGATGTTCTCGCGGCGGGATTGGTCCAATGCGATCACTTCGCCGAACAGGGTGACCCGCGCAATGCTTTCGCCCGCGCCTTGAATCTCCTCACCCGCACACCCACGCAAACCGTCGCCTTGACGACGGAGCTGCGCGTCGGCGCGACGGTTGCTATCGCCGAGCGCCTCCATCGCTGGTGGAGTGCGGCCGAGCCGGCCGTGCAAGACGCAATGGATTCAGAGTTTCGCCGAACCTTTGAGAACAGCTTCAGCGGGTCAAACACGGAGGCGTGCCGATGCCTCATCGATGCCTGCGGCTTTGTTCCGTCGGCGCCTTCACTTGAGTTGATGCTGGCGCGGCGAGACTGGTCAGAAGGCTCGTTTGAGAACACCGTCTTTCACCTGGAGCGATCCCTTCGCACGCTGGAAAGCCGGCGCGATGGCGCAGCCGACAACGTGCCGGAGGAATCCCGCGAGACCATCGAACTGGCATCGCTCCTTCTGCTGCATCGCGCCTACGCCGAACCGGGCGAAGGACTCCCCCGTCGCGCCGCCGATGCCCGACGCATCCTTGGTAAGCTCACGACGCGCTTTCCTCAAGCCACCGTGCCGGACATGCTCACAGAATTGCCTGCCGGATACCGCGGCAAGTCGATTTCGCAACTCGCCGAGACATTCCCGCCGAAATGGCGTACCGCCGGCGGCACTCCGAATCGGCGTCCATCCTTACTGCAATCGCCGGCCTATCTGGAGATCGGCGCTCACGAGGTCGTCGCCGCCAATTCGCCGTCCGATGTGACCGCGTATTTTGATCCTGCCGCCGCGATGGATGTCGACGCGGACCTGTTGCCGGTCCGCATCATGCGACAGATTCGCGGCGTTGATGTGCGCGGCAATTCAGAAGCTGAAGTCTTCTGGGCCTACAACCTCGAACCAACCCTGGAATCGATGGATGATCCCGCATCGCAGCGCATTGTCTCAATTCGTCCCGGCGACGGCACGGCATCCGGGTGCATCGCCCTGCTCGCCGGGTCGCGGCAATTGGCCGCGGTCGGATTGTTGAGCGGCCGTGCGGCCTGGCCCCCGATTCCGATCGAGGGTGATTGGAGTGAATTGCCCCGCCCCGCCATGGTGCAGGTCGACGGCATTTTTGTGTTTGCCACGCTTGGCAATGTTCTCACGGCGGTCCCGGCCCGAATGGATGCTTCGCCGCTTTGGCGTCGCACATTCCCGAACCATCGCCTGGAGAGCTTGAGCATCGCGGGAGGTCAGGTCGTCGCCATGGATCGGCGCACGTCGACGGTTTTCGTGCTCGATCCGCAGAGCGGGCGCATCCGACGCCAGTTTAGCCTCGCACCGACTTCCACACCTTCGGACGATGATGAGGATGCACTCGAGGACGAGGCCCAGCGCGATCGGGATGCAGCGCCCGTGACTATCAATCGGGTGGTGTGTCAGGCCGCCTTCAAGAAAGTCATCGCGCGAGACGTTTCAACCGGCCGCGTGCTCTGGGAGCGCGCCGTCGGCGGGCGCGTCCGCCGGTTGCTGCCGCTCAATCACGAATTGGTCGGCATCTGCTACCGCAGCCAGCACATCGCGGTCGTTCGCACGTCAACGGGCGAAGTGGTCGCCGACATTGATACGGCGGGCGTGCTTCTTCCGCCGGCCGATGCCGTCATCGAGCACCCGACCTCCGGATTGTCGACGGCGCGAACCGCGACCTCCGGCGCGCGACTCTTTGTGTACTCCAACACCGACGACGACCCGCCAGATTACATCGTCGCCTGCTACGAGCTGGAATCAAAGTCGCTCCTCTGGAAGCGCAACCTGGGCCGATTCGCGGTCATCAGCCCGAACATGCTCCGGGCGTCGTCGGACTACCTTCCGATCATTGAGTACCGTGTTCGATCCGATGCGCCGCGGCAACTGATGGATCGCGGCGCCTCCCATCTCGACATCGCGGCGTTTGATGTCGTTGACAAGGCCACGGGCAAGAGCCTGCTCGCCGCGCCGTTTGTTCACAATCGCGACCTGGTGGCCGACGAATTCGGCCGGGCAAGGCTCTTCACCGATCTGCTCGTCTTCAACGAGCGAATCGTTGCGGTGGCGTCGGAAGGGTACTATGTTCTGCAAAAGGCGGCCGGCCCGCCGCGCGACGATGCGGCCGAAGCCGACGAATCGGAGGGGCAATCCAGACCATGATGGGGAATCGACGCCGTCGACGCGCGACTGCCATAATCGCGACACTCACCTTGCTGCCGTTCGGCGCACTGGCGTCGACCGCGTGGTTGTCTGTGCCGGCCGCATCGCTTGGCGCACCGGCCGATTCAAGCCGCCACCCGCCTCTCGTGACGCCGGAGGCCCGGGCCGCCATGGACAAGGCCCTCAAGTTTCTCGCCTCGCGGCAAGCGTCCGACGGCGCATTTCGTGAACAAGGCGGACTGGGAACCTATCCCGTTTCCATGACGGCCTTGGCGGGCATGGCCCTGGCCGGCTCGGGCAGCACCCCGACCCAAGGCCCCTATTCTCCCCACCTTCGAAAATCGCTCACCTACATCCTTCGTTCGGCGCAACGCAACGGCCTGATCTGCCGCGCCGGCGAGGAAGAAGCCCGCTCCATGTATGCACACGGTTTCTCCATGCTCTTCCTCGCGGAAGTCATGGGCATGGAGGACGACGCCGATCGACTGAACCAGATTCGTTTCACGCTGCAGAAAGCCGTTGAACTGACCGGCCGTTCGCAAAGCGATCTCGGCGGATGGTTGTACACGCCCGACATGAACGGCGACGAAGGATCCGTCACGGTCACGCAGGTGCAGGGGCTACGCGCCGCGCGCAACGCGGGAATCGCCGTTCCCAAGAAGGTCATTGACCACGCCATGGGCTATCTTGAGAAATCGATCCAGCCGGACGGTGGCATTGCCTATCGCGTCGGCATGACCGGCTCGCGCCCGCCGATCACCGCGGCGGCGGTTGCGTGCTGGTTCAACGCGGGGCAATACAACAGCCCGCTGGCGCTCAATGCCCTGCGCTTTTGTAAGCAGACCATCGGCATCGGCGAAAACCGCGGAGGCACCTGGGGTCACTGGTTTTATGCACACTTGTATTACGCGCAGGTGAACTACCTCGCCGGTGAAGAAACCTGGAAGGCGTATTACCCGAAGGTGCGCGACCATCTCCTCGCAACGCAGAACGAGGACGGTTCCTGGGAGGGCGACTCCGTCGGATACGTGTACGGCACCGCGATCTCTCTCACCATCCTCCAGCTTCCCTACAACAACCTTCCGATCATGCAGCGCTAGACCCACAAGAGCCCGCGCGGCGCGATCGCCGCCACGGAGAGCATCTCATGCAGACGCATTCAAATGAAACACCCGATTCTTCCGACCTGGCAGCCGCCCAGAAGCTCCGCGATTCGCATCGTCGCATTCGTGACGAATTGCGGAAGATCATCGTCGGTCAGGACGAAGTGATCGAGCAACTGCTCATTGCCCTGTTTTCCGGCGGGCATTGCATTCTCGAAGGCGTGCCCGGGCTGGCCAAGACTCTCATGATTTCCAGCCTGGCGCGGTGCCTGTCGCTTACCTTCAATCGCATCCAGTTCACGCCCGATCTGATGCCCAGCGACATCACCGGCACCGAGGTCATCGCCGAGGATCGCGCAACCGGCAGCCGCGTCTTTCGCTTTCTCAAAGGCCCGGTGTTCGCGAACATCATTCTTGCTGACGAAATCAACCGCACCCCGCCCAAGACCCAGGCCGCCATGCTCGAGTCCATGCAGGAGCGTCAGGTCACGGTCGGCGGCGTGCGCCATGCGCTGGATGAACCGTTCTTTGTTCTCGCGACCCAGAACCCGATCGAGCAGGAAGGGACTTACCCTCTCCCGGAAGCACAGCAGGACCGATTCATGTTCAAGGTCTTCATCGGCTACCCCACCTACGAAGAGGAATGCGAGATTGCCCAGCGCACGACGACCGACACGGCAGCCGAGGTGGCGTCCGTCCTAAGCGGCGCGGAGATTGTCGAATTGCAGCGCATTGTGCGCCGGGTGCCGATCGCCCCGCCGATCGTGCGCCATGCCGTGGATCTGATTCGCAAGAGCCGGCCGGCCGATCCGACTTCGCCTGAATTCGTTCGCAAGAATGTGGCGTGGGGCGCGGGTCCTCGCGCGGTTCAGTACCTGATCCTCGCGGCCAAGGCTCGTGCGGTGTTGCGCGGCCACTACCACGTTTCAACGGAAGATCTTCGCGCCCTGGCAGCACCGGTTCTCCGACATCGCGTAATTCCGAACTTCGCTGCGCAGGCGCTGGGATACACACCGGATCGGCTCGTGACGGAATTGCTGGAGGCCACGCCGCCGCACCAGAGTGGATCGTCCGCGGACGATCGCATTCAGAAAGTGTTGTCCTGACATCAGGGGCGAAAGCGGGCCACCGCGCGGGCTACCGAAGGAATCATCATGCCGGCATCCAATCGACCCTACCTTGACCCCGCCGTGCTCGCGCGCATCAGCGATCTTGAGCTGCGCGCCCGGTTTGTCGTTGAGGGCGTCGTCAGCGGCATGCACGCCAGTCCGTACCAGGGCCACAGCATCGAGTTCGCGCAGCACCGGGAGTATGTCCCGGGTGACGACATTCGCCACCTCGACTGGCGCGTATATGGAAAGAGCGACCGGTTCTACATTAAGCAATATGAAGAGGAAACAGACCTGCGGGCGCACATCGTGCTCGATTGCTCGGCATCGATGCGCTACCCCGAGCATCCCGTCGAGTCGGGCCGACTCACGAAGTTCGAATACGCCGCCACGTTTGCCGCGTCGCTCGCTTACCTGTTGATCCAGCAGCAGGATGCTGTCGGGATGTTGCTCTTTGATGACGCCGTGCGCGACGAATTGCAGCCCTTGTCAAACACCGCACACCTGCAGGCCATCATTCACCTGCTCGAGCGCGCACGGCTGGAGCGCCCGACCGATGCGCGATTGTCCTTCACTCAACTGGCCGGTCGCCTTCGCCGTCGAAGCGTGGTCGTGCTGATCTCTGATCTGCTCGCCGATGCCGACGAGGTCATCGCCGGAATCGAGCGGATGCGGCACACTCACCACGAAGTGATCGTGGCGCACATCCTCGATCACGACGAACGCACGTTTCCCTTTGCGGAAAACACGCTCTTCGAGGGCATCGAGCAGGCGGATACGGAATTGTTCGTCGATCCACAATCATTACGCACGGCCTACCTCGAAGCCCTGAATCGACATCTGGAGCGAATCCGCGCTGCATGCATCAATCAGCGTGCCGATTACCTGCCGCTTTCCACCGGCGAGCCGATTGACGTAGCCCTGCGGCAATACCTGGCGGCACGAACTTACCGCGTGAAGGCGAGGGTTTGATTCGGTGACACCGCACACCCCTTCTTCCCGTTTGCAACCTCCGGCCCTGCATGGGAGTCGCCCATGCTGACGTGGCTGTCTGGGTTTTTCATGAATCCGGTGCTCGCGGCCGGGGCATTGGGCGTCGCCAGTCCGATTCTGATTCATTTTCTCTCACGGCGAAAGTTCCGGCGCGTCCGCTGGGCCGCCATGGATTTTCTGCTCGATGCTCTCAAGAAGAACCGCCGGCGCGTACGGATGGAGCAGATCATTCTGCTCACCCTGCGCTGCCTTGCCGTCCTGCTGATCGCCATGATGGTCGCGCGGCCATTTCTCTCGCGCGGTTCGCTCGCGTCGTTGCTCGGAGCGTCGCCGCGCAGCGAGCGGATCATTGTCGTGGACGACTCGTTTTCGATGGCTGCCCGGGTCGGGTCCGGGGAGTCGGCCTTTGATCGTGCCATGAATGCGACACGCCGGCTCGTTGAGCTTCTTGCCGCGGAGTCTCCGCAGGATTCAATAGCGATTTGGCTGACATCGAACCGATCGCAACCCCTCGTGGCCGCCCCCCGCCTCGATGGTGAGTCCGCCCGCCGCGTTCACGATGCCCTCGAGATCGCGAAACCTTCGCACCGGACCGCACAATTCGACGCGGCATTCGACGCCGTGAACCAATCGCTCCGCGCCGCCGCCGGTCAAGCCAACGCCGTCGTTTACGTGGTCAGTGATTTTCAGCGGTCGGACTGGGCGACGGACGATTCGTCGCGCGCGCCGACTCCGGCTTCGGTTGCCTTGATTCTTCTCGCCGCTCCGCCGCGCCAGACCGAGTTCGTGCTGATCGATGTGACCACGACAACGCCATCGAATCTCGCATTGGTCGAGCTTCGCGCGGTCCAGCCCCAGGTTGTGTCCGGCGTGCCCGCGCGGTTCGAGGCGGTCGTCGCAAACTTCTCATCTGACGATGCGAGCGATCTGGAATTGAGCCTTTCGCTCGCCGATCAGGTGATTCCTCCGGTGCACCTCGGGCGTTTGACTGCGGGAGAGGTGAGGCGCGAGCCGATCGAAATCACTTTTCCCCTCGCCGGCTCTTGCCTCCTGTCCGGACAAATCGTCGGCGATGCCGCGCGCGACTCGCTGGCGCTCGACGATCGCCGCATGGCGGCCGTTGACGTGCAGGCAGCCGTGAACGTGCTGTTGGTGGACGGCGAACCCAGCGGTGACCCTTTCAAGGACGAGGTGTATTTGCTTCGCACCGCGCTTCGGCCCGCCGGCCGCGCCGCAAGCGGCAACGACATCACCGTCGTTTCCGAAGCCGATCTCGATGGGATTGAACTTTCTTCTTTCCATGTTGTTGTCCTCGCCAACGTCGCGCGATTGAGCGCCGCAGGCCGGGCACAACTGGAGACGTTCCTTCGCGCAGGCGGCGGCGTGCTGGTGGCCGTGGGCAGGCAACTGGACATCGACTGGTACAACGAATCGCTCTATCGCAACGGCGAGGGGTGGCTCCCCATGCCGCTTGGCGAACAGGTGGAATCGGCGGCCGCGGGAAGCGCCTTGCACCCGCTTGAATGGGAGGCGGGCCATCCGGCGCTGCGTGCCTTCGTTGATCCGCTTGCCGGTGCGCTGCGCCAGGTGCAATTCGATGCTTTCATCCGATTGAACGAAGCCAGCACAGCGAAGCCCATCACCGCAAGCCAACCCGGCGCGACCTCGGCACCGGATCAACCCGCGCCCCGAGTGCTGATTCGTCTCGATGACGAGGCGCGTTCGCCATTGCTCGTCGAGCGGCGCGTGGGCCGGGGAACCTGCGTGGTACTGGCCTCCACGCTCGATCAGGATTGGAACAACTGGGCGTCAAGTTTCAGTTATGTCCCGATCATGCTCGAACTGGTTCAGCACATTGCGCGGCCGCCTCAAGCGTTGTTTCAATCCTCCGTCGGACAGCCGCTGGTCTTCCCGGTCGATCCGGCCCGGTATTCCGACACCGCAGCGGTGCGTGGTCCCGAATACCCCGTCACCGCAGAATGGCCGATTCGCGCGCGGGCAACCGAGCATGGTGCCCTGTTCGAGTTCGACCAAACCGATCGAGCGGGTGCGTATGAAGTTATTTTCTCCACCAAGAGCGGGCAGTCGCAATCGCGGCGCGCGTGCGTCAATCTCGACCCGCGCGAATCGAACCTCGGCCCGGTCAACAGGGAACAGCTGCAGGCTGCCTTGCCCGACGTTCGATTCACCCTCGTGCAGGACATTGACTCCTTGATGGCGGACAATCAGACGCTGCGCACCGAAATGTGGTGGCCGCTCCTGCTGATGGCGGTGGCCGTGTTGATGGCCGAGCAATCCCTGGCATGGTGGTTTGGAACGCGAGGATAGATGCTCGAACTAACGATTCACATCCTTGCGCAGCTGCCCCGATCCGAGCGGATCGAGAACCAGTTGGAACTGGCGAGATGGTCCTCCGGCAATGCGCTGTTGATCGGCGCCGCGGCCACAACGATCTGTCTGTTTCTGATCGTGCGGATGTACCGCCGGGAAGGGCGTGGCCGCCTGACGGCACGCGCGCGCGGCGGGTTGATCGCGATTCGCGCGGCCGTGCTGATGATGCTGGGTTTGATCGGCCTCGAGCCGGTCCTCGTCAAGTACATTCATCGACGGCTCGACGCCGTCACCCTCGTGTTGTCCGATCACTCGGCGAGCATGGCGATTGCGGATCGTTATCGCGACGACGAAGACACGAAGCGCATGCGCCGGGCGGGCATCGATCCGGAGCCGGGCAATGTGAGCCGCGCCGAAGTGATCGACTCGCTCTTGAACGTGGGAGATACCTCGCTGCTTCGGTCGCTGGCGATGCGCAACGCCGTTCGCCGAATTGATTTCGCCCGCAAGCCAATTGGGCGAGAATTCATTCCGCGAAAGAACGAAAGCGAATCGACCTCGCCGATCGCGCGGAGCGGGATTGAATCCGCGGAACTCTCCCCGGCCGACACCGACGTGACGGATCTCTCTGCCGCCGTGCGCGGTGCCCTGGATGGCCTTGGCAGCGTTCCCGCATCAGCCGTGGTGCTGCTCAGTGACGGCAACATCAATCACGGCGAATCACTCGAGACAATCGCCCGGATACTCAAACTGCGAGGCGTGCCGCTCTATGCCGTCGGCATCGGGGACCCGTCGCCGCCCGTCAATGTCGCGGTGCGCGAAATCGCTGCGCCGCGCCATGCCTTCAAGAACGATCCGTTCAACATCACGGTTCGCTTGGACGCGGAGGGCCTCGCCGATCAGCCGGTAAACGTTCAGTTGTGGGAACAGGCCGGAACGGCCTCGCCCCGCCTCCTCGCGACTCGCTCGGTTCGCCCATCGGGTCGTGGAGTCGTTGATCCCGTGACATTTGAGCACAAGGCCTCGTCGCCCGGCGCGCTGGGGTTTGTCGCGCGCGTCGATCCAATCGATCATGAGTCGATCACGACGGACAATTCTCGCGCCCTCACTCCCCCCGTACAGATTCTCGATGACAAGGTGCGCGTGCTGCTCATCGCCGGCGCGCCGTCGTACGACTACCGCTTTCTGGCTCGAATGTTGGAGCGCGACCCGGGGATCGAGGTCAGCCTCTGGCTCCAGTCGGCCGATGCCAACGCTGTGCGCGAGGGCGATGTCGTCATCACGTCGCTTCCATCCAATCAGGAGGATCTGTTCAAGTACGACGCGCTGATTCTGATGGATGCCGATCCCGCGGAGTTCGATCCGACCTGGGCCAGCCTCGTCGCGAGCTTTGTCAGCGAGCACGGCGGAGGCCTGCTGATCGAGGCCGGAAACAAATACACCGGACGGTTCCTGCGCAGCCCGCGCACGACCAGCCTCGTCGAGCTGCTGCCGATCGTTCCTGACCCCGACGCTGAAATCGTCCTCAACGACCTGGGCCAGGTCCAGACCCGAGCCTGGCCGATCACCATTCCTGAACAGGCCGCGTTTGATCCAATCCTGCGACTTGCCGGCAGCCCGATCGAGAACCGATCGCTCTGGTCGAAACTGGACGGCGTCTATTGGCACTTTCCGGTTCGCCGAGAGAAGCCGGTGGCATCGGTGCTCATGCGCCACAGCGACCCGCGCATGGTCGGTGCCAGCGGGCCCCAAGTGCTCTTTGCGACGCAGTTCGTCGGCGCCGGGCGCGCCGCGTGGCTTGGGATCAACTCCACCTGGCGATGGCGACAGGCCGATGAGGCACCCTTCAATCGCTTCTGGATTCAAACAATTCGCTATCTTGTGGAAGGCCGCCTCGCGGGAGGAAGAAGCCGCGGGCAGATTCTCACCGAGCGCGACGAATTCGAAGTCGGGCAGTCCATCTCACTCACGTTGCGCGCCCTCGATGCGCGTTTCTCCCCCATCATCGCACCCGATCTTGAAGTGCGGCTGGAAGAACCGGCGAGCGACGACGGCGCGAACCAGCCAACCTCCGCGGAGAACTCGGTTGCGAAAGGACCCGCTCGCACGATTCAGGCCGTACCCATCCCCGGGCGCGACGGATATTTCCAGGCGCGCTTCACGGCTGATCGCCCTGGGACATACCGCGTTGCGTTTACGTCGCCGGGGATGGATGGCGCCGCGCCGTCTTCGGTGATCGCGCGAGAAATCCCCGTCGTCCGCCCAGACCTGGAGATGCGCGGCACCGCGATGAATCGCGCTGCCCTGGAGCAACTCGCCGCGGCAACAGGCGGGCGATACCTCCATGTCGATGAAGCTCGGCAACTTCCGGAGCTGATCCCCGACGCCGGCCGAACGCAGGTGACCCGAGAACGCCCCCGGCCTCTCTGGGACAACGGGACCGTCTTTGCGATTCTCCTGGTGCTCCTTAGCGCGGAGTGGATCTTGCGCAGACAGGCCCGGTTGCTATGACGACGCCACGCGAGACCGCTCTGTCTGACTTTCAGGCGCAAGCGCTCGCGCCGCTGGCGCGCGTGGCGCGTGCTGCACAGCGCCGGGCCGTGCTCGCAACCGGCGCGACCTGGCTCGCCGCGCTGATCGCACTGCTATTGCTGCAGTTCGGCCTGGATCGACTGCTCGCGCTGGGACTGGGCCCGCGCATTGGATTGACGCTGATCGTTCTGATCGCCGCGGCGAAGCTGTTCCATCGGCATGTCTGGTGGGCGGTCGCTGCACGACCCCGCGCCGAGCATGTCGTCGCCGTCCTCGAACGGCGTCACCCCGCCCTGCACGATCGCCTGATTTCCGCGGTCGCCTTTGCCGAACAGGGGGCGCTTCCGGGGGAGGCCTCGACGGCGTTGGTCGCCGCGCTGATGAAACAGGCCGTGAAGGATGCTGCCGGATTGGATCCTACGGAAGTCTATAATCGAGGCCGGTTGCGCCGTTCGCTTGGCTTTGCGGGGCTTGCGCTGGCACTGGCCGCCTCTGTGGGCGCGGTGGCCGGTTCGTCCGCGCGGGTGTATCTCGCGCGGAATTGGTTGATGCAGGATGTTTCGTGGCCGTCAAATGTTCGAATGATCCTGGAAGGTTTTGACGACGGCGTGCTTCGCTGGCCGCTTGGGGATGAATTGACGCTCGCGGCCACGGCCGCGGGGGCCATTCCGCCGGGCGTTGCTGTGGAGATCGAGGCGTCGGACGGCCGCAGCCGTATCCGCGACATGGCGCAGCGAGGCGAACAGCAGTTCGTCCTCGACTACGGACCGCTCGATGAGTCGTTCCGACTGCGCTTGTTGATCCGCCGATTCGGGGCGGATGAAACTACGGACTGGTTTCATGTCATCGGAGCTGTGCGCCCTTCGATTCGCTCCATTCAAATGGAGATCATTCCCCCTGCGTATTCGGGTGCGGACCGGTTTGCCCTTCCGCCGGGGCAGGCCGCAGCCGAATTGCTTCGCGGCTCGACGGTCTCGCTTCATGCCGAAACCAACAAGCCGGTTCGCTCGGCGACGCTTCGCGGCTCGGTCAGAAAGGATACTCCCGCGACGCTCGTAGACAACAAGAATATCACTGCGACGTTTGAGCCGGCTCAAAGCGGGCAATTTCACTTTGAACTGGAAGACAACGAGGGCCTTTTCGACTTGCGGCCGATCACGTTCGCACTGCGGCTGATCAACGACCCGCCCCCAAAGGTCAAGCTCACCCTGCCCGGCACGGGAGATGCCGTCGTGCCGCAGGCCGTGATCGACCTCGCCATTCAGGCAGAAGACAATCTCGGTATCCGCGACGTGAGTCTCGTTCAACAGGTTCGACTCTCGGATCATGGGGGCGAAGGCGATTCGGTCGTTGCCGATGGCGATTCCGCCGACCTTTCTCCATCTGTGTCCGAGGCGCTGCCCGGCCTTGAGCCGAGGCAATTGCGCTATGAACAGCTCCACGTCTTGCCGCTCCTTCCGATGTCGCTCAAGCCCGGCGATCAACTCACCCTCGCGGCGACGGCACGCGACTACCAACCCGGCGGGAATGACATCACTCCATCGCCGACCACAGCTCCCGCGCCGGGTTCGCCAGACGCAGGCACTGCCTCGCCATCCCAAGCCGGCCTCGGTCGAAGCACCGCCTTCACGCTTCGCATTGTCACGGCGGAAGAATTGCTGGCGGAGCTTGGCCGGCGCGAGAGCGAATGGCGGCGCGAATTCGAAATGTTGATCAAGGCGCAGGAACAGATTCGCGACCGTGTGATGAATCTGAATGACGAAGTTCGTGCGGGATTGAGTTCGGCTCAATTCACTGCGCGATACGCCTCGGAACAACGCTCACAGCGGCAGATTGCCGTTCGACTGACGACGATCCGCCGACAATTCGAACAAATTCTCGGCGAGCTGCGCACCAATCAGCTGGATCATCCCGCGGTTCGCCGTCGACTGGATGCGGGGGTTCTGGCTCCCATGGGTCGGCTTGTTTCGACCGACCTGCCGGGTGTCGCCGATCAATTGGGGCAGTTGGCCGGCGGCGGTGACACGAAAATCGCCGATACCATCGAACGGGGGCATGCTGCAATTCTGGACACGATGTATTCGGTCCTTTCCAACATGCTAAAATGGGAAGGGTACAACGAGGCGGTCACCCTGTTGCGGGACATCATTCGCCTGCATGGCGACGTCTCCCGACAGACACAGACGCAGTTGGAATCCGAGATCGATCGCCTGCTCGGCGGCGGCGCGACCTCGAAACCTGCCGGCGACGTACCCCCTCCGGAGCCGCGACCTTGATGCTCGCTCGATCCAACCAGCAATGTCCCGTTTTCTGCGCTATCGTCTGCGCGCTGGTGCTGATCGCATCGCATTCGGCGGCATTCGCGCAGCAGGGTCCGTCGCCATCGCCGGCCGGCCAGCGCGCCGATCAGCCCGCGCGCGCGGAAGACTTGCAGCCCCTCACCGATCGTCAGGCACTGGTTCGCGATCGGGTCACTCGGCTCGAAGACCGCATGTTCCAGCTGCATGACGCGCTGCGGAAGAACGAACCCGAGAAGGCACAGAAGCTTCTATCGACGCTCGGCGCTTCGCGCAGCATGCTCGTGCGCCAGAAAATCGACGAAATCATCGCAACGCTCAAGGCCGGGCAGTACGCCGATGCGCGCGACCAGCAGGAGGCCGTGACGCGCGATCTTCAGACGCTCCTGAAGTACCTGCTCGAAGAGCCTGACAATTCCGAGGCGCGCAAACATGAAATGGAGCGGCTGCATGCCGCGCGCGAGTCGCTGGAGCGCGTCATCGCGGACCAGCAGCGCGAGCTGGAGCAGGCCCAGGCAGCCGCGGATGCCCAGGCACGCAGTGCCGCGCTTCAAACTGCCAGGCGGGCACTTCAAGAGCTTGCAGAGCGGCAGGCGGAGCTGCGCACCAAGTCGCAGAATGGAACTGTCCCCCCGGAGACCGCCGCAGCCCGCCAGCGCAGCCTCGCGGAGGACACAGCACGGCAGGCGAAGACGCTACATGATCTGCCGCGGAAGGAAGACTCTCCCGCGACGCAGTCCGCCAAGTCCGCGCAGCGGGCGGTCGACGAGATGAAGCAAGCCGGCGATCGACTCGACCAATCCGACAAGGACAGCGCATCGAAGGCACAAGAGCGGGCGGAGTCGGCGCTGAAGGACGCGATCGATCAAATCGAGAAGCAACTTCAAGCCGATGCGGCTGCAACCCCCGCAAGCGATCAGGCCGTTGAACAGGAAAAAACGGCTCGCGACACCGAGCAGCTTGGCGGTGAGATGAAGTCCGCCGATGCGAAGTCGCCCGACGCAAACAGCCCCAGCCAACCCGATGATTCGAACAAGCCTGGAGAATCCGGCGATTCGAAGGGTCAACCCCCGCCGAATGGCCAATCGCCTCCCGAGTCGAATTCTCCCTCTGATGCACCCGACAAACCGGGCGAACAATCCGAACAGGATCTGGGTGACAACAAGCCGCTGCCGGGGCAACAGGAAGTGGAAAACGCCGTGCCACTGCAGCGCGAAGCCGCTGAAGACCTGAAAAAAGAAAAGCCGAAAGACGCGGCCGAGAAGCAGGCCGAGGCGCTCAAGAAGCTCAAGACGGCTCGCGAGCTGTTGGATGACACCTTGGAGCAATTGCGTAAGGAACAGCAGGAGACATTGCTCGCCGCGCTGGAGACTCGTTTCGCCGCGATGCTTGCGAAGCAGCTTGAGTGCATGAAGGCGACGATAGCCTTGCACGAACTGGGCCGCGCAAACTGGAAGCGCACCGACCAGCTGGCCCTGGCCGAACTGGCCGGCGGTCAACAGTGGATTTCGCAGGAGGCGGATCAGGCGCTGACGATCCTGAAGGAGGAAGGCACGACGGTGGCTTTCCCGCAGATCGTCACCCAGATTCGCGACGACAGCCGAGTCGCCGGCGACCAGCTCGCCGGCGCCGATGTGTCGGAGCTCACGCAAGGGCTTCAAAAGGGAATCGAAGAAGCTTTGCGCGAACTGCTTGAAGCCGTGAAAAAGAAGCAGGAGGAACTGCAATCCGCGCCCGACGAATCCGAAGGCGGCCAGTCGCAGGACCAGAACCCGCCCCTCCTGCCGGGATCGGCCGAGTTGAAGTTGCTGCGGTCATGCCAGATGCGTATTAACTCCGCGACATCCCGGCTCGATGCGCAGCGATCCGGCGAAAATGCCGATCCAAGCCTCACGGCCGAACTCAAGCGCCTCGCCGAGCGTCAGAAGCAAGTGTCGGAGATGGCGAAGCAAATGCACGAGAGCCTGACGCGAACACAATGAAAGGACCGCGGCCGACGCCGCGCAACCGCACAATGCAGTTCAGAACCAGCCAACTCGTGGTGCTCGCAATGGTCACAAGCTCGATCGCCATGGAGCAGCCGATCCTTTCTGCCCCGGGGCAAAGTGAGTCGTCGCCGCAACCACCCGTTGCAAGTCGGCCGGCCGACGCCGAAACGCCAGCCAGCCAACCATCTTCACTGCCTGCTCCCGAACCGCCCTACACCGTCCCCGCGGCCGAACCTCGGCCTGCTGAAAAGGTCGTCGAGGATTTCGTCCGTACCGTGCAGTCTCATGCGACTTATCCCGAAGCAGCCAGGAAGTTCGTGAGTGAAAAGGCCCAGGCGGTCACGCCCGATGGCGCTGGTGATTTCCTGAACAGCGCCCTTGCCGTCTGTTCCACCGATTATGCCGATGCACTGAAGGCCATGGAAGACGAACGAACGGCTGATGCAGCGGAGCGCTTTGAGCGACTGGCCGGCGGCGCGCCGAATGAGCCTTTCCTGGCCGTGAACGCCGCGAACATGGCAGCAACGGCGATGGTGGAACTGGAACAATTCCCGCGCGCGATTGCGGCGCTGGAGCCTGCTTTCGCGGGCCATGCACCGCTGGATCGTTACACGATCGGCGCCGATCACATGCTCTTCATGCTGGGGTACAGTTATGTTCGAGAACTGCGGTACAACGCGGCAAAGGCCGTACTGACTCGCTTTCTTCAAACGTATCCCGAAGCGCCGCAGCGGCTGCGTGTCACGGCCACGCAGATCGTCACCGAGATTGATCGGCGCGTACCCGGCAAACTTGGGGACGTGCGCGACTTGCTTGCCTACGCGCACCATCGAATCGAACTCGGGGACACCGGAGAACCCGTTGCCCTGCGTCAGGAGCAGGCGGTCGCCCTGCTGGACAACATGATCGAAGAAGCCGAAGAGAACGAAAAGAACGCAAGGCAAAAGTCACCCAGCGGCGGAGGCAAGGGAACCAAGCCGCAGCCGAGCTCCGGCGCAAAGGAATCGCGCATTCCGACCGGGGCACCGGCCGGTGACACAGCCCTGCGCCGAGCCCGCATCGCGCCCGGCGAAGCATGGGGCAAGATGCCTCCTCGAGAACGTGAACAGATCATCCAGACGTTGCAGCGGCAGTTCCCCAGCCAGTATCGCGACCTGCTTGAACAATACTATCGCCAACTCGCAAAGGATCAGCCACCCTCGTGAATCACCGGCCATCAATTCCGAACCGAGCAGGCCCTCGCCTTGCGGCGCGAGCATCTTGTCTCCGCCGCGCTGCGTTGATCTTGTGCGCCGCCTCCACCATCTCCCTTTTTTCCGAGTCCGTATCGGCAGGCCCCGAAGCAGCCGCAGCCTCTTCGCCACGCTATCAGATTGACACGATTGCCGGCGAGTCGCTTCGCGCCTCGGCACTAAGTGTGACAGACCAACGGCTTGAAGTAACCACGGATGGCGGACATCGCTCAATGCTGCTGTCAGAAGTCGCCGCCATCACCGCGTCCGGCCGGCAGACTCGCAGCGACGCGCCGGCTCCTGCCGCACAGCGTTTCGAGCAAGTCGTCACACTAATTGATGGAACCGTCATTCACGGTGCGATCAAACAATCATCGAACACTCTGCCCGGCGCGTTCGCGTTCCATCCCGCATGGAGCGATGGGTTATCGATTCCATACACAGCCGTCGCGGGCATTCGATTCCGCAGCGCCGATGCCGCCGAATATGACGACCGCCTGCTTCGCCGGGAGCCGGGGCGAGATGTGCTGCTGCTGGCGCGCGATGGAAAAGTGCTGGCCGTGCCCGGGGCGGTTGAATTGCTCGGGGCCGATCAATGCGAATTTCGCGTCGGACGAAAGCTCCAAACCGCTCCGATCCAGTCGCTCGTCGGCATCGTGTTTGGGTCACAGGTCCCGCGGCAGAAGCCTGCGGCGCGAATCGCGCTTCGGGGTGGTGATGTCATCGGAGCAGCCCTGATCGCCATTCGTGACGACCGCGTGCAAATCGCCAGCGAATTGATTGGACCGCTGGATCTTGCCCTGGGGGCCGTGCAGCGACTGGAACTATCCAGCGCACGGGTCGTGTCGCTGGTCGATCTCGCACCCGCCACGACGCAGGTCCGCTCGGTTCTCGACACGACCTGGTCGGTCGGGCGCAACGCGAACCTTCGAGGTCAGCCGTTGTCCATCCGCGGTCAGGTCTTCCAACGCGGCATCGGCGTTCATGCCTATACCTTGCTGGCTTATGACCTGTCCGCGGCGTATGAGTATTTCACGGCCACGGTCGGCATCGACGATTCCGCACCCGAATTCGCAAGCGTCATATTTCGCATCAAGCTCGACGGACGCATCGCCTATGAATCGCCGGTGTTGCGCCGATCCGACGCGCCAGCGCAGGTCAACGTGAAACTGACCGGCGCGCGCGTCCTTGAGTTGGAGTGCGACCCCACCGAGGATCTTGATATGGGAGATCACGCGGTCTGGGGCGCGCCCAGTCTGGTCAAACCGCGGCCGACCGCCAACCGTTCGGATGACTGACATGCTCGTGCCGGCAATCACAGCATTCCAGTTTCTTATTGCCGGCCTCTTGGCGGGCAGTTTAGCGCCGACCCAAAGTGAAGACGAGCTCGCCGCGCGCCGCGCGCGGGTCGAGGTGGCCCAGTCAGCTCGAATTGAACTGATTCACCGCTTGACACCGAGCGTGGTGTGCATCTTCCCGAAGGACAATCATGCCGGAGGAGGGTCGGGCGTTCTGATCGACTCTGACGGCTACGGCCTGACGAATTACCACGTCATCGCGTCGCTCCTTCCATCGCGCGAGGGCGAGGGCGGGCTTGCCGATGGCAAACTCTACCCGCTCGAAGTGCTGGGCCTGGACCCGGTCGGCGATGTCGCGATGTTTCGTCTCAAGGGGGATGCGCCTTTTCAAGCCGCCGTGGTGGGCGACTCCGACTCGCTGGTCGTGGGCGACGAAACCCTGGCACTTGGCAATCCGTTTCTCCTTGCCGAAGACTACACGCCGACTGTCACCTTCGGCATCGTCTCCGGGTTGCACCGCTATCAACCGGGCGCGGGCCGGGCGCTGATCTACTCCGATTGCATTCAGGTTGATGCATCGATCAACCCCGGCAATTCGGGCGGGCCCCTGTTCGACATGTCGGGCAGACTGGTCGGTATCAACGGACGCGTCAGCATTGAGGAGCGCGGCCGCATCAACGTCGGTGTCGGCTATGCGATCACGATCAATCAAATTCGGCGATTTATTCCTGCGCTGCGTGCCGGCCTGACCACCTCCCATGGAATGACAGGATTCACCGTGGCGGATGAGCCGCGCGGCGTGGTCGTCAATCGCATCGAAAAAAACTCCGTCGCCGCGAAGGCAGGCGTTCAAGTCGGAGATCGCCTACAGCAATTCGCAGGCGTTCCGATTCGATCGGCGAATCACTATTTGTCGCTCCTGGGGACATTCCCTGCTGCGTGGCCGATCGAGGCAATTCTGGACCGCGGGGGCACCACGGTTCGACTTCGCGCCCGGCTGGACGAATCGCCGCTTCCTCGACCGCGCGCTCCGCGCCATGCAGGGAACATCAAGATGCCCGACCCGTTTGCACCGATTCCGTCGGACAGCGAGGCCAATCGCCGCGCCGTTCGCCGGGCGTTGAGCTTGTTTATCGAGTCCTGCGGCGGACGGCGCGCGTTGAGCCAGGTCGCACGCCTGGAATGGTCCGGCCGGCGCTTCAACGTCGATCAACCTGGCAACGCACCCGTTCCCATTGAGCGTGATGAAGAAAAGACTGCAGGCACTGCTCCGCTTGGGCCCAATGCTTCCCCTGAAGAAATCGAGCGAATGACACGCTGGAGCCTGTACGCGGTTGCCCCGGACGGGGCACTGTCTTCGTTTCAGGTCGCAGGCGGCGACGAAGTTGACGGCCGCATCGCGGTCGTGCTGGAGCAATCCGAAAGATCGGATCGAGCGCTACGCATCGGCCTTGACGATGTCACCGGCGAATTGCTTTTTATCGAATTCTCGCACGGCCCAACGTCCGTCCGATCGCGCTACGAATACGGCGACGTGAAGCGCAGCGGCGTCTTACGCCTGCCATTACGGCGGCGCGTTTTCGAAAGCGATCGTCTCATCGCCGACGAACAGTATGAATCCGTAACGCCAGTCGGACCATGACACACAATTGAACATGACTCGTCTGCAATCCACTATCATGGGTTTTCTCATCATGCTCCCGGCGATGGCCGCGACGTCGAGACCTTCAACGGCCGATGCACCGGACACAAAATCCGAACCGCAGCCTGCTGCCCAACCAGAACGAACGGCAAGGGAAGTCTTCGCCCTCAATGCACCCGCGGTCGTCAAGCTCTACGGGGCCAGCGTCGGTCGGCAGCAAGGCTACGGCTCCGGCGTTCTTGTCTCACCAGACGGACTCGTTCTTACCAACCTGTCCGTCATGCTCACGGGCCGTTCCGTTCGCGTCGTGTTGCACGATGGAACGTCGCACGAGGCCGAATTGCTCCGACGGGACGACGCCCGAAAGCTTGCCTTGCTGCGGTTCAAGGCATCGGGACTTCCTTTTTTGACGCCCCATCCAAGTGACGCATTGCAAACCGGCGACGCGGTCTATGCGCTGGGCAACTGGTTCAAGATCGCCGAGGGAGATGAAAGCGTCTCCCTGACGCGAGGCGTTTTCAGCTTCAAGGCGACCATCGACGCCCGACGCCTCGCACAGCAATACGACTATCCCGGGCCGGTGCTCATCTACGACGCCATAACGGCCAATCCCGGCGCGGCGGGCGGACCCCTGCTTGACGCGCGCGGGCGGCTCGTGGGGCTGGTCGGCCTGATCGTCGAGTCCGCCGCGACCAATACACGCGTCAATCATGCGATTCCCGGCGAGGACTTGATCGCATTCCTCAAACAAGATCCGGCACGTCCGACCCCATCCGATGCGGCATCCGCCGCGAGCACCGATGCCGATCCATCATCAACTGCCAAACGCCCGTCAACAGCCGAGCCGTACATCGGCCTGACGCTCTCAAAAGTCGGATACCGCCAGACCTGGGCCTTTGTCGAACGCGTACGGCGCGATGGGCCGGCCGATCGAGCCGGCATCCGGCCCGATGACCTGATCATCGCGATTGATGGTCGACGTGTCGCAGACGGCGCGGATTATCAAACACAGCTGGCGGCATTAGTGCCGGGCCAGCGCGTGCCGTTCACACTCAAGCGCGGGACGGAAATCGTCACCGCCGAAGTTACAGTTGCGACCAAACCGGGAGGAGTTCAACCGTGAGGCGGACCATGGCCCCTGCCGGCGCTGCAATCCACCTTCGATCCAACAAATGCCTTCGACGCGGCCTCTGCGCAGTGTTCGCGGTATTTGCATCTGGGGGCGCGCTTTTCGATGCGCAACATGCCGATGCCCAGCCGGTTTCCGTTGCAAGCGCCGACCTGTCGTCCGCCGTTCGGTCCGCCGTCGCCGTCATCGAGCCGTCGATTGTGGTCATCGAGACTATTGGCGGAGCACAACCGATCCGCCAGGACACGCGGCGCGGCCCCATGGAGGAGTCGTTTCGCCTTGCCGAAGGGCCCACGACGGGCGTCATCGCATCACCGGACGGTTACATCGTCTCAAGCAGCTTCAACTTTGCCCGCGATCCATCCGTCATCACCGTCGTACTTCACGACGGCCGGCGGCTTGTGGCGCGCCTCGTCGCGCGCGATCACATTCGCCGCCTCGCGCTGATCAAGGTCGATGCGCGCAATCTTCGCGAAGCCGCATGGGCCTCGCGAGGCGACCTGCGCGTCGGACAATACGCCATCGCCTGCGGCAAGGGCATGACCGGCGAGACACATGGCCCGGGCACGCGCCACACCTTCACTTCTCTCGGAATCATTTCCGCGCTAAACCGGCGAAACGGAAACGCCGTTCAGACGGACGCCAAGATCAGTCCGACCAATTATGGCGGACCGCTGATTGACCTTGACGGCCGGGTCATCGGCATCCTTGTTCCCATGGCCGGCGACGGCAGCCCGCTGGCGGGCGCGCAGTGGTATGACGGCGGCATCGGGTTTGCGATCTACAAGGATCGAATCGACGCGGTCCGCGAGCGATTGGCCGCCGGGCAGAACATCGAACCAGGCAAGATCGGTGTCCAGCTGGAGTCGGATGATGTCGACGACGCGCTGGATTTTCTCGACAAGCTGCTGCCGCAATCGCGCGGCGTGAAGATCGCGCGCATTGCCATCCCGTCGCCCGCGCAGCGCGCCGAGTTGAAGGGAGGCGACAAGATCATTGCATTGGATGGGAAGCCCACCGCCGACCTCGCGGAGTTGCAGCGTCGCTTGAGCGACCGCGCCGCGGGCGAAACCGTCGTGTTGACGATCAAGCGGCGTTTTCAACGAATCGAAGTCGCCGTCGAACTGGCACGCTTCGAAGACATCGGCGAATGGGAAACACCTCCCTCGCCCGCTACGCCGAAATCAGGCAAATCACCGGAAGGCGACGACGCGCCCGCCACGCAGCCATCCGCGGACTAATGCATAGCTTGTCGTAATGCACCCGGAATGCACGCCAGGATGTCCGTAGCGATGAGCGAAACCTCACCGAATTCCCCGGCTGCCAGATCGCCCGCGAGACCGTGAATGTGCGTTCCCAGGCGCGCCGCGCCAAACAGGCTCATTCCTTGCGCGATCAAGCCCGCGATGATTCCCGTCAACACATCACCGCTGCCGCCGGTGGCCATCCCAGGATTGCCCGTCGTGTTGACGAACACTCCATCGCTCCCCGCGATGATCGTGCCGGCT
This sequence comes from Phycisphaerae bacterium RAS2, assembly GCA_007753915.1. Classification (NCBI taxonomy): domain Bacteria; kingdom Pseudomonadati; phylum Planctomycetota; class Phycisphaerae; species Phycisphaerae bacterium RAS2. The sequence goes on from CP036352.1 coordinate 2,271,641, forward strand.
CCTTTCAGCACGATGACGATTTCCGTTCCCCCGCCCGCGAGCGCTTTCTGCAATCGCATTGCGACGCCGCGCCGATCGCGCTGAACCGCTTGGATTGTCAGGCCGGTCAGCCGTGCCATTTCGCCCGGATGCGGCGTGAGAACTGCGCGGCCAAGCCGCGGAATCTGTTTGCGCCCCGCACCGATGCGTCCCTCACCCAGCGGAATCACGGGCAGCGCATTGAGTGCGTCGGCATCCACGACCATCGGCACGCCCGTCGATGCAATCAATTCCATCAGACGTGTCAAATTGGTGTCGCTCCCGGCTTTTCCTCGGCCCAGACCCGGGCCGATCGCCGCCACCGTCGCCGATGACTTGGTGCCAAGGAAGCCTTCTTTTCGCAGCGCGTTCGTTGCCGCGCGAAACTCGATTCGACCGGTCCCATCCTCCGGCAGCGGCAAGGTTGTGGCACAAGGACAAAGGGTCGCGACCGCAAGCTGAATCGCAGTAGGGCACGCAACCGTTGCCAGCCCCGCCCCACTGCGCAGCGCAGCGTTCGCCGACAGGGCCGGCGCACCGACCATGCCGCGTGAGCCGCCAACAACGAGCACGCGCCCGAAATCGCCCTTGTGGGCGTCGCGCTTTCTACGCGGCATCTTCGGCTGTGCTTCGCGCTTGGTTCTCATGAACGATTCGACTCCTGCGCGCGATTCGCCATGCGATTGATCATGGACGCAAGGTAGCCCGCGCCGAAGCCATTGTCGATGTTCACCACCGAGACGCCCGGCGCGCAGCTGTTCAGCATCGTCAGCAACGGCGCCAGGCCGTTAAAACTCGCTCCATACCCGACGCTCGTCGGAACGGCGATGACCGGCGCTTCCACGAGGCCGCCGACCACACTGGCCAGCGCGCCCTCCATGCCCGCCGCCACAATAACGACTCGTGCCCGGCGGATTTCATTTGTGTTTGCAAGCAATCGATGGATACCTGCCACTCCCACGTCATAGTACGACTCTGTCAATTGGTCCATAATGTCGCAGGTGATGCGCGCTTCCTCGATCACAGGAAGATCGCCTGTCCCCGCGCAGACCAGCGCGATCGTCCCATGGGTTGGCCGGCGCTCCAGCTGGCGAATCGTGATGCAGCGCGAAATCTCGTCGTACTGGGCATCAGATCGCGTGGCCGCAACAGCCGTAAAGTGTTCCCGGCTCGCCCGCGTCGCTAGCACGTTCCCGCCGGTTGCCGCCAGCCTCTCGAATATGCCGGCCACTTGCGCGGGAGACTTACCCTGACACAGAATGACCTCCGGAAACCCGCATCGCAGGGCACGGTGATGATCTACGTTCGCGTAGCCGAGCGATTCGAACGGCAAGTTCGCCAGGGCCGACATGGCGTCGTCAACTGACTTTTCCCCGCTTCGCACCAGCTCCAGAAGCGTCCTGACTTGCCCAGGTTCCATTGGCAGAACCGCCTTTGTGAGAGCCAAACCGCTGAATTTCGAAGAGAACCGCACTGTTATAACAATCGGTAGATGTTAACACATAAACTTTTGCCCTGCCAAGTGCTGCGCGTTTGATTCCCTGGAATTCACAGGCGTATAGTTGGATGCCGCACCCGACTCCGGGTGGCGAACCGGGAACTCCCCTTTCTGACTCTCCTGGTTCGTGCTTGCCTCACTCGACGCGGACCGCCGCGCATGGCAAGACGTTTGTCTGGACATCACTGGATCAGGACGGCTCACTGGAGGCGCCCTTCATGGATGAGAACACCGTCGCCGGTTCCCGGCTGCTTGACCTGGCGACCCCGTACCTCGCACGTCGCGACCGTGACGGTCTCGCCATCGCCCTGCGCGAAGCGTGGTCCGTCCCGTGTCTTGTGCTGTTGCTGGACCAATCCGACCCGGTCGTCGTCGCGACGGCCGCACTCTGCGTCGGGCTCATCGGCCACGCCGACAGCCTCCCGGGATTGGCAACCCTCTTGCATCACGCGGATGAGCAAGTCGTGGAAGCCGCTGAAGAGGCGATGTGGACCATCAGCTTCCGCGCCGGAACGCCGCTGGAACACCAGGCCCTGTGGCGCATCGCGGAATCGATTCGTGCCGGCGTTTCCGAGAATGTGGCGACCCTGCTGAAGCCCTTGATTCGAGCCAACCGCCGATTCGCCGAAGCTTTTCACCAGCGCGGCCAGGCACATTACCTCGACGGCGCCTTCTCCCACGCTCTGCGCGACGCCGACCGCACGATAGCGATCAACCCATATCACTTTGCGGCGCACGCGTTGCGCGCCAACTGCCTCGCGGCGATGCATCGCGAGAAGGAAGCGCTTGAGGCTTATCGCCGCGTCCTGCAAATTCACCCGCGATTCTACGGCGCACGAGACGCGATTCACTGTCTGCAGCGGCATCTTGCGGGCAACGCGGGATGAGTTGGCTCGTCGCCGCGATGCCCACGCGCGGCGCTAAGGCGGCGTGATCACACGCAAATAGCGAAAATCGTATATTCCAGTGCTGTGCCCGTCGCCCCACGTGATCTGGATCGCGTACGTTCCGACCACCTTCGCATCAACGAATTGTGTCGCGCGGTCCACCCCCTCGGGCAGAATCGACAGGCTGATCGACCGCTTTCCCGGTTCATCGCTCGAGGAGGCCAATGCGCCGGCGGGTCCGCCCGCGCTCGCCCCCATCGCTTCTCGTTCGGTCCGGCAGGTCGCACATGGACAACGCTTGCGAAGATACACCAGCGGGTAGCGGCTCATCGCACCATCGCCCCACGTGACCGTAAGTCCTTCGCGGCGGTCCAACCGCAGATCGGTCGGACGAAACGCCGGCGACGTAGCGGGCTGATTCGTCGCCCATGCTGCGAGTTGATCGTCGTTGAGGCCGGTTGGTACGCTGGTCATGAAAGGATCATAATCGCATGGGGCCGGCGCTTCATCCTGCGCCCTTGAGGAGACGCCGTGCAGCCATCCACCGAGTCCAACCATTCAATATCAGGCGACTCGCCATTCCTGGATGTGCGCTTGGAAGCAGAATTCCTCAGTGCGCACCATCCCCACGCCGTGAACATTCCGCTGGAAGAACTGGTCGATCGCATTCACGAACTACCGCCGCCGTATGAAACTCTTTGGCTATTTGACGCCGACTCGCAACGCGCCGGGCAAGCCGAAAGGATGCTTCGCGAGCGCGATCGAATGGTCGCAATCATCGAACCCGGCGACCCGCGCGCCCAGTACGGGAGCACTGTCTCCGGCGCATCGACCGCACGCCTCTGGCGGCCGCACCGGCTCATGCATGAGTTGCTCGCCGCGATGCGAGCTGAATGGGGCGACGTGAAGGGCCGAACCGCTCTGGACGTCGCATGCGGGGCGGGACGCGATGCGGTCTTTCTCGCGGAACACAGCCTGCAGGTGACCGCGTGGGACATTCTGCCCGACGCCGTGGCGCGGTGCGAAGACCTCGCGCGTCGCACGGGCGTGACGCTTGCAGCAAGCGCGCGCGATATTACCGTCGCCGGAGAAATCCTGCCCGATTCGGTCGATATCGTGTGTTGCTTCAACTTCTTGCATCGCCCACTCATGCCGTCGCTGGCTGAGGCGGTTCGACCCGGCGGGTTCGTGTGCTATGAGACGTTTGTCGATCCACAACGCGAGCGATTCGGCAAGCCCACCCGGCCGGAGCGCGTGCTGCGGCCCGGCGAACTGGCGAAATTCTTCAAAGGTTGGACGCTGCTCGTGTCGCGTGAGGGGTTGGTTTCGCCGCGGCGCATTGCGGCGTCGCTGATCGCCCAGCGGCCGGTAGCTTGATTGGCGCTTCCGACTGCTTGCACAGCCGGCTCTTTGAGCCTCACGCGTGCAAACCGTTGCGTAATCGGCTCCTTGGTCAATCGCCGAATCCGGTGCCCACGGCGCGGGCAGCCCGGACGAGATCATCGTCCGACGAAACGACGCGCTGGCGATTGGCCACTTCGCCGATCGGCACACTGCCGTATTTGCCGCGATTCACAACGACGAGCCGATTGTATTCGCCGCGGGCCAGCATCTCCGTTGCGTGAAAACCGAACTGCGTTGCAATCGCCCGGTCAAAGGCGCACGGTGTGCCGCCACGTTGCACGTGCCCCAGCACCACCGCCCGCGCTTCGATGTTCGAGCACATCTCCAACTGCCGATGCAGCACGTTGGCGATGCCGCCGTAGCGGATCGGGTCTGGGCTGTCGGCAATGGTGCGATCAACCACAACATCCCCATCGATCGGCTTGGCCCCCTCCGCGACGGCAACAATCGTTGATTTCTTGCCGGCCTTCTTGCGGTCCTTGCAGAAGTCGCAGAGCTTCGCGATGTCGTACGGTATCTCCGGGATCAGAATGATGTCCGCCCCGCTCGCGACGCCCGTGTGCAACGTCAACCAGCCGGCGTTGCGACCCATCAACTCCACCACCATGATCCGGTGATGGCTCGCCGCCGTCGTGTGAACCCGATCGATCGCCTCGGTCGCGGTCTCCACCGCGGTCTGGAAGCCGAACGTGACCTCGGTGTGCATCAGATCGTTGTCGATGGTCTTGGGGACGCCGACGCAGCGCATGCCAAGCTCGATCAGTCCGTTCGCGCCGCTCATCGTGCCGTCGCCGCCGATCACCACCAGCGCGTCCATGCCGTACTTCTCGTACGTCGCCATGGCCCGGTCGCGAACATCGCCGAAGATCGGCTCGCCCTTCTTGCCGACCCCGACCGGGTACCGGCTCGGCTCGGCCTTGTTGCTCGTGCCGAGTATCGTGCCGCCGTGCGTCAGGATGTTGCTTACATTCCCTGCGGAGAGCGGCCGCACTTTGTCCTCGATCAATCCGAGGTAGCCGTCCTCGACGCCGAAGACCTGCCAGCCGTGATCGAAGATCGCGGTCTTGGTCACCGCCCGAATGACGGCGTTGAGACCCGGGCAGTCGCCGCCGCCGGTCAGGATGCCGATGCGTCGAATTACCTTGTTCCCGCCACCGGTTTGCTTCGCGTCAACGGATACCATGGTTGAACCCTTTCACTTGCGCCCCGAATATCGGCTTTTCGAGGTATCGCGCTTGCTACCCTTCAGTCAGTGAGCTTTGCGCAATAATAACGCTCATTGCGGTACCCCGCCTGCAACCGGTTGCCGCACCAATCCGGTACAATTCGCGCCGTCTACCGCCATGACATTTCGCCGCCCCAGTCATATATTCGTGGCATGCCAACGACCAGCGACCTGATCAGCCTCTTCAACGAAATCGCCGACATCCTTGAGATCAACGGCGAGCAGGTCTTCCGCGTCAATTCCTATCGACGCGCCGCGCGCAGCCTCAAGGACGTGACCGAGCCGCTGGACGAGCTTGCTGCTCGCGGAGGGTTGGCTGACCTACCCGGCATCGGCAAGAGCATGGCCGCCAAGATCGAGGAATTTCTCTCGACCGGCAAAGTCGCGACGCACGACGAACTGCGCGCGACGATCCCCTCGGGGCTGCTCAAGCTCCGCGCCATTCCCGGCATGGGGCCGAAGAAGATCGCGCTGGTTTGGAAAGAACTGGGCGTCGATTCGCTGGATGCCCTCCGCGCGAAAATTCAGTCCGGCGAACTGGCGAAGCTCAAGGGAATGGGCGAGAAGAGCGTCGAGCAGATTGCCAAGGGAATCGACTTTGCCGAACACTCGAGCGACCGCACGCCGCTCGGAGTAGCGTGGACGCTCGCCGACGAGATCCTTGCCGTCTTGCGAAAGGTCAAGGGCGTGCGGCGCGCCGAGGCGGCCGGCAGCTTGCGTCGCGGGTGCGAAACCATCGGCGACGTGGACATCCTTTGCGAATCCGATGACGGCGCGGGCGTGATCGAGGCGTTTACGAAGTTGCCGCAGGCGGTGCGGGTTCTGGCGGCGGGCGACACGAAAGGGTCGATCCTCGTGGAGCGCCGGGGCGGCGGTGAGTTGCAGGTGGATTGCCGCGTTGTCCCGCGCGAGTCGTACGGTACTGCTTTGCAATACTTCACCGGCAGCAAGGAGCACAATGTCCGGCTGCGCGAATTGGCTGTGAAGAAAAAATTCAAGCTCAACGAGTGGGGTTTGTTCGCCGGCGACAAAGCCGTCGCGGGCGAGAAAGAGGAAGACGTTTACAAAAAGCTGGGCCTGCCCTGGATTCCGCCGGAGCTGCGAGAGGATCGCGGCGAACTGGATTTTGACCAAACGCCACGTCTGATTGAGCTCTCCGACATCCGCGGCGACCTCCACATGCACACGACGGCCAGCGACGGCACGATGAGCGCCGCCGAAATGGCCGAGGCCGCGTCGAAACGGGGCTACGAGTACATCGCCATCACCGACCACTCGCGCTCCAGCACCATCGCCAACGGCCTCACCATTGATCGCATGTGGCGGCAGATCGAGAAGATTCGCGCGCTCAACAAAGACCACAAGACGATCTCCGTGTTGATCGGTTGCGAGTGCGACATTCTCTCCGACGGCAAGTTGGATTATCCCGACTCGCTGCTGGCCGCCTGCGATCTAGTTGTCGCGAGCGTTCACGTGGCGCAGCGACAGGACCGTGCGAAAGTCACGTCACGCGTGCTCAAAGCAATAGAGAACCCCTACGTGACCATCCTCGGCCACCCCACCGGCCGGCTCATCAACAAGCGCGAGCCGATGGACCTCGACATGGCGGCGGTTGTCAGGCAGGCGGCCAAGACCCAGACGATTCTTGAAATCAACTCATCGTGGCAGCGGCTGGACCTGAACGACCTGCACGCTCGCATGGCCCGCGACGCAGGCGTCATGATGGTCATCAATACCGATTCACACGCAGCCATCCAGATGGAACAGATGAAGTTTGGCGTGACGGTCGCGCGACGTGCCGGGCTGGAGGCGAAACAGGTGCTGAACACGCTGCCGCTTCCATCGGTCCGCAAGCGCATCGCGCGCAAACGAAGCGGCGAATAGCGCAAATCTCGACGGCCGCGCTAAGCGGCTTGCGATTGCTTCTCGCAAAAAAAAGCCGACGGATCGCAACCCGTCGGCTTCGTGAATTGTCAATTCCCCAGACGCACACAACACACGTTTGCACGCGTCATCGCGCAATGCAATCGCATTGCTTATCAATAGCGATAGTGCGTAGGCTTGTACGGTCCTTCGGCCGGGATTCCCAGGTACGCGGCCTGTTCCTTCGAGAGCTTCGTCAGCTTCGCACCAAGTTTTTCCAAGTGCAGCATGGCGACCTTCTCGTCCAGATGCTTCGGCAGCGTATAGACCTTCTTCTCGTACTTCTTGTGGTTCTGCCACAGCTCGATCTGGGCGATCACCTGGTTCGAGAAGCTGTTGCTCATCACGAAGCTCGGATGCCCCGTCGCACAGCCGAGATTCAGCAGCCGCCCTTCGGCCAGCACGATCACCGAGTGCCCGTCGGCGAACTTCCACTCATCGACCTGCGGCTTGATGTTGATCCGCTTAACGCCCGGCACCTTCTTCAAACCCGCCATGTCGATTTCGTTATCGAAATGGCCGATGTTGCCGACGATCGCGTTGTGTTTCATCTTCTTCATGTGGTCGGCGGTGATGATGTTGAAGTTGCCAGTCGCCGTGATGAAGATGTCGGCCGTGCTGATCACATCGTCAAGCGTCAGCACCTGGTAGCCTTCCATCGCCGCCTGCAAGGCGCAGATCGGGTCGATCTCGGTGACGATCACGCGGCTCCCCTGGCCGCGCAGGCTCTGGGCGCAACCCTTGCCCACGTCGCCATAGCCGCAAACGACGGCGACCTTCCCGGCCAGCATGACATCCGTCGCCCGCATGATGCCGTCCACCAGCGAGTGGCGACAGCCGTATAGATTGTCAAACTTGCTCTTCGTGACGCTGTCGTTGACATTGATCGCCGGGAACGGCAGCGTGCCCGCTTCCTGCATCTGGTACAATCGATGCACGCCGGTCGTCGTCTCTTCGCTGACCCCGACGATCGCCTTCTCAATTCCGATCCATCGCTTGGTGTCGCGCTTCTGTTCCGCCGCCAGCAACTTGAGGATGATCTGCATTTCCTCCACGTCCGTCGAATCCGGCGACGGCACGCTGCCGGTGCGGTTGTACTCCGCGCCTTTGACGACCAGCAGCGTCGCGTCGCCGCCATCGTCCACGATCAACGTCGGACCGCTGCCGTCCGGCCACGTCAGCGCCTGCAGCGTGCACCACCAGTATTCTTCCAGCGTCTCACCCTTCCAGGCGAAGACAGGAATGCCCGCCTTGGCAATCGCCGCCGCGGCATGATCCTGTGTGCTGAAAATGTTGCACGAGCACCAGCGCACGTCGGCACCCAGCTCGGCGAGCGTCTCGATCAAAACCGCCGTCTGGATCGTCATGTGCAGCGAGCCGGTGATCCTCGCGCCGGCCAGCGGCTTCTTCGCGGCGTACTCTTTGCGAATCGCCATCAAGCCAGGCATCTCGTGTTCGGCCAGCTCGATCTCTTTGCGGCCGAACGCGGCCTGGCTCATGTCGGCGACTTTGTAATCCTCGCGGACGGCGGTTGCGACGGTCATGCGAAATGGCTCCCTGTTTTCTCTGCGGGCCGGCTCTCCCTCGAGGCAGCCCCGGTCGGTCGTCGGAAACGGTCTATGATAGCGGCTCTCCGACGCCTTCGCCAAATGCCCCGCGGCGTTCCCATGAGGCTGGAGACCAATACATTACGAAACAATGGCATTGGCGGATCGGTGAATCCATCGGCCTTTTTGAGTGAACGAATTGAGGGAATGGGTAGCGATTTCGCTTCGATCCGAGCCTCGGCCATCAGGGAGCGGGTTCTTGGTGTGGGGAACTCCGAGCCCGCCCGCCACGGCGGATCTGCGACTTGCTGACGCACGCGGCTCGGTTCAATTGTTACCAGTACCGCACTAAGAGTGAGGGCGATTTGAACTTGTTCAACCCGGCGACTGCTGGAGATACTCCAGCGCGTCCAACGCGGGCATCAACAACGGGCTTTGTTCGCGACCCTTACCGGCTTCCTTGAGCAGATCGTACGCCAGCTTCTGCTCGGCCAGGGCAGCGCTCTCTTCATCGGCTACAGCGGCCAGCATCATGTGGACCGCCGCCTCACCGACCTGCACCTGCCAGAGCGAGTTCTTTCCGGAGATGGAATCGGCCTTGGTCTTTCCGATGGCGGTGGAGGCTTTTTTGAACGATGCCACGGCGTCCGCAAGCTGGGCGCGGGCAGCCTTGCGAGAGTCTGTCACGGTTTTCTCGTCCATCGACGCGGGCTTCCCTTCGATCACGCCCGATGCAACGGCTTGATCCATCGCGGCCCGCAAGCGCGCCACATGTGTCAGCGCTGCGTGATATCCGATCTCGGCGGCAAGGAAGTGCATGGAGCCTTCGGTGTCACCTTCGGTCGCGACTCGGGTCAGACACTCATCCGGAGTCGTACGGCCCTCGGACGCCGCCGAACCCGCATCGCGCGTGCGGGTCGCGGCAATCGTCGCGGCCTGCCGGGCCAGTCGCCCTGCATCAGCAAACGCCTTCAGGGCCGCATCCTCGGCCTTTTGCGCCGACGCGTCGTGCTTGGCGGATTCCGCAATCAGCTCATTGCTTTGCTGCGTCAGGGACGAAAGCGCCTCGGCCGATGCATCGCGATCCGCTTCAAGTTGCTGCGCCGACTTCTTCAGGTCATCGAGCTGCGCCTGCAGCTTCGTGCGAATTCCCTTGACCGTCTCAAGCTGCTCGGCGAGCGCGGCCGCTTGAAATTCCAGATCGCGAAGGCCCACGCGCCGCGTGCCTCCGGAATAGGTCGGCGGCTCAATGGCTCCACTCTGACTTTGCTTCGCCACGGCGTCATCCAGCGTGCCGTTCACGATCGCCATGGACTGCGCCTCGGCCTCTCGCGCTTTGGTCGAAAGCGTCTCGTACTCCGCGGGAAGTGCGCCGGGTTTGCCTTGGTACGATGCCATCGCGGTGCGAGCCTCGGCCGCCTCCCGGTCGTGTGCTTCCGCCTGCTGCTTGCGCTCCGATACCTGCGCTGCCAGGGCGGACTCCGCCTTTTCGAGCGCTTGCAGTTGCTCGCCGGCCTGCTGAATTCTCGCCTCCATGTCGGTCATCGCCTCGGTCGGGATGTGCGCTTCGGTTGTTGCCACGCGAATCCGCAAGTCGGAGATCGAATCGACCAGTTCCATGGCCCGGTCGCGGTACTGCCGCGCCTGCCACCGCTCGAACGCCGCGCGGTTGCGACTGATCCGAGCCTTGGCGTAGGCAATCAGGGCCTGCACGCGCGCGGCCGCGAGGCTGTCCCGCGAGCCGTCGGCCGAAGTGAGCGCACGCACCTGCGCCTCGGCATCGTTCAAGACTTTTGTATGAGCCGCGATGTGGCGCGTGCGAAGTTCGTTGGACGCCGACTTGGCGTTTGGCAGACCCGACTGAATCTTGCTGGCCGCCGTCATGGCCGTACCGCGCTGATTGTCTTGTTCGGCCGCGGCGCGAAGCAGCTTGGCCGTGTCCTCAAGTTGTGCCCGGATCGCCGACGGGAACAGTTCGTCTGACTTCGCGCTGACTTCGGGAGCGTCCGTTCGCGCTGCCGTCGCATCCGCGATCACCGCGAGATGCTCGTCCAGTGCCAGGACGGCACGGCGAAGGCCCTCGACCTGCTCCGACAAGGCCGACTCGGCCCGCGCGGATGGGGACTGAAGCATCGGCAGATAGAACGGCGTCGCCGCAAGCCCACCCGCCAGCACAACGCCCGCGACCACGCCGACAACCACGCCCATCTTTCCAGACGAATTTCCCGCCACGTTTAAAAACCTCGCTGATCGCCCGGCCGGGTCTGCGGTTGCGCCTGCGGTCCCCCCGGAAGCGGCTGGCCGGTATTGTTGGTTGCTTCGACGGGCCCGGCGTTCCGAGCGCAATCGAAGTAATGGCTTGCAAGTACCATATTTATCATCCCGTCGCTCGAAAGTCAATGCGGCCGGTAACGTCTGGGACGAGACGGGAAAGGATGCCGGTGCGTCGGCGCGGGGCTGGAGCTGTTCAGGGCTTGCGGCGGGATTTGTCCTGCTGCTCGACGTATTCAACGCATTCCCGAAGGGCCTGCGGCGACCAACTGATGAGAACATACCGGTCCATGACTTTCATCGCGGGGCCGAGAATGCCCGCCTGAAGGTACCAGACATTGTCGGGATCGCGGCGGACTTTAATCCGCATGAGCGTCGTCTTGTTGCGCTCGGCCCGTTCGTCAAGATAACGCGTCCACGCGTCGAGCAGCGCGTCCGTCGCCGCCTTCACAGCCTTGGCGTCGTCGATCTCGATGGCCAGTGTGAACGCGAACGGGATCTTCAACGGGTGGGGCGGGTAGTCGTACAAGACAATTGTCTGTCCAAAATGACTGATCAGATTCCCGCCAATGTCGACGCCGCTGTCACGTTCAAGCTGCCGCCAGGCCCGCCGCCACTTCTGCACGTTGCTCACCGACTGCGCCGCCAGCCACCCGCGCGGCACGTTGTCCACCAGCCAGCTCGTCGGGACCGAGATCACCGCGACATGCTCCGCTTCCTTCGGAACGATCCGCAAATGATCCTCCGAAAACGCCTGCGGATCGCTGTAACTCTGCACGATGTCCTTGCCGGCCTTCTGGTAGCAGCGGTGACAGCTCAACCGCTCGCCATCCGCGCCGATGGTCCACAAGTCGCGGTCCAAATCCGCCGCCTGCAACGCCTGGGTCACTGCCTCGAACCGCCCCCCTGCCTGCGGCCCCAGCGCCTGCTCCAGCCGCATGAACGCGATCAACCAGTGCGCAAACGCACGCTCGCCGTTCGTCCGGCCAAATGCCTTGCGATACCACTCATCCCGATGCATGGCGGGGCGCTTCCCGGACGCCGTGCCGACCACTTTCGAGAAGGCATCCGAGCCGAAGCTGATGATGAAGAACTCTCCCACCTGGCCCCATTCCCACACCGCCCAGCCCGGCAGGCGCGAATCGACAAGCCGATCGAATGCGACGCCCCCCAACTCGCCTTTCTCAAGTTTCGCGACTTCGTTGTTCGTGTAGCGCCCGATCACCCGGCGGAGCTGGTCCACCACCGCCTGATGCCGACCCTGTGTGCGAAAAATAACGGCCGCCTGCATGTTGCGCAGGCGTAGGCTGATGTGAACGTCTTCCCCTTCCGACCGTTGGCTCGTGCCGCGAGGCTGCTCCACAATCCGGCTCGACACATCCAGCAGCACCAGCGCGTGTTCAAACTGGGCCAACAGGGGCAACGCGCCGGCGATGTCCGCGAAAACCTGCCCCTCGGCCGGGATGAGGCCCGCCGTGTTCAACATCGAGACAATTGACGCAATCGAGGCCGCCGTGCCCGTCGGCTGCGTCGTGCCTTCCGAATCCCCAATCGGCTGATCCAGCCACGTATAAGGTTTCGCGCAGTACATGACCAGCGCGTCGGCCGGAACCAGTTCGGTGATGGGTCGCTCATTCGCCCGTGCGGCAGAACGATGCATCGCGGTAGAGAGCAGGAACGCCGCGACGATGGTTCTCACAACCGTTCGCCGGCGCATGGGAGAACCACAGACTGACATTGGGGAGAATCCTCGCATGCGCAGGGGCATCCCGAGAAAAACGAGGCGAATCGGCCTCGTTCACGTTGCGAATGATACGAGCGAAATCCGAGCGGATCAAACCGCGCGACGCCGGCCCGGTCGCGCGGGTTCATTTGGCGGGTTGCTCTTAGCGGCCCCAGAAGCTCTTGCGGGTGTGCGTGGCGGGCTGAACGGCGGCCTTGGTCGCGGATTCCTGCTTGGCCTTGAGAATCGCCGCCTGATGATTCTTGTTCGCCTCGGTCAGGAGATTCTCCAGCCGCATGAAGTCGCGCTGCTGTTCCGGCGTCATGTGGCGAATCAACTCATGGCGAAGGCGCTTGGCCATGTCCAGCGCCACCGCAATCGGCATCGGTGATGAATGCGTCATGTCCGTCACTCGCTCCTGTCCACAACCGACCGCGTCATGTCCGTTGATTCGCGGGCGGCCGCTTCATTGACGTTCGTCAGGCTGGTCATCCCGATCGCGGCGGTCGCGGTCGGCTCCATCCCTGGATTCTCGGGCCGGTGCGCCCGATGGCGTAGTGGCTACGGTCCGGCCCTACACCCACCCCACACGGTTGTTTTAGGCCGCTTCGCCAGCCGTGTCAATACAAATCTCATAGCGATCCGAGCGCCGCGCGGCGACGAGATTGAATCTCCGAGCCAAGCGCCGGCCTCGCCATGCCCCTTGTTGTACTCAATTCGATGGCTTGCTATTCCCATACTGCACCGGGATACAATCCATCGGCGCTGAATACGCAACCTTTATCGATAACCAATAACCGTGACCGCACCCTTTGAACCACGCATCTCCATCGCCCTGCCGCTCATCGAGAGCGAGCCGCATCCCTGCTCGTACCTGCCGGGGCGCACGGCTGTCACCGAGTATTCCGTGCCCGGAGCGTTCGCGCCGATCGGAGCCATCCCACCGCTGACCGCGGAAGATTATCAGGCGTTGATGGATGCGGGCTTTCGTCGAAGCGGCATCGCAGTCTATCGCACCGCCTGCGATTCGTGTCGCGAATGCGTCCCGATCCGCGTGCCGGTGGCAGCTTTCCGCCCGAGCCGTTCACAGCGACGCGCATGGCGGCGCAACCAGGATGTCACTTTGCAAAGCGGCAAGCCGCACGCCAGCGAGGAGAAGTATCGCATCTTCGCCGCCTACCAGCGCGAGCATCACGAATCGGACACGGTCGATTCCTACTCCCAGTTCAGAGATTTCCTGTATCGCTCGCCGGTGCAGTCGCTGGAGATGGTTTATCGCGTAGGATCGGCCATCGCCGGCGTCGGAATCGTAGATGTCGCGTCGCAATCGCTGTCGAGTGTGTACTTCTATTTCGACCCGGTCCACGCACGCCGCAGTCTCGGCATTTTCAGCGCGCTAATGGAGATCGACCTCTGCCGGCAGATGGGTAAGCCGTACTGGTACGCGGGCTATTACATCCGCGAGTGTGATCGCATGAATTACAAGGCGAGGTTTGAACCGTGTGAATTGCTTTTGGCAGATGGGAATTGGCGATCCTTCTCATAGTGTAGAGACTTGAAATGTTGTGGCTGATCCCAGCCCCGAGCGCAAGCGAGTGGGCACCCGGTGCAATCAATCTTACATTCGTGGTAATTACGGTGGGAGGTGGTTGTCCCCTTATGTCCCGTCGGTGCCCGCTCGCTTGCGCTCGGGGCTAGGAATGATGCGGACTTGCTCGCTCCACCCGCTGCCCCAGCAGGCACGTCACCTCATAGGGAATCGTGCCGAGTCTCGTGGCAATGGCCTGCACCGAGTTCGGCGCGGCGGGGTCGTCGCTGATGATCGTCACATCACAGCCCGAATTGATGGGTCCGGCCGCGCCAATCACATCCGTCAAATCCACCGCCATCTGATCCATGCTCACCCGCCCCACCACCGGCGCGGCCGCGCCGCAGACCGTCACAACGGCCCGGTTCGACAGCGCCCGCAGGAACCCGTCGAAATACCCCATCGGCACGATACCCAGCTTCGTCGGCCGCTTCGTCACAAACGTCCGCCCGTAGCCGACGCAGTGACCGACCGGGAGGTCCTTCACCGCCGTCAGGTGCGACACGAGCCGCAGGCACGGGCGCAAGTCAATCCGCTCGCGCATGTGCAGCGCGGGCCAGTAGCCATAGAGCGCCAGGCCCGGCCGCACCATGTCGTAATGCGCCTCGGGCAGCGTGATCGTCGCGGCGGAATTCGCCAGGTGTCTGATGACGCCCGGAGGCAGGAAGTCGCCCGCGCGAGCCAGCGACTCGGCGAAGACCGCCTGCTGGTGTTGCACGAGATCGCGCTGCGACGGGTCAAAGTCGGCCATGGCGAAATGCGAATAAATGCCCGCCAGCCGCAACGACGAACAGGCCCGCACGCGCTGGATCAATGGGAGCAGACCATCCGGCATGACACCCATCCGCCCCATGCCGGTATCGAACTTGATATGTGCGTCGATTCGCCCGTTCGAGGCCCGCGCCGCCGCGCCACCCGTAGGTCGGGTCACGGACCCGACATTCCCCACTGCGCCGCCCCGCTCCTCCACGACGCGCACCGCGGCCTCGTCCGCCACGGTGATCGTCAACCCATGCTGCACGATCGCCGTCAGCCGCTCATTGCGCTCGGCCGCATCCACCGTCGCCAACACGCTGCCCAGCACCAGAATCGGCCGCGTCCACCCCGTCGCGCGCAGCTCGACCGCCTCCGGCACCGTCGCCACCGCCGCCATGTCGGCCCCGGCCTCGTGCAACACCGGCGCGACGATCCGCACGCCGTGGCCGTACGCATCGGCCTTCAGCGGCGCGCAGAACTTTGCCGCGCCGGCCGCAGCGCGCAGCGCGCGGTAGTTATGCCGCAGTGCGTCAGGATTGACTTGTGCGATGAGGTCGCTTCGCATGGGTGTCGTCCGTGACCACCACTATCGTAGTCGTCGGAATCACTTGCATCAAAGGAACGGCGGCCGTGACCCTCATTATCTCGCCGCAACCGTATTGGGCTTCGAACTGGCGGCCAAGCGTGCATCGAGGACCTTCTCAACGGCGAGTGCGATGTTTGCCAGGCGCGCCATGATCTTCATGTAGAGGGCACCGATGTTCTGATGCATGGCTGGGGCGACCTGCGCGATCGCGACGTAGTTCCGTGCCGAGGGGAGATGCGGAATCGCATAAGCCGCAAGTGTCGCAGGGCCACCGTGAGGGAGCGGATACGGATCCTCCTTAACGGCCTGCTTGAACTCTTTTAGCCGCTCGAAAAGAACTTTGCCGGCATTGGACACGATGCCGGCGCCTTTGGAAGAACTGCGCTCAAACTCCTCAAAGGTACACCCCGCTTCCGAAAACGGGAGCATCGGCGCCCATTGTTCCCAGATGTCGTTCCAGATCGGGAACGTAGCTTCCAATCGGCGCAAGGCAGCCATGAGCCGCTCGGCTTCGTCGATGTATTCATCAGCCTGCGGCAAGCGTTTGCGAATCAGCGGCACATGGAGCAATTCCAGTGCGCTCCGCAGCCGGACTCGCTGGAGTTTCAGGCAGGCTTCCAGCTTTCCTTGAACGGATTCCACCTGGGCCATGTTTTGTTTGATTAGCGATTCGATGTCCAGCGGCTTCACGGATGGCAATTTCATCTGCACGCGATCGATCGGGAGATTCATGCGCAAGTAAATTTGCGCGGTCATTCCAGCACGTTGCTTCTCGATCCCTTCCTGCCGCAGGGCCATCCATTTAGCGATACTGGCTTCGGCGGCCTTCAGCTTCTGCCTCGCGGCGACCAGTCGTCGGGCCGATTGATTGGCATCGGCCGGACCGATGATCGGTTCATCCCTAAGAAAGAGCGGCAATCCGCTCATGATGCCCGGCTTGTAATAATCGCGCGTGGCCTCGAACTCTTCTGCAAGCCGTTCGTGCTCGCCGAACAGTTTCTCCGTCGGCACGAGATTGTCCGCCGTGACCTCCAGTTCAAATTCATCGCGATACTGCGCCAACGTGACCGCGTGAGCGATCTGCCGGTAATTGCCGAATAGCGTGGTCGCTGGACCGTCATCGTGAAGCACGCCCTCGGCTTCGCGCTTCTTCACGCGGGCAATCCGAGCTCGCGAGCATGGATGCGTGTCAAACAGTCCGGTCTTTTGCTCGGCCAGCCGCTTATCCAATTTCGCTTGAACATCGGCCGGAAACCGGCGCGCGCACAAGGCAACGAGCAACGGGAAATTGTCGACCAGTCGCCGTTCCTTCCAGGAATGTTGCAGATCGGAAATCGCCGACGCCATCGCAGCGTTGAGCAGCTCCAGCTTTCGCGCCGTGGACTCATACGTGCGCGAACCGACCAGGTTGGCCTCGTACTGGTCGGCGTGGTATTCCATCTGCCGCAACAACACGGCACTCGAGAGCAGCCCTATGAGCATGAACGCCTTGAGGATCAGTCGGCCGAGCCAGACGCCGAATTGCGCCATCATCAGGACCAGCTTGAAGGCTGCGTACTCCGTCGACTCGCTTTCGCCCGCCAACCAGCCATCCAGGGAGTCGCGCTGGTACACCACCCTGGCGAACCAATGATTGATCGATGAGATGACATAAGTGAGCCGCAACGCAAACCATTGAGTGAAATGGCCGAATTCGTGCGCGATCACACCGGCCAGTTCGGCGCGCGTGAGTCCGCTAACGAGCGGCAAGCCGAGCGTCAGGACCATGTCGTTGCCGAAGAAGCTAAGAAACCCGCGTCGGAACGAGGCCGAGGCGTTCAGGTCGCAACTGATGTCGATGCGCCGGGGCGACGGAGTTCCCAGCGCCTTGCAGAGCATGCCAACAAACGCGAACAGCTTCGGCTCCTGGGATGCGTCGAGCGAGAGCGGCATCTCCTCGCGCGGCCCGCGGATGACGATCGGCTTGATCATGAAGACAATCAGCAGCCCGCCGACTACCATCGGCGCGAGATAGGCGAAGAGTTTCGCCCGGCCGATACTGACTCCTCCGGAAGCCTCGTACATCCAAGTGTGGTTATGCGCTGCGTGCAGATAGGTGCCGTACGCGATCAACCCGATGAGGGCCAGATACAGGAGCGGCAACAGAACCATGATGATGCTGACGGGCAAGGCCGCCAGCACATAAAAGAACGGTAGCCGTACCCGCGGGACCGGGCCGGAAAGAATTGGAAGGTCTGACGCCTCTGGCGAATCGGTCGCGGATGGCTTTGATTGCACGGAGCCGGGTCGTGGGGACCTTTTGGACTTGGCTGGATCGACCATTGCATCGGCCCTGACGTGCGGCGCGCGGGAATCGCCCGCTTCCGACGGCAATCACGTGTGTCTAATTTACCCTGATCGACCGCTGCAATTCAAGCCGCCCGCGCTCATATCCCGACCCGGCCCGACTAATCCCCGGCTTAATGCGTATCCGGCTCGGGCACCTCTGCCAACTTTGTCCGAAGGTCTGGCGGCAGCTTTGAGGCGAGATCAGGCGTGATCAACCCGACGGATTTCATATCGACTAGGTGTGCAATATCAATGGGCCGACCGGACTGTAGTTTCATGCCGATCAATGCGGAAAGGCTAACCACAGGATAAGGTGCGATGTCCTTTGTGACCTCGGTTACATTCGGCGCTGGATGCATGTAATGCGGGCGTACTCGTTCGTTGGCTGCGACGAAATGAACGCCTCGCTTGGGACTTGGGTCGTCAGGGTCGATGAAAACTACTACGCCGAAGACCTCCGTCTGCTCCATCCCGATTGACTTCAACGCTTCCGCCATGCGGGGCAAATCGGAGCGACGGGCCAAGATATCGACGTCTTTCGTTGCTCGCACGGCATCGGGATCGACCGTCGCCACCCACGCGGCTATTGCATTGCCACCGACGACCGCGTACTGAACACCAGAGGCATTGAGCGCTTCCGTCGCCTTCCTCAACAACTGTTCCACGCGCCACATGGCCATGTAGGGAGCCCATATAGGTCGAGTTACCGTTGCCACGAATGCATTTTATCCTGCTTGTGGAGATTCCGCCAGCGAGTTCGTCGTCCCGGCCGTCGCAATCGGAGACATGACCCATCGAATCAGCTCTTTGATCGAATCAACGCCATCGCCCGCTTCGCGGCTTCGCCCGGTGCGATCTTCTCTACGTCCGCCGAATCGCGCCGCTTCAATTCCACCACGCCGTCCGCCAGACTCTTCCGGCCCACCGTGATACGGACTGGAATGCCGATCAGATCGGCGTCCTTGAACTTGAAGCCCGCGCGTTCGTCGCGATCGTCGAACAGCACGTCGATACCCGATGCCTCCAGTTCGTCGTGCAGCTTCTGGGCCGTGTTCATTACGTCTTCCTCGCGCGGGTCCAGCGCGACGATCAGCACATTGAACGGCGCGATCGACGCCGGCCAGATGATGCCGGCCTCATCGTGATGCGCCTCGATGGCCGCCGCCATGATGCGGTTCAGGCCGATGCCGTAGCAGCCCATGATGAGCGACTTGGGCTTGCCGTCGTTATCGAGGAATGTCGCCTTCATCGCGTCGCTGTACTTGGTGCCGAGCTTGAAGACGTGGCCGATCTCGATGGCTTTCTTGAGGCGAATCGGCGAGCCGCTGCCGGTCGGCGACAAGTCGCCATCGACCACGTTCCGCACGTCGGCGACGGTGACATTTTCACCTTGCAACGGGAAATCGCGGCCGGGATTAACGTTGATGGTATGGTAGTCGGTCTTGTTCGCGCCGGTCGCCGCGTTGCGCATCACCGACACCGCTTGATCGACGATCAATCGGTACGGTACGCCGGTCTTGCCCAGCGTGTGCGGCCCCGCGAAACCGACGGCCGCGCCGGTGAGCGCGGTGATCGCTTTGTCATCCGCCAACTCCAGTCGGGCGCCGGCAACGCGATTTAGCTTGTTCTCGTTCACTTCATGATCGCCGCGTACCAGAACGACGGTCGGAATCGGCGCTGCCTGTTTCGGCGTTTTGGCGTTATCCGGCTTTGGCGTTTCAATGTAAATCAACGTCTTAATCATCCTCGACGCCGGGACTTTCAGAAACTCGCAGACTTCGTCGATCGTTCGCTGGTTCGGTGTGTGTACGTCCTGCATTGGAAGCAATTCGTCGCCCGACGCTCCCATTGACGTCGCCGCGCTGGCTGAAACCCGCGGCTCGTTGGCTGGCAGCGGCGCGCAGACGGCCCGCTCGGTGTTGGCCGCGTAGTCGCCGTCCTCAGTGAGCGCGACCATGTCCTCGCCCGCCTCGGTCAGCACCATGAACTCGTGCGAGGCGTCGCCGCCAATCGGCCCGCTCTCGGCTTCGCAGGCGACGTACGGTAGGCCGCACCGCGCGAAGATGCGACAGTAAGCGTCGTACATCCGCTGGTAGCCCTCATCGAGACTCTCCTTGTCGCGATGGAAGCTATACGCATCCTTCATCAAAAATTCGCGCGTGCGCAGGACGCCGCTCTTGGGCCGGGCCTCGCCGCGGAACTTCACCTGAATCTGATACAAATTGACCGGCAGCATTTTGTAGCTGTTCAAATACGCCCGCGCGATCTCCGTCACCGGCTCCTCGTGCGTCGGACCCAGCACCGTCTGCGCGCGCCAGTCGCCTTCGTCGCCATCCTTTACCGGCCGCAGCCCCAGCAGCACATCGCCCATCGCCGCCGTGCGCCCCGTCTGTTGCCACAATTCCTTCGGGTGCAACACCGGCATGTGCAATTCGATGGCCCCGGCGCGGTTCATCTCATCGCGCACGATCGCCTCGACTTTTCGAAGCGTGCGATAGCCCAGCGGGAGATAGCTGTAAATGCCGGCCGCGAGTTGGCGGATCAATCCCGCGCGAAGCATCAACTGATGCGACGGCACGACGGCATCTTTGGGGACTTCCTTGGTCGTGGGAATCAGAAACTGGGACCAGCGCATGTTTATGGGCCTTTCCCGGGTCGCGCCCGGATGTCGTGAATCGGTTCAAGACATGGCATTAGCGCGAAAGTACGCCCATCTTTCAAGCCGCGCGGCTCGGCCGACCGATGCGCGATGCCGGCGGATTGGAAAGTGCCGGCACACCGGGGGTCGCTCGCCATTTCTAACTAAACGCACGGTCCGTTTCGCACGATTGGGGGGTGCGGGTGTCCCAGAATCCGGCCGCTTCGCCGATCCTGCCCCGCACAACCGACCTTCGCGGAGATCTGACATGGACTTCTCGTACCTCGAACGACGCATCGACACGCGACGTGCCGCCTACATGCCGATCGAGCTTCGCCTCGACGACTCTCCGCAGGCCTTGCCCGCTCATCTCGTGGACCTCTCGCAGGGAGGCGCGGGCATCATGACGACTGCCATGAATGCTCCGATGCTCGGCCAGCGCATCGACATGATCTTTCAGACGTTCAGCGACGAACCGACCGAAAATCCCCGGCAGCGCCGCGAAACGGGAGTCGTCGTCAACCTGCGCGCCCCGCAGCGCGGTGTCACGCGGTGCGGCGTCCGGTTCCTGCACCGCCGTGAGGATGAATGCGATCTGATTGACCCGATCGATCCTTTGAGGGACGACAAAAAGACGCCTCCCGCTCCTCGGTTCAACCGCCGATGGGAAACGGCTCGCGGCTTCAGCGACCTTGAACAACTCGAAGAATCGTCCGTTGGCGCCAATTGACGCGGCCCAATCTTCGTCGCCGAAATTGATCCCGCCGGCGCCGCAACACTGTGAATTAACCTGAAGCCGATGGATTTCGATCCATCGGCTTTGTTTTTC
The DNA here is from genome assembly GCA_007753915.1 of Phycisphaerae bacterium RAS2. NCBI lineage: Bacteria > Pseudomonadati > Planctomycetota > Phycisphaerae > Phycisphaerae bacterium RAS2. The sequence continues at coordinate 2,292,862 of CP036352.1, forward strand.
ATCCGCGCATGACGACGGTATCATGCGGGGCATGGCCACCACCAAAGCCCCCGAGCATCGGTTCATTGATCAGATGCAACCCGGCGAGCAGCTCGCCGATCAGGTCTTTCTCGTCTGCAAAAAGGACCTCCGCACCACGACCAACGGTGGGCTGTACATCCACCTCGTCCTCGGCGACCGCACCGGGCAATTGCTCGGCCGAATCTGGAACGCGTCACAGCAGCAATACGAGATGATTCCCGACGGCGGGTTCCTGTGCGTGCGCGGGCGGACCGAGAGTTACAAAGGCGCTTTGCAATTCATCGTCGACGGCCTGCGAGCGGCGGATAAAGGCACGTTCGACATCGGCGACTACATCCCGCGGACCAAGCACGACATCGACAAGATGTGGAACGATGTGCTTGCGATCCTTCGTACGATCAAACATCCTCTGGTGCTGGCGCTCATCAAGGAATTCGTGAAGGACGAGGGCATCGTGGAGGGTTTCAAACGCGCCCCCGCAGCCGTGACGAATCACCATGCATACGTCGGCGGTCTATTGGAGCACACGTTGAGCGTGCTGACGCTCGCGACGCGCGTCTTTGGCAAAAACGACGACAGCGAAAGCCACTATCCCGAAGTCAGCCGTGACCTCGTGCTGGCCGGCGTGTTCCTGCATGACATCGGCAAGACAGCCGAACTGACGTACGACACGAATTTCACATACACCAGTGCGGGCCAACTGGTCGGGCACATTACGCAGGCGGCGATCTGGATCGACCGCAAGGCTGCTGATGTTGCCGATGCGATGGGCCAGCCGTTCCCGGAGGACCTGCAAAACGTGCTGACGCACATTGTGTTGTCGCACCACGGGACGTACGAGTTTGGCAGCCCGCGCCTGCCGGCGTGCCTCGAGGCGATCGCGGTGCATTACCTTGACAATCTCGACGCGCGACTGAACATGGCACTCTCGGCCATTGAAGACGCCCGCAACGCGGACAGCGACTGGACCGAGTACGCCCGCCCGCTCGAGACCAAGGTGTTCAAGAAGAACGTGATGGGCCTGCCGAAAAAATGAGGATGTAAGCTATCTCCGCGTGTAGCCCCGGACAGGCTATCCAAATCGGGTTAAGCATGATTGCGGGTACTGCAAGATTCTTACGATTGAAGTGCTCAAGCAGGATGGCTAAGTGTGGGTCTTTTATCCTTCTGGCAACTCCAATGTTCGGGGCAGGTTGCCAAACCACAATTCAGCAACGTGTACAGAACCTGGAAACCAGGAATCAACAGCTTGAGCAGAGAGTTGCTGAATTGGAACACGACGCAGAGAAGGCGAGAGAGTGGCGCTCTCGTCTTTCATTTGAAGTCGCCGGCGCAGAACTGAATATCACGCAGACACACGGTGCGGCGTCCAAGACCACAAACACCATAGGCACGACAACGTCCCGCCCCGCAGACGATTAGTGGTTTCCTTTGGTTCCATCCCGGCGCGCAAGGAATCCATCTGTTGCTACCTTTCGAGGCCCCTTCGGGGCTGATTGGTGCAAGAGGACTGGAATCACTCTATCACAACTGGTAAAATGTTTTACTAGCCAATATTGGCGATCATTTTGGAAAGGGTTTGACAATGCCCCGGCCAATTCGCTGCATTTTCAATTGGTGTAAATACGCGAGTCTCTTGGTCGTACTGGCTACTACGACCCGTTTGCACGCCGTCGAGCCGATTCACGTCGGTTTCCTCTGGCACATGCACCAGCCGATCTATTACCCCTACGAGTCCATCCTTCAAACCCAGGCCGCCAATCGCTTCTCCTTCAACGTCATCGACGTTCACAACCAGCGCTTCGGGCCGTACACCAGTTGGCCGCGCGACGCGATCACGATCGGCGGCGCCCTGCCGCACCTTGGCGCGCAGATCAGCTTCAGCGGCTCGCTCATCGAGAACCTCAATGCCCTGCGCGATGCCGGCGTCAACGGAGGCATGTGGAACAACTGGAACGCGAACTACCAGGCCGGCGTCGCCACGCTCACGACCCTCGGCAACCCGCGGCTGGACATGGTCGCCTTCGGCTACCACCACCCGCTGATGCCCCTGCTGGACTATGAAGACATCCGTATGCAAATCCGCCTGCACAAGCAGGTCTTCAGCAACACCTGGTCCACCGGCGGTTACACGCGCGGCATGTTCCCCGCCGAGACCGCCTTCAGCCGGCGGATGATCCCCGCGCTTATCGATGAGGGAATCGACTGGGTGCTCGTGGACAACATCCACTTCGACCGCGCCTGCAAGGGTTACCCCCACACCAATGCCTCCAACCTCTTCACGCCAAACAAGGCCGACCAGGTCAACCCCGATCCGGCACTGTCCGGCGGTGCGTGGGTGCAATTGAGCAATCTCTGGGCTCCGAGCCGCGTCAGCGCCCCCTTCGGATATCAACCGCACCACGTGCAACACATCGATCCGCAGACCGGCGCGGTCTCGCGCGTCGTCGCCGTACCCGCGGCGCGCTACGAAGGCAACGAGGACGGTCGCGGCGGCTACGGCGCGTTCCTCTACGACGTGGTGATGGATCAATATCTGCAATACAACACTGACCCGGCGCACCCGATGTTTGTCGTGCTTCATCACGACGGCGACAACTTCGGCGGCGGCACGCACGGGTACTACCATCACAACTTTCAACAGATGGTCAACTGGGTCAGCGGCGATGCGGATTACGACGTATCCACCGTGCAGGATTACCTCGAACGGTTCCCGCCTGCCGCCAACGATGTCATCCACGTTGAGGACGGCTCGTGGGCAGGGGCGGACAACGGCGATGCCGAGTTCAAGAAATGGCTCGGCGATCCGAACGGCAGCGGCTGGAGCCCCGACTGGAACAGTTGGGCCGTGCTGACTGCGGCGAAGAACCGCGTCTTCATGGCTGAGGCGATCGCGCCGGTCGCATCCATGCAGAACGTCCTCACGGGCGGACCGGCCGCCAGCAACACCGAGAAGGCCTGGCACTTCCTACTGTGCGCCGAGGCGAGCGATTACTGGTACTGGGACGGCACCGAGATCTGGGACAGCAACGTGACACGCGGCTGCAATCAGGCCGTCACGTTCGCCAATGCCGTCATCGCCGGTCAGCCGGACGCGACGCCGCCGACGGTCTTCGTGCCGCAGCGTGAGCCGTACAACCCCGGCGGCATGGAATGGGGCACGCAGCCGCAGCCGTCGGATTTCACCGTGTGGACCTTCGCCTACGACGTGAGCGGGCTGACGGCAGTGACGCTCAAATGGCGGGTCGATGGCGATGGCGAGAACCCGCTCGCATCCATTCAGAACGAGACATTCAATGGCGGGCCGGAAGTCGGCTCGTGGAACAGCGAGACGATGACCGTCGCGCCGATGCCCGCGCCGCCCGGCAACATCCTGCCTGCTACCTATCGCGCCAATCGCTACGTCGCAACCATCGCGGGTCAGCAGAATGTGCTCATCGACTATTACATTGAGGCGGTGGACGGCCAGGGCAACCTCAAGCGGACCGACATTCAGCATGTTTGGGTCGGTTCCGGAAGCGGAGGCGGCGGCGGGAATATCGTGACGGTGACACCTAATCCCGCGCAGGCCGGTCAGCCAGTCACGATCACCTACGCGAACGGCGCGCCGCCGCTGGCCGGGGCATCGCAGATCAACCTCCACTACGGCTTCAACACCTGGAACCCCGTCATCTCGCCCGATCCGGCCATGACGTGGAGCGCGGCAAACAATCGCTGGGAGATCACCGTCAACGTGCCGCCAAGCGCTACGCAGCTGGACTTCGTCTTCAACAACGGCGCGGGCACGTGGGACAACAACAGTGGAGCCGACTGGCACTACCCGGTTCAGGGCGGCGCACCGACCGGCCCGGCATGGACGATGAACGGCGTGCTCGACGTGGATGCCACGATTGCGGCACAGAACGGAAGCATGACGCTCTGGTACGGCGTGCGCAACGGCCTGCTATATGTCGCCGCGCCCGATGCCGGCGAGGGCAACGATCACTTCATATTCGTCGCCGACGCCCCCGGCGCGCTCCGCGCGGCTCCCTGGGCCAAGGCCGGACAGGTCGCCGATTGGGATGCGTTCCTCGCCGACGAGAACAACAACGATTACGAGAGTTGGTTCGACGCGGCCGGAGCGACGCTGGCCATGACCGGCCCGAACGGCGGTGTGCTGGAGGGCACGCTCGATCTCGCAGGGGAATTTGGCGCTGTCCCCGAACAGGTGTGCCTCGCCTTCGGCGCGTATCAGACGAATGACGGCGGCGCGCTCGTGCCCGCGCTTCAGGTACCCGCGAGCGTCAATGGCAACGGGAACATCGAGGGGGCAGAATACGTTTGCGTGCCGACACGACGCAAGGGCGATGTCAACGCCGACTGGCGCATCGATCTCGACGATGTGCCGCTATTCGTGAATGTCCTGCTCGGCGTCGACACGACGCCGGCCCGCGTCTGGGCGGCCGACATGACCAACAACGGCAGCGCCGACGGCGGTGACATTGCGCTGTTTCTGCAGGCGGTCATGTAGGCCCGTCGAAACGTGGGTACCCAATCCTTTGCGAAACAAAGGGTGGAATCGCGAAGACAGCAGTTCACTCTACGCCAAGCGCCACACGACAAATTATCCACAACGCGGCGATCCCTTACGGTCGCGGCTCGGATCGGCGAGGCACGGCCAGACTTCAATGCCGCTCTCACGTCATTCCACCGTCAGCTGTAGCAGAAACTCCTCCAGCGCCGTCTGCAACTTCGACTCCTGCTCGCGCAGGCCCGTGATCTTCTCGCGCAGTTTCTCCAATTCTGTCTCTTGCGCATCCAGTTTTGTCAGGTATCGCCGGAAGATGTCGCTTTCCTTCGGCATGGCTTTCATGTTCTCGCGGATGCGGGATTGCTCGCTTTCGATCGCGCGGATGCCGTGCTCGGCCTCTTCTCGCTCGCGCGCCACGGCGCGTATGGCTGTCTGCCGCGCGATGACCTCTTCCATCGCCCTGCGAACCGCATCGGACAGCTTGTATTGCTTGATGAATATCGCAATCTGATCCGAGTCGCTCCCCATCAACGTCACCGTCTCATCGGTCACGCGCTCGATCACCACCGGCAACGTCTGCGTCTTGCCCGCGACGGCGGTCACCTTCAGCCGCACGACGCCGGGGGCCTTTTCGTGCGGCTCGGCCGGCTCGACCAGCGTCCAGCCCTCGGGCAGCGGGTGCTCCACGAGAACGGTCTTGTCCTCGCTGTCCTTGTTCTTGACGAGGTATTCCACCCGGTCGACGAACTTCTGCTTCCGCCAGATCACACCGCGGGCGATGCGCACATTCAGCACGTCGCCGATCCGGGGCTGCGATTTTTGCTCCACCTCCACGCCCAAATCCAGCGCGTACGAAAGCAGTCGCTTCTCGCCGGGCCGCAGATCGGGCAGCTTCGCATCGCCGGCGTAGGTATTGCCGTCGAAGATCGTGATCGGCCCCTGCATCAGGTTCACATCGGTTGTGTTTTCCAGTTCGATTCCGTTGAAGGGATGGCGCGGGTGCGTGGCCGCGCTGAAGATCGACAGCTTCTTGGCCGCGAGCTTCGCCGTGACGATCGGCAGCATCGCCGAATGCTGGCGCTTCAGGGAGACCGGCGATTGAATCTCGTACTTGAACAGTTCCCCGGCCCGCTCGCCCGAGGCCATGGCCGCCGCGCCGCTCTCGGAGAGGCCCATGCGGTTTGATGCAACATACTCAAGAGCATACGCTTCATTGTTACCGCCGCCACCGAATAAATTGCCGGCCTCGCCGGGCACCAGCATGGCATCGGCTCTCTCCCTCCCAGCTGCTCGCCCTGCAGCCGCGCGCGGCAAGCCAATCCCCCGTCCCTTGAAGGTCGGAACGTTGACCGTCCGTTTATCCTCTCCGGCATCGTCCATCGCCCCTTCATACCGCGTCGCACGCAGGCCCGCATACAGCTCGAGCGCCTCCTGCGGCCGTTGCAGGTAGATTGGTGAGTACAAGTCCATCGTGAACGAAACCGGCCGGCCTGATACCAGCGAGAGCTGCACATTTTCCCAGTCCTGCTCGGTTGTGTTCTCCACGTTGGCCCAGCCCTGAAGGAAAAACGGGTGCTCCTTGTCGCCCAGCACGAGGCGATAGCTCGTCTTCCAGATCGGGGCTTCGAGGATGTAGCTCGCTCGGACGCGGCGCGTGCCGTCGCCGCTGAATCGCAGCGTGACGGTTTTCTTGTCCGCATCGTGCGCCGAGGCCAGTGTCAGCAGCGCCTTCTTTAATTCCGCTTCGAGCTTTGGATCGAGAATCTTCACGCCGCCCACTTCGTGCAGCGGCACCGTCCGCAGCCCCGCGTCGGTCATGATCGACAGCAGTTGCGATTCGACGACTTTGCCGTCCTGCATGTCCTTTTTCGTCTCGACACCGAAGACCAGACCCCGGATTGAGTGCGGCTGGGGTATCTCCACCTCCACGCCGCGCAGGCTGGAGAACAAGTCAGCCATCGACGTCTTACCGGAGATGTCCACGGCGAAGCTCTTGAGCGTCTTGCTAATCGGATCGCGCGCGGGGTATTGCACGGCCTCGATCCTGCCGCCGTCGAAATCCTGGAGTATGAGCGATTTGAGGATGTCGTTGATCTGCTCGGTGCGAAAATGCAGCTCGACGGTGTCGATGCCGCTCACCGTGTTGTCGCACTGGTAATAGCCCACGCCGGAGGAGAAGAGCGAGACTTTTGTCAGCTTCAGTTCCGCGGCGCCTGCGGGCGTGGCGATCAACCCCGCAGCGATCATCGTCGCGAACAGCATGGAGCGTTTCAGGGTCGGGCGGCTGGGATTCGAAAGTGGCTTCATGGAGTTTCTCCTTTTCGGAAGCGAGTGAACGAGGAAGCAAACGGTTGCGAGTCGGGCCGGCGGGGCGCGCACCGCGCGGCCCACAGCGATTTGTACCAGTGGGCGTGCGGTCGGATGCCCGGATGCCTGATGATTTAGACGACCCGGGGCATGGCGTGGTTCCAGGGAATTGTTCCCCTGGCTCGGAAAAGAATCAACCAGATTTTCCCGAATGCCCCACCCGGCGGTAGCACCCGAAGAGAACCGGGGTTGGCCCAGCAGCCCGCTCAAAATGACATGTGACAGCCGAACGGGCCAAAACTGACAACGAGCCACCGATCGCCGGCCACTACTTACCGATCCGCCCCACCGCCTCATCCACCGAAGGCGATACATCGAAGAAACGATCAAGCTTCGTGGTCTTCAGCACGCCGTCGACAAACGGCGACAGCGCAGCAAGAATGACCTTCCCCCCCATTGAATTGGCCTGCGTCACGACGCGCACCAGATCGCCGATGCCCAGCGAACCGATGAAAGCCACGTGCGACAAATCGAGCACCAGCCGCGTCTTGCCCTGATCGAGCAGCTTCACGACTTCGTCCACGAGCAGCGTGTTGTTGCCGCCGGTCAGGTCGCCGAACGCCCGAACGACGGGAATCGCACCATGATGTTGCACGTCGATCTGCATGATCGCACGAATTCCTTTGCTCGTTACCCGCCGCTGCCGGATTTCGGCTCGCTCGTCTCCACTGTCGGCGGCGTGGGCTTCAGGCCGGCGGTCGTGTCCTTGGGTCGCGACTCGCGCCGCACGGCTTCGCGGTCCTGCTGCGAACGATACCGCGCGATGTTGCGCCCGTCTTTCCAGCCCTGATCGTACCCCGTTTTGTACTCCGGGTCCATCATCCACAGCCAGAGCCATCCGCCGCTGTCGTCGAAGATCGCGTTCTCGGCGTCGCGCTTGCCGTCCTTATGACCCTTCGCGTATTCGCCCGACGAGCGGCGCATGGTGCGATTCGTGTCGCGCTCACCGGGATCGCGAAGATCGTTCTCGCTGCACGCTCCGCCGCACCACACGGCAAGCGAAAGCCACGCGATGCGCGACCAGCTCCATCGCGCGGGGCGACGGCTGATGATTCGACTTTGCATTCTACTTTCCCTTTCGCGGTGCATACCGACCCGCTTCGCACGCCACGACAAAACTCTCCGCCATCGTCTTGAGCTGCTCCCATTCGGTGCGAATCCGCTTGGATTCCTTGTCCGAGATCGCGCCATCGTCGGCCACCGCCCGGCTCACTTCGTTCAACAATTCGCTGAAGCCCTGCACCAGCTGCTGCGTCGACTGGAGCAGGTCGGCGTCGATGTCCTTGAAGCCCGCGGCCGGATTGAACACGAAGAACCCGCCGGCCTGCTGACACAGCCATGTAATCACTGGAATGTGCCCGGTCACGCGGACAATCTCACGCACCCGGTCGAGCGGATTCTTCGCGCCGCTCGCGTCGGGGTCGTTCGGATCGGTTTCCTCGCACCACTTGTAGACCAGCGCGGTGCTCAATTTCAGCTCCGCGGCGAGCGCCTTCACGCCCACCGTGTCCGCCGCTTCACGCAGGACTTCATACGATTCCATCGAGCAGACTCCCTTCGATGTAGGTCGGGGCGGATCGACGCCACGCAGCGCCCCTCGACGCGGGCGAGTATAATCGCCGCGCGGGTTGCCGGTCGAATCGCCGCCGGATCGCCGCGCGAGAATTCGTGCCACCCATGATGTCTAAACAGATCGATCCCTTTCAAACCAGAACCATGTTGCGGGAGACGCTTGCCGCCGCCGGCCTGACGCCGCGTAAACTCTACGGCCAGCATTTCATGATCGACCGCAATTTGCTGGAAAAGCTCGTCGACTCCGCCGAGCTGACGCGCGACGACGTCGTGCTGGAGGTCGGCGCGGGCACCGGAAGCCTGACCGGGCACCTCGCGCAGCGCGCCGGCCGGGTCATCGCTGTCGAGATCGACCAGAGGCTGGCTCCGATCGCGGCGGACAAACTCTCGGGATATGACAACGTGCAGTTGATCGTCGGCGACGCGCTCGCGCGCAAGTCGCAGATCGCGCCCGATGTGCTGACGGCGCTTCGCGCAGCACAGGCTGCCACCGGCGGGCCGATCAAACTTGTTGCGAATCTGCCATACGACATTGCGACGTCGCTTGTGATCGACCTGCTCATTGGCGAGCCGCAAATGGCGAGGCTCTGTTTCACGGTTCAGGACGAGGTCGCCCGGCGGTTTCTCGGCAAACCCGATTCCGATGATTACGGCCCGGTGAGCATTCTGACGGACATATTGGCGAAGGGGCGGCGCGTCGCCAAGGCCCCACCGCAGGCCTTCTGGCCCGAGCCAAAGGTGGACAGCGCGCTGGTGCGATTGGACGTGCTAGGAGCCGCCGACTCGAAGTTCACCATGGCGCAGCCGGAGCGAATCGGCTTCGCCGGGCTCGTACGGCACTGCTTTCAGTACCGCCGCAAGACCCTGGGCAGCATTGCACGGAAATCACCCTGGGCGGATCGATTGCCGGACGCGTTAACGGAATTAAAGATTGATCTGAAGGCCCGACCGGAGACGCTCGCACCGCAACAATGGCGCGACCTGTTTCGATGTGTATCGAGTGGTGCCGGCGGCTGACATGGCCGCTGAAGGCCGCGTCGACACCGCCTCGCAATTCGCGCTCGCGCGGACTACTGATCGAACTGTCGAAGCGCGATCGGGCCGCTCTCAAGCCCCACGAAGTTCAGGAACCGCTCCAACGGCAGCCGCGGGATCGACAGCTTCTCCGCTCGGCGAACGGCTTCGTCGTACAGCTCGCGCTCACTCATCGCTTTGCGCGTGCGCACGTCCTTTGTGACATCGACTTCGGGCGATTTGGCGATGGTCGGCACCGCTGACGGCGCGGGGGTTGGCGACGGTGCAGGTTTGTCTTCCGTCGCTTCATCGGCTCCCGATGCTTCGTCATCGGTGACGTCGTCCTCGGCGCTCGATTCCTCGGAATCGGCCGACTCCTCGTTCGATTCATCCGCATCCGCGGAGTCATCATCTGATTCTTCCGCTGAATCGGCTGAATCGCCCGATCCCTCGTCGCTGCTGTCCGAGGCGGCGGATTCTTCCGCTTCGCCGCTTTCGGTTTCTTCGGAAGCCGCGCTGGCCAGTAGTGTGTCTTCCGGCGGCGACGGCTCGGTGCCCAGCACGACGTAGTCCGTCGAGGCATCAACGCGATCGACGATCTCGCCGCCGAAGCGTCTAATCAGCGCCTTGATCGAATCGGCTCCGCGCAGATCGGGCGTGCCGTCGAAATCAATGTCAAACTTGCCGATCACGACAAACCGCTGCTTCTTGCTGCGGTCGCGGCTCAAGACGATGTTGCCGACCTTGTCGCCTTCGAGAATCGGATCATCCGGTGACGGCACGCTGATGACGCGGCACTCGCTCGTCCGCTCGCCGACGCTCACAACTTCGACGAGTCCCTTGCCACGCCCGTCGCTCGGCACGCGCGCCACACCCGAGTACACCGCGAAGGTCAACCCGAGCACCACGCGATCGCGCCGACCTAGATCGATGTGAACGAGTGAATCCCCCGGCAGCGCCCGCAGGATCGACCCCACGGGGTTTCGCGCGACCGCCAGCTCCTGCGCCCCTTCGGCGCCCGGACCGCGCAACGACGCGAGCGCCGCCTTCTGCTCATCCAGCAGCGCCTCGCGGTGCGACAATTCTTCAATCAGCCTGCGCCGCATCGATGCCGTGTCACGCCGCATCGTGTCCAGTTCGTCGCGCTTCTCGCCGATCTGCGCCGCCAGTTTCTCCACTTCGCCGGACTTGGTCTTCTCGTATTCGCTCTTGGCGTTCTGAAGCTCGTCCACCTTCGCGTTGATCGCCGCGAGTTGATCGCGAAGTTCCTTGTCGATCTCTTCGTTGCGGTCGATCGCGCCCTTCAGATCGGCCAGCGCCTTTTCCTGCGCGGCTTCGGCCTTCTGCCGCGCGTCTTTCTCGCCGGCGTACATTTCGTGCAGGTTCTCAATGATTCCCACGGCGCCCAGCGCCGGGCTGATCTTGTCGGGCGAATCGATCTTGCCTGCTTCGATGATCTTCTTCAACGCGCCGTCGAGCTTGGTGAGCGCCACCGAAGGCGGATCGTTTTGATTTCCCGACAACCGGCCGCTCGCCATCTGCAACGCGCGATTCAACTCGCCGACGACCGACTTCCCGGCGGCCCCCGCGTCGGGCACGAGCTGCCGCGCGACCGATTCATCGTTGCCTTTAGCAAGCTTGGTCTTCGCGGCCGTGGCTTCGGCAGTCGCAGTGCGGAGCGATTCTTGATTGGTGAACATGATTACGGCGACAACGGCCAAGGCTGCGGCCACGATAATGGACACAACCATGCCGATCGTGGAAGCGTTGGACCCGCCACGCTGTGGGGCGACACCCGCCATGGGCAACTCCTGCATTTGCGCCGTCGTGCGGCGTCTGAATCAGCCGGGCTTAACCTGCACGGCCCCCCGTGGGATGGTAAGCAGCCTGTACGGTACTTCGCGTTCGGTGGGATTGCGTCCGGTATGTCCTTCCCGACATCACGCGGCACGAAGCACATCTAAGTATCTGCGAACCAAGGCCGAATGTCAACGTTCAACTCCCCAAACAACCGCCTTCCCCACCACCTCCGTTTGCGTCCCTAAACCCTCGCGGTTAAAGGGTAAATCCGCACGCCCTTATGGGCCATGCGCCGCGCGGCGCCGGCCCGGCCTGCAACAGACCCTGACCCGGTCCGAAAGACCCGGCCGTCCGATGTCCAAGTCAACGCTTTACCTGATTGACGGGCACTCGCAGATCTACCGGGCTTACTACGCGCCTTTTGGAAACCTGACCAGCCCGACCGGCGAACCGACTCGCGCGATCCACGTCTTCGTGCAAATGCTGCTCAATCTTCTGCGCGATCGCAAGCCGACTTACCTCGCCATGGCGCTTGATGTCAGCGATGAAACCGTCTTCCGCGTGGACGTTGATCCGACCTACAAAGCGCACCGCGACCCGCCGCCCGAGGACTTGCCGCCGCAGATCGACCGCATCATTTCCATCGTTTCGGCGATGGGCGTTCCCATCCTGCGCATGAACCGCTTCGAGGCGGACGACCTCCTCGCCACGCTCGCCGCGCGACACGCCGGACCGGAGCTTGACGTCTACTTTGTCAGCCGCGACAAGGACCTTGACCAGTTGTTGAATGATTACATTCGTCTCTACGACCCGACCAAGGACATCGAGATCGATGCCGCCGCAGTTCTCGTCGAAAAGGGTTACGGCCCGGAACTGGCGGTCGAGGCCCAGATGCTGATGGGCGACAGCACCGACAACGTGGTCGGCGTTCACGGAGTCGGCCCGAAGAAGGCCGCCCAGCTACTTCAGAAGTACGGCAGCGTCGCCGAGATCATCGCACACGCTGATGACCTGACTCCCAAGCTGCGCGAGAACATCCTCGCGTTTCGAGATCGAATGGAGTTGGTGCGCCAATTGGTCACGCTTCGCCGCGACGTGCCGATTGAATTCGACCTTGCCGCCGCCGATACGACGCGATTCAACCCCGCCGCCGCCGGGCCGCTGCTGCGCGAGCTGGGGCTGAATCGACTGCTGGAGCGAATCGGCGCGGCAAATGCGACGGCGAAGTCACAGGCGACGCCTGCATCGACAACAACGACCCATTCAGAGCCGGCTCGTGTCGAGCAGGAAGCACCGAAGAATCCCCCGCCGGAAATTCGCTTGAACGAAGCCGCCGGTACGCTCTTTGACATGCTGCCCGCGCAACCATCCAGCGCGCGCTACCAACTTGTCGACACCGACGAAGCGCTGCTCGGACTCGCCGAACGCCTCACGCGCGCCGGCGCGTTCGCCTTCGACACGGAAACGACCGCACTGAACCCATCCGCCGCAAAACTCGTCGGCATCAGCGTCGCCTGGGCCGATGGCGAAGCTGCCTACGTTCCAGTGATGGGAGTCGGACGCACGATGCCGCTCGAAACAGTGCGCGGCGCGCTGGGGCCGATCTTCGCCGACGCACAGATCAAGAAATGCGGACAGAATCTGAAATACGACTTGACGGTGCTGCACGGGGCGGGGTTTGAAGTGCACGGCGTCGAGTTCGATTCGATGATCGCCAGCTTTGTGCTCGATTCCACGCGCCGCTCGCACGGTATCGACGCCCTCGCCGCCGACCTGCTCGGCATCCGCAAGATCGCGACGCATGAATTGATTGGCAGCGGGAAGAATCAGACGACGTTCGACCAACTCCCCACCGACCGCGTCTGCGAATACGCCGCCGAGGACGCCGACGTAGCGTGGCGTCTGCGCAATGTGCTCGGCGCGCGACTGACCGACCCAGAACTTAGGCACCTATTCGACCAAATCGAAATGCCGCTCGTTGAAGTTCTCGCCCGCGTGGAACAAGCCGGCGTCGCCCTCGATAAACCGCTGCTCGCAAAAATGGGCGAGCAACTGGCCGCGCGAATGACCACGCTCGAGCACGCCATCCACGACGCCGCCGGCCGGCCCTTCAACATCAACAGCACGCAGCAACTGGCCGAGGTGCTCTTCGACGAACGCAAGCTACCCGTCATCAAGCGAACCAAGACGCTGCGTTCGACCGATGCCGACGTGCTGGAACAACTCGCCGAGCAACACGACGACCCGATCCCAAAGCTGCTCCTCGAATACCGCGAACTGACCAAGCTCAAGGGCACTTACGTCGACAGCCTCCCCGAGATGATCAACCCGCGCACCGGCCGCGTGCATCCGTCGTTCCATCAGACCGGCGCGGTCACCGGCCGCCTCTCGTGCAGCGACCCGAACCTGCAGAACATTCCGATTCGAACGGAATTGGGGGCCGCCATTCGGCGCGCGTTCGTGCCGGGCGATGCCGACTCGGTGCTCGTCAAGGCCGATTATTCCCAAATTGAGTTGCGCGTGCTGGCGCACTTTTGCAAGGACGAGAATCTCATCGCCGCGTTTCGCGAAGATCGCGACATTCACGCCTTCGTCGCCGCGCAGCTTGCCGGCGTACCGATTGATCAGGTCACCAAGGACCAGCGCGCTCGCGCCAAGACCGTCAACTTCGGCATCGTGTACGGCCAGTCCGCCTTCGGCCTCGCGCGGCAGACGGGAATGTCGCAGACCGAGGCCAAGGCGTTTATCGAGCAGTATTTCGCCCGCTATCCGCGCATCCGCGCGTTTCTCAACGAGTGCATTGCGCACGCGAAAAGGCACGGCTTCGTGAAGACGATGCTCGGTCGCCGTCGCGCGATCACGGACATTGCCAGTCGCAATCCCTCGGCCCGCGCCGCCGCCGAACGCTTCGCCGTCAACACCGTCGTGCAGGGCACCGCCGCCGACCTCATCAAACTGGCGATGATCCGCATCGACCGGCGTATTCGAGAAGAGCGACGGCCGTCGCGAATGATCCTTCAAGTCCACGACGAACTGGTCTTCGAAGTGCCGAAGCGCAGGTTGCACGCCGAGGCTGAAATGATCGCCGGAGAAATGTCCGCCGCGCTGGCGCTGGACGTGCCGATCAAAGTCGATGTCGCCGCGGGGCCGAACTGGTTGGATGTGTCTGGGATTTCGTAGGGTGGGTCAGCCTCATCGACCCACCACTCTTGAAAACCAACCAATCTCCGCCATGATGCTGCCATGCCGGAATACAAGCGGGCCTTCTCACCTGGCGGCACGTTTTTCTTTACCGTTGTTACCGCGCGTCGACGGCCTATCCTCATTTCGCCTCCTGCGTTGCAAGCACTTCGATCCGCCATGCGCGAGACCATGGATCAACGCCCTTTCTCAATCGACGCTATCGTGATTCTCCCGGATCATTTGCATTGCATCTGGTCATTGCCGCCCGGCGACGCCGACTTCGCTATTCGCTGGCGTTTCATCAAATCCCGATTCACGCGGAAGTTCCTTGCTGGGGGCGGCCGCGAGGCGGTTCGCAGCAAATCGCGCGTGGCGCACGGCGAACGCGGTGTCTGGCAACGCCGCTATTGGGAACACACGATTAGAGATGAGACAAGTTTCTTTGCCCTATGCGATTACATTCATTACAATCCGGTCAAACACGGTGTCGCCACATGCCCGCACAAATGGCCCCATTCGAGCTTTGCGCAGTTTGTCCGTGAACACCGATACACCAAAACATGGAATTGCGCGTGCGAATCCAATCGGCGGCCAGTGGATTTCGACGAGATCGAAGCGCTTGTCGGTGAATAGCAATGGTGGGTCGATGAGGCTGACCCACCCTACGGAACTATTGCGTAAGCAAATGCATTGGAGCTGGACAGCAACAAGGCGGCAGGAATGAGTCTACACAGACATGCAATTCAATGCCTCAAGTCCGATGAACCCAATCAGTTCATCACGTTTTGCTGGGAATTGGGCTTGTATGCACTGAGCATATCGGAGGAGATAAACGACTCGCTTGTTTCGCAAATCAGCTTGGTTATGAAATCTCCACAGTTTCTTCAGCATGAGGCGTCGTCGGAATTAATCGCGCAGCTCAATGAATATTGGCACAATCTATCAGGGCAGCAAAAGAAGGAACTTCTAACTACCGCAGCACATTGCGTCCCAAACCTTGCGTCCAAGCGCGCAGCATTTATGATCATCATTCTTCTAGGCCTCACAGATAGATCGACACATGCTTTTGAATTAATTGAAACCCTTTCGCAAATCGAATCTCCCAATGCGTCGACTGTGATTAGTGGATTAGGATTCTTTTTGGGCCAAGCGGAGAATCACGACACGGCTGACAGGGCCCTGGCAAGGCTTCAAAGCATCAGTCAAGAACACGAATCAAATTCGATCAGAGCATTGGCCACCGAGGTAATGGTCAATTGTCGAAATCGCACTGGCCTCTTTAGGCCGAACATAAACTGGCGTGACCTCTGAACGCACGGGATGCCTCGACTAGCACCCGACTTTACCGATGCGGTGAGTCCGGAGTCTCATTCCCCGCATCCCCCGCCGCCTCATCCATCTCCCCGTCCGCACTACCGGCCTCGTGCGTCGCTCCGTCATTCACGCCGCCGTCATCCCCATCTTCATCTTCCAATTCCGTCAGCGCGGCGGTCTTGATGCCGTTGGGCTTGCGCGTCGGCTTGCCTTCCTTGTCGATCTGAAAATTGGCGTCCGTCAGGCGCACGCTCGAATCGATCTGCGTGTAGAGATACATCGCGTCGAGCGTGTCTTCGCTGCGCTCCTCACGGCCGGCTCGCCAGAGGTACGTCCCCACGGGCATCAGCGTTGCCGTGCTCAAGTAAAGGTCCTGCAGCGCCACTGTCACGCCCTTGCCCTTCGGATAGCGAATCTCGATGTGATAACACGGCTCCTTGGCCGGGCCGATCTCGGTCGGCTCGCGCACAGCGAGCTTGGCGCCGCCCAGTTCGACGGATTTCTCAATCCCGTCCAGCACGCGCTCCAGCATCCGCCTTGGGCCGAAGTCGGTGATCGGGTTGCGAGCCTTGCCGAATTCGACCGCGAGCTGCGGCGCGAACTTCTGCACCGCCGGCGGGAATCCCAGCAACCCCTTGCGCGGCAGCAGCACGACTTTGTCCTCATCCCACCCGCGAACATAGACGCATTGCTTGTATTCCGAGCCTTTGTCCAGCCACGTGAACCGCACGCTGAACGGCTCGTCGCGGTACTCTGCGAGGATCGTCTCCTGTGGCGCAAGCTCCTTGAACACGCCCAGCCGCTCCTGACGCAGGAACACGGCCGTGAACTCCTTCACCTTGCTCGCCTCGCCGTGGACCTCGCGGATGAAGGCCACCGGGTCCTTCGTCACGCGCGCCTTCAACGCCTCCTGCGAAGCGACTTCGATCGTCGCTCCGGCCGGCAAATCAACCTTCGGCTGCGCGCATCCGGCGACGCCGATCACCGCGCCGAGCAAGAGCCACACGCATGATTTCAATCCCGATGCGATCTGAAAGTTCGTCACAAACTCGTCCTCTTGAATCAACCCATCCACTTCAGCCGCGCATTCGTCGAATGCGCCCACGTCGCGTCATTCTAGCTCATGCGGCGGGCAAGCCCGCAGGCTAAGTGCGACCGCTCAAATAAACTCGTGTTCTCTCCGTCTCCCTCGCCCATTCCCTATTGCGACTTCCTATTCGCGTTCCCTTGTGCCTGCCCCCTGTTCCGTGTTGCCTCCTAATAATAAATCGTCCGTGTCCGATGGTGCGGAATAGTCACATCCGCCCCGTGCGACCGCTCCCAAAGCTGGCAGTCAATAACCCACGGCGATACCGGGCGCCCCGCCTTGCCCGTTTGCCGGCTCATGCGATCCACCGCCTCGATCGAGGCCGCCCGCAATTCGACCTCCTCATCGCATCCGGCCGCCAGCTCCATCCCCGCGTCAATCTTCGCCGCAAGCGAATCGGACACGCGAAGAATACCGAAATGCCGGAGAATCTGCGGCACACGATAATCCGCGAACGCCGTCAATTCTTCCAGACCCGCGACCATCGGCCCGCCGCGCGCCGCCCATGCCTGCGCCAGGTCCATCGCGCAAATCTGCGCCCGCTTCATGAAGAACACGGGGCTACCGCGGTATCCCGCCACGTCGCGAAACGAATCGAAGTTCGTCATCAGCAACACCGCCAGCGACCACGCCCGATGGTTCACCGACTCCACCGCGTTGCTGAACTGACCATCGAACCGATCGAGCAACACGGCTGCCGTCTCGCGGACGACTCGCAGCCGTTCCTCCATCAGCAGGAGTTCGCCCGAACCGGCCAGGACGAACTTCAGCTCCTGGGGCGTGACTTCGGCCCAGTACGCGGCGTCAAACCACCGGGCATCGCTTTTGGCCGAGAGCAGGATGGATACGAGCATGGCATTAAACCGCTCGTAGGTCTGCCCGCGCCATTGAATGCGAATAGGGTTGTCCGACCAGAAGCAGAAGTTCATCGCGCTAATCAGGAGTACGAGATTGGCGATCTGATTGTCATTCCCTGGAAAATGCTCGTGCAAGCCGCCCGGATGCGCGAGCAGATTCTCACGGGGCGTCTGCTGCACCCATCGCGCGATGGCCGCGTCGTCGACGGTCACATGCTTCGCATTCCGAATGACGGGTTGGATGGAATCAAGGACAATCATTCAGGTGAATGCTATCGGCCCCGCCGCAGGGCTACAACGCCGTGGTGCATTCAACATCGCACTGCCATAATACGCCGACCATGCCGACGCCCTTGCTTTGCATCATCACGGGGATCGCCACCGCGCTTGGCGTCGCGGACCAACCCGCGCACGTGGAAATCGAGTTCGTGGTCACGGTACCCGCTGACACGCCAACCGACGCCGCGCCGTTTGTCGCGGGCAATCGACCGGAACTGGGCAACTGGCGTGCCGATGGCCTGCCTTTGATTCACAACGAGGACGGACGCTTTCACGCGAGGTTAAATCTCCCGGACGGCGCGGAAGTCGAATACAAGATAACTCTGGGCGACTGGACGCGCGTCGAGCGCGATGCATCCGGGCGGGATGTTTCAAATCGCCGTTTCACCGCCGCCTCGCGCCTCGTCGTCCGCGCGGAGGTTGCATCCTGGGGCGGCGCGCGAACGCAATCAGCCGCCAGCGCGCCGACTCCCGCTACGCAGCCCGGCGCTTCAACCCCATCGACCCGACGCCCCTCTCGTACCGGCGACATCCGACTGCATGAGCATTTTCGCAGCCGCCTGTTGAGCAACGAACGGACACTCGCGATCTATCTGCCCCCCGATTACACGCGCCGCCCTTCTGCTCGTTACCCCGTGTTGTACATGCATGACGGCCAGAACCTCTTCGACGCGGCCACGTCATTCCTCGGCGTTGAATGGCAGGCCGATGAGCACGCCGAGCGCCTCATCCGCGCGGGTCGAATCGAACCGATCATCATCGTCGGAATCTACAACACCCCGGATCGCATGCACGAATACACGCCGCAGGCCGATGCCCAGCGCGATGCCGGCGGTCGTGGTCGGCAATACGCCCGATTCCTCGTGGAAGAAGTCAAACCGTTCATCGACAAGACGTACCGCACGATTCCCGATCGTGCGCACACGGCTGTCGCCGGCTCTTCGCTGGGAGGGCTGATTTCTTTGTATCTGGCGCGCGAGCATCGCGAAGTCTTCTCGCAATGCGGCGTGGTCTCGCCCGCCCTGATGTGGGCCGACGCCGCCCTGTTGAAGGAGGTTGAGGGCAAGTCAAATTGGATGGCCGGCACGCGCTTCTGGCTCGACATGGGCACTGACGAAGGCCGCCAGATCGGCACGTTCAACCGTGCCATTGAGTTGACGCGACGGCTGGAGCGCGCCTTTCTTGCCGCCGGCCTCATCACCGGCCGCGACTATTACTACGCCGAAATCCACGAGGGCCAACACAACGAGGCCGCATGGGCCGCGCGATTCGATCGCATGTTGTTGTTCTTCTACGGCCGCTCCGGCGCGGACTCAATTCCGCCGGCCGCAAGCCAGCGCGTCGGCGACGCCGCGCCGTCATCTGGTCGCTGATTGACCAATTGGAAAGGAACGCTTCATGCCTACGCTGATTAAGTCTCCAACGGTGATTCCCGCCGCCGGGAACAAGCCCAAGATCATTGAGGAGTTCATCGGCCGAGTCACATCGCGGACAAGCAGCATCAGCATCGCGCGGATGCAAAGCCCGACCGGCTGGAGCGAGCCGTTTCAGACGCCGGACTTTGATGAGTTTACGATTGTCTTGAAAGGTCTGCTGCGCGTTGAGTACGACGGCGGTGCGATGGATGTCCGCGCGGGGCAGGCGATCATCACGCACCAAGGCGAACGCGTTCGCTACAGCACGCCCGATCCGCAAGGCACCGAATACATCGCGGTCTGCCTCCCGGCCTTTTCGCCCGACACCGTCCACCGCGACGAATAACGGCGACCCTACGCGCCGCGAACGGCTGCGATGTATCGCGTGATCTGATCGATGTGCGACAGGTCGTGCCCGGCTTCCATTTTCAGCATCAGCCCCAGCGATTCCTCGCCGCGCTCGTTGTGCCGCCCCACCCGCGCCAGTTCTGCCGGCCCCATGCTGCGCCACACTTGCAGGTTCGCTTCTCGAAGCAGTGCGTATTGCTCCGCCAGCTCGCGCGGCTCGCGCTCGTTGTACCCCTGACCTGCGACCCACAGGTCCTGATCCATTCCGAGAATCGTCGGCCGCTCTTCGCACAGGATCAAGCGAATCCGATAGCCGTAAACCCATTCAGTGTCCACGAGATGCCCGATGATCTCAAGCGGCGTCCATTTCCCCGGAAACGGCCGCGTGCGTAGCGCCGCCGCGTCGGTCTCGGAGACGACGTGTCGAATGAATACCGGCGTCTTGGACATCACATCGATCGGATCGCGATCCCCCAGCAATCCTAGCAGCTTGTTCTGATAGGCCGGGGAGTCCCCCGCCTCGACGGTCGCCGCATGAGCCATGTGCAAACCTCCGGTAAAATCGGCCCGCCGCGCTCGCTGCGCGCTGGCGGCAGACTGGTTGATGTAAAACCTCGTACGCGAATCACGCCGACCTCGGCCGCGCATTGAATCGACGGTGAGCGGCGGCGTAGAATAACACGAGTTCATCCGCTTGTACGCCTTGATGTCTCCGGGGGGAGGCTGTGGAGAAGCGTCACGTCATCACAATTTGCGTCACCGCCCTGCTTGTCGCAGGCTGCGGCGGCTCGCTTCTTCCCATTCCCGCGCCCCTGCCGGTAGTCGTCACGCTGCCCGTCAACCCGCTGGTCGCGTCGTTCGTCAACATGGATGGCCAATGGGTTCTCGCCGACGAGACCGGGAAACGGTCCTGTCTCGTGATTCAGGAAGGCCGCGTGTCCATTTTCGACCGCACCTGCAGCCCCGACGGCCGCGGATTTGTCCCGCGAATTCTCATGGCGCCGAAGATCGCCAGCGCCGGCGACACCATCACCCTGACGCTTATCTACAACCCCGAGAGCTTCAGCGAGGTTCGAATGCGGACGACTTTTGTCGGAGAGGTTCAAATCGACGGACAATTCCAGGGGTTTCGCACCGACGAACGATTAGACCAGCCGGATGAGCTAGCGGCCGACCCTGTCTTTGCAACGCTTTCACGGCAGTAGGGATATTGCCACTCGCCGCTGGCTTCTTATGTGCCAGTCCCCGCCAGACCAATCCGGACGTGGAATCTGTGCAATAAGACACGCCATTTCCTTCTTGCGGCCCAAAAAGAGATGCAATGGCTCGCAGGGTAATGGAGCCAATCCGGTATAATCCGTGTAGGGTGCAATAACGGTGGAGTGGTTCACGTTGAGCCAGCCGTAGCCGACAAGCAATGCAGGCGCTCGTGCCGCGCGCCGGGGTCGGCTGGCATCCATTAGAGGGAGAGGGAGTGTCCCCCATGATCTTGAGCCGCGTTTTTTTTGTCTGCGCAATCGGTCTGACCATCGGTTTTTCGGCCGCGTCTCGCGCCGACTTGATCCTGCCGGATTTGCCGCCGGAGTCAAACGCCCTGCACCTGCGCACCGGGAAGGTCGTCCTCGAACCGGCGCAATCGCTGCACCGCCTGGACCCGGCCGCGCCCGGCGCGACGATCGCGGAGAAGGGCCACTTTGTCATTCAGCTTGACGGCCCGCTGACGTCCGCCCGCGAGGCGGCGCTGGTACAGACCGGCGTCACCCTCGGACAATATCTACCCATGTATGCATACATTGTCGAACTGCCGGCGGGTTTCAATACCCCGGCGCAGCTCACCGGCCTGGACTTCGTTCGCTGGGTCGGCGCGTACGAGGCGAGCTGGAAGCTCGACCCGGAGATCGGCATGATAGCGCACTCCGCGCCGGATCGCGTAGCGCTCGCCGAGCAGGATCGACTTCGGCTTGTGGTCTCGCTGTTCGAGGGGGCCGACATGAATGCAGCCCTAGACCAGATCAACGCCCTGCCCGCGGTCGTCATCAACACCGCCGACGACCATGCATTCGGCGGCGCGATCGAGCTGGACATGCCGGCATTCGCCTATCAGGCGTTGGCCGACGTCAAAGAAGTTCACTACGTCGCCGAGGTGGGAGACTTTCTCTTCCGCAACGACACCAACAAGTGGATCTGCCAGACGAACATAAACGGTTCCACGACCATTTGGGATAATGGCATTCGCGGAGAAGGCCAGATCGGCGGCCTCATCGACGGCGCCGTCCGCCAGGATCACTGCTCGTTCGCCGATCCAGGCGGCAACCCAATCGGTCCCGCGCACCGCAAGTTTGAGGCGTACGTCGGTGCGGCCGGCAGCAACGGTCACGGCACTCATGTGGCCGGCACCTTTGTCGGAAACGAACAGCCGATCAGCGGCGGAACGACCTATCGCGGCATGGCCTACATGGCCAAGCTCGTCGCCAACCGCACGAGCGTCTCTACTTCCAACGTCAACACGCTGCTCACCCAGGATCACAACCTCGGGGCGCGCGTGCATAGCAACAGTTGGGGCTGGGACGGCTCGCAGACGTACATCCAGGCTAGCCGCGACATCGACCTCTTCAGCCGAACCAACGAAGAAAGTCTTGTCCTGGTCGCCGTAACAAACCAGAACGCGGTCGTCTATCAGCCGGAGAACGCCAAGAACTGCATCGGCGTCGCCCTGCTGAACGACGCGCCCAGCGAATCACAGTGCTTTGCCGCGGGCCGCGCCACGACCAACGACGGTCGCCGCAAGCCGGAACTTTTGGCGCCTGGATGCTCGACATGGTCCAGCAACTCCGGCACGACCTGCGGGTTCACCAATTCCGGCTACAGCGGCACATCCATGGCCACGCCCGTCATTTCAGGCTGCGGTCTTCTCACGCGACAGTATTTCATGAACGGCTACTATCCGACCGGCGCTGCCGTCGGTGGAAATGCCTTCACGCCTTCCGCCGCCCTGGTCAAGGCCATCCTCATGAATTCCGGCCGCGACGTCACGGGGATCGCAGGCTTTCCGAGCAACAATGAGGGCTGGGGACGCGTCACGCTGGATGACGCACTCTACTTCGCCGGCGATGCCCGCAAGCTCATCGTCCTCGACGACATCCGCAACAACGTCGGCCTTACAACCGGCCAGTCAAAGGCCTACAACGTCAACGTCACCGCCGGCATGAGCCTGAAGGTCTCGCTTGTCTGGACCGAGCCGGCTGCGGCCGTCAACGCCAACCCGGCCTACATCAACGACCTGAACCTGACGGTCGCGGGCCCGGGCGGCACGTATCTGGGCAACAACTTCGCCAGCGGCCAATCCGCCACCGGCGGCTCGGCTGATTTCCGAAATAACGTCGAGCAGGTCTATCTGCTGACGCCCGCTGCGGGAACCTACACCATCACGGTGAACGCGCTGGCCGTGAATGCTGCCGGGTCGCCGCAGGGCTTCGCAGCCGTCGTCACCGGCAACGTCATCCCCACGCCGCAGCAGCCGGATTGCGACCAGAGCGGCGGGTTCGATCTCGCGCTGGACACCGCGTGCTTCGTGGATGTCCTGCTCGGCATCAACACCAACCCCGCGTCGCAAGCCGTCGTGGACATGGACGGCAACACGTTCAACAACGGGCAGGACATTCAGCAATGGATTGACTGCGTGGTGAACAACAACTGCAATTGACGGTTAGCTCGCACAAGCGCTGGCGCGATCGTTGATCCAATCGCTCCGCGCAGCAAGCAGGATACGCGTTTTCCAAAGCCCCAGGCACCTGCCTGGGGCTTTTTCTATGAGTGGCTACATAGCACAGGAACTCACTGAGCGCCGGCAGCGGCGTGTTGCGATGCCGGGATCGACGCATTGGGCGCCAGCAGCGCTCGCATGGTTGTAAACGAGAACGACTCCAGGAGCCGATGCAGGCGTTCTTCGATGCTCTCGCGACCTAGCGATTGCGTCATACGCCGCCAGGTGCCGATGCGTACGCCATGATCGGCGTGATACGTCAAACCATCCACGTCCAGCTCGTAGGGATGCACATACAGGATCGCCGGCTGACCCGCGTGATTCAGCCGCCTCACCGCGGCGCGAACAACGGCCCCCGGCAGCAGTCGAAAGTATCCCCCTCCCGCGATCGGCAGGTTGACGCCTGCCACACGCACCGTCGCCGGCGGACATTCCATCAGCGGGCATTCATCCCAGCGATGGATTCCCCGCGGCGCCGACGCAATCCCATAGCGCCGATGCAAGATCGGAAACACGCTCGAGCTGTATTGAAACCCCAGACGAGAAAGGATCGGCCCAGCCCAGCGCGTCTCTCGCACCACGCTGAAAGCCGGCGCGCGATACCCCATCGGTCGCTCGCCGGTTAGTTCCTGCAACACGTCCACGCTGCGACGCACGTCCGCTTCAAACTCCGCCGGAGTTTGGCGCGTCAGCAACTGGTGGCCGTGACCGTGCGACGCGATTTCATGCCCCGCCTCACGAACCTGCGCGATCAATTCGGGAAACGCTTCGGCCACGCGCGTCAGGACGAAAAATGTCGCATGCACGCCATGCCAATGCAGGATGTTCAACAGCTTGAGTGTGTTCTCGACCACGCGACCCGTAATCGGCTCGCTCGGTCCCATGACCGCAACCGGCCAGTCTTCCAGGTCAACTGTGAATACGTTGGCGACCGGCGCGGCCGGTACCGACCGCTCGGGTTCTTCCAACCCGCGCAGGCGGCTCCCTTCGATGCGCGACCGGTCAAGCCGACTCTCGGCTGCATCCCGATCCCGACGCATGGACGGCACAGTCAATCCCCGCGCGCTCATGCCTCTCATATCGGCAAGGCACGAGCAATAGGAAAACGGCCGCCCTTAATCAACCATACCGCATGCAGTTGTGACGCCGGCCAATTTGGCGCTCACTCGAACGGACCTCGGTACGGCGGCCCTGTCAGGTACATATCCGTGCGAATCAGGCCGGAGGCGATCCAGCGGTCAAACTCGTTCTCCGCCCGCAGCCAGACGAGGTGTTCAAAGTCTCGCCGGTGTTGCCAAACTTCACGCAAGTTCTCGTCGCGGACCGCGAGCGCCCACCACGTCGCCACTTCACGCCAATCTGCTGCATCCGGACTCGGCTTGTCAAACACAAACTGGCATCGCGCCCCCAGGGCCGTCGAGACGCATTCCGCGACCGGGCGTAATGCGACTTGGGCTTCGCTTCGCATCGGATGCTTCTCGTCGGCGGCGATCTGCAATAACGGAATCGCAGCGGCAGCGTACCCCGCTTCGAGGTATGCGGCGGCCTGCTCAACTTCGGTCGAATCCATCAGCATCGGATTCGCTCGCAACCAGGGCGGCTCGGGTCGTTGAAGCGATGGCGAGGCAGCGGCGGCAAAACGGATCTTCGCCGCGCCGCACACACCGCTCGTGAAATAGAAACAGTACGACGGATCGGTCAGCGGCCGGGGAAAGGCGAACTTGAGCGCCCAGACGCCCCGCGCATCGTGCTCCACGATTGTCACGTCAAAGGCATCTGTGTGAATGGTGCGCCCCGGCTCAAACATCGCCCGATCACCGAATCCCTCCACGAGAAATCGCCCGAGCAGTCGAGAAAAGTACGCCTGCCCCTCGATGCGAACGACAAACGAGTGCGCGTCCACTTGTTCCAGCGTGCTGCGCCGGTCCATGCCCGTCGGGTGTGGCGCGAACGTCAGCGCATGCACGCGAACGGGCGAGAACGACGGCCCAAAACGCTTGTCCAGATCCGGCTTGAGGTACACATTCACGAAGGGCTGGTTGATAAAAAAGACATCTGTGACGGTCTTCGCGGGCGGCGAGATCTGCACCCAGCCCGGTACGATTCGTTCGGCGGCGGCTGTCCCCATCCACTGCAAGCGCGTTACCGGTGCCATGAAGGCCATGCCCAGAATCATCGCCAGCCCCACTGCCGGCCGCAGCATGGACGGGCTCGCTTCGCCTTTCGCCGCGGACATCGCAATCGCCATTCCGACCGCGACGCCCACGCCGCTCATGTAGCCCGAGTGCGGCGTCGCCACGACCGCCACGACCGGCAGGATAGACAGCACGATCCACAGCGGCCAGATCCACCAACCCGCCGTTCGTCGCGCCGCGCGGAAATACATCCATCCCATCCCCGCAAGGATCAGCACCATCACTGTGCAGTCCCCGGGAACTTCAACCCAGGGGTTCATTCGACCGGTCGGCCCGGCCACCATCGGTGCGGGCCAGATCGAGACGCAGAGGTAATGCAGCAGCTTCGCGGCCAGCCAGCCGGCATATCGAGCGAGCTGGCCGTCGGGCCGGTGACAGTAAACATCCGGCAGCGGATCAATGCCCAAGGCCGTCCGCCATGCCATGAATGCGACACCCACCGCACCGCAGGCAAAGAAGAACGCCCGCCGCGCCCACAGCCGCCTCCAACCGCCGGACGCCAGCTCAAACGATGCAAGGATCGCAGGGAACAGAATCGCATTCTCGCGCGTGAAAATCGCCAGCAACCACAACGTCCATGTCGCGGCCAGCGCCCCGTGCGCATACGACGGGCACGCTTGCGACGAAATAGCATCGGCCGACATCACCTCCTCGCACGCCGCCGACGGAATCCGCGACGCTCGCAGGTACGCCAGCACGACCCCCAGAAGCAGCGTGTTTTGAATCACGACATTCTGCGAAGACGGCCACGCGACCGTCACCACGGAATGCGGATAGATCGCGAACACCAGCCCACCCAGCAGGCTCCACGTCCGATCGCCGGTCAGCCGAAGGCACAGCCGCCAGACCAGCAGGCTGGAAAGCCAATGCAGCCCGAGGCTCAATGCATGCAGGGCCGTCTCATCGCCGCGGCCGACCACGAGATACGCGAACTTCATGCAGACAATGAAGAATGGCCGGAAGTAATGCCAGACGACGGGTCGAGTTTGCCACCAACACTCGATGTAGTCCGCCGGCGCGATGATGAGCGTTCGCAACAGCTCAGGGAACGTCCACCCGTGTTCGCGCAACCCCTTCTGGTGCCAGTGGTCATCGAGGACGACGCCGTCCCAAAGGGCCAGGCCGTGAAGCAGCGCGACGATCAATGTGATCGCAAAGACCGGCCACCCTACCCGCACGAATCGGGAGCGGGGCGAGCCTTTGTTAATGGGAATCGCAGGCGTGGAATCCGCGCGGGACATGGGACGGCGGACTATAAGGAATGGGAGCGCGGCCTACAATGCGCGACGGCGACGGGCGACGCCGGCGATGCCGATAGCAAGGAGCATGGCCGTGGCAGGTTCTGGAACGTATTCGACCACGAGCGTCGGCTTGATTGCGAAGATGTTGGTCGTCTCGCGGGAAGCAAAACGCTTGGCGGAGCCGTCGAAACTTTCGTTGCCAAGCAAAGTCCATCCGAAATTCGCGCCCGGGTTATCGAGCCAGCTTTGAACATCCAGCGCCAACTGCGCACTGGTCCATTGATAAATCGCGCCGCCGCCGCCAACCAGCGTCGAGGCGCTGGCGGTCGCATCGAAGTCTCCACCGGGATTGGCCCACAATCCGCCCGGGCTGAACGTATGCAGCCATGTCGCATCGCCGGGCATCGCAAACGCGCCACCGCCACCGCCCCCCATGCCGTTGGAATTGGAAGTCGACTCGCCCCAGTTCTGAAGTGTCCGATGCAGGGTCATCGGCTGATCGCCCGAAACCGATTGGACGCAATACAGCCGAAGCGTGGCGCTGACGATCGTGCTGCCGGCCGGTACTGCGCCGGCGACATTGAACGCAAGCACCGCCCTTCGGAGAGAATCCTGAAACTGAAGCGTGCGTCCGGCATAGATCGAATCGCCTGCACCGTTGCTCAAGTTACCGGTCGGCGTTTCGAAGAGGGTGTTATCCTTCGAAGGGAAGACGTTGACGACATCGGCAGCAGCCGGCGCGACGAGCCACAACGCGAGCAACGGGAGGCAGATTGTGTGTTGCAATCCCCGAGCCATGGCTTCGATCCTTTCTCACCAATCACGGTCGCGGACAGACCGCGCGCCGCCATTTCAATGCGATCAATCATACCGGAAATGACGAGTCGATTCAACTCCGGGCGAGCGACGAACGCTTCAGAACTGATGTTTGGCGTCCGATTTGAGGTACTTCTTCCGCGCTTCGCCGTAGTCCGCGGCGCTATCGGGAAGTCCGCGAATCTCGGGAGACTGTGCCCCTTCTCCCGATTCGGCCTGCCCTTGTTGCTCCACGCACACCTGCTGATGGATTTTCTGCAGAATGGGAATGCACCAGCCGCAGCCGGTCCCCGCTCCGAGGCAATTTGACATTTGACTGGCGCGAACGAGCCGCTCGCGCCGGGCAAAATTCACGAGCTTCCGCATCGAGACGTGATAGCAGTAACAGATGTTGTCGTCGAGGTTCATCTTGCGCAGCGATCCGGGGTTGCGGAATGTTAGCGCGCCAGATCAATCGAGTCTGGGCGAACAAGACCGATCGCACCAGCCCTCACGACGCGACCTGCCCCAGAATCCGGCACACATCGGTTGGAACGGAATTGCTCAAGACTTCGCTTCCGTCCGCCGTGATGGCGATGACATCCTCAATACGAATTCCGAATCGACCGGGCAGATAGACCCCCGGCTCGACCGTCATGCACATTCCGACCTCAAGCCGTCGTGCGTTGCCTCGAACCAGGTATGGCGGTTCATGCACATCCAGCCCGATTCCATGGCCGAGCCGGTGCGTAAAATACGCGCCCAACCCGGCGCTCTCGATGACCGAGCGCGCGGCGGCATCGACGGACTCGCAGGAGACGCCCGGCCGCGCGGCACGAATCGCCGCCTGTTGCGCAGCCCGCACGGTCTGATAGGCTCGCACGAAATCGTCCGACGCCCGGCCCAGTGCAAAGGTTCGAGTCATGTCGCCCAGATAGCCCTGCTTCCGGGCGACAAAGTCCACGATCACGGAATCGCCGTCACGAAAGCGCCTGGGCCCGGCGGGCTGGTGCGGAATCGCGGCGCTTTCGCCGCCCTGAATCAGATCGCCAAACGGCGTGACGCCCATCTTGACAAGTTGCTCGATCACCTCACGCGACAGTTCATGCTCGGAGATTCCCGGCTGCAATCGGCGTGATACCAGGTCGTAGATCAGACCCGTATCGTGGCATGCCGCACGGATGGCTTCGATCTCCTCCGGCGATTTGACCTCGCGAATGGAATCCAGAATTCCCGGATCGGTTTGGAAGCTCGCATGAGGCATGGCCTCGTTCAATCGCCGCTGGGCATCAAGCCACATGTAACCGTCGAGGTAGATGCGCCCGCGGTCCACACCGAGCAGTCGCGCCGCCTCGGCCGCCGACGCATATGCGTCCTCGTGCTCTTGCCAAGTAACAAGAACGGAGCCCGACGGCAGCGCCCGCGCCATGTCCGCCTCGAAACCCGGCACGACCAGCGCGGTCTGACCGGCCCGATTAATCCAGCCGCAGATCAAGCGATCTGACGGCGCGAGCGGCACACCGGTAAACCCGAGAATGTTCGAATCACGGAACAGAAGAATCGCGTCGGCGTCGTGCTTTGTGAGCAGCGCGGCAACGCGCTCGACATGCTTCCGCAGGATGCGCTCGCCAATCGCTTTCGGCCCACTCTCTGCAGGAACCGGGCGCGCTTCAACGATGGTAAAACTCATAAACTCCACCACGAATGCGAGCGGCGACTCGCAATCCTCCAACCACCACCAGTTAACGTTATCATAACCGGCCGGGCTTGGCAAGTCTTTTTTTCCCAGCTATTTGCACAGACTACTGTGACGAGCGCATGCTGCTTAGCCGGTGGAGTCAAACGATTGACGTGCTGCTTTCGTCGCCGCCGAGAATGTAAAACCGATTCTTGCCGGCTTCCTTCGCCTTGAGCAACGCCCGGTCCGCCGCTTCGAGCAGATCGGTCACGTTTTTCGCCTGCATGGGAAAGTGTGCCAGCCCGCCGCTGATGGTCAGCGCCCCCTGCGAATCCTGGCCCAAGCGCGTGAAGCGGTGCTTCTTCAGCGCCGCGCGAAACCGCTGCAAGACCATCAACACTCCGGCCGGATGGCGCGAGCCAGCCGCGCGCGGACCTTCCGGATCCCAGAAGACGACGACAAACTCGTCTCCGCCATAGCGCGCGACCATGTCGGTGCGCCGGGAACATTGCACAAACAACCGCCCGACTTCGCACAGGATCTCGTCGCCCGCGTCATGCCCGTAGCGATCGTTGTACCGTTTGAAATCGTCGATATCGAACACGAGGGCGGTCACGATCTGCCCGGCGGCGCCGGCGGTCTGTAGCGTTGCACCGAGGAACTCCATCAGGTGTCGGCGGTTCGGAAGCCCGGTCAGTTCATCCGCCAAGGCCAACTGCCGCCAGCGTTCGGACTGCGCCGCCGCTTCGGCCAACCGTCCCAGCACGCCTGCGTACCCGCGCAGCCGCTGAATATCGTCAATCGTATATCCACCCGCGCGGCTCCGCCCCGCGCGAATGAAGCCGATCTTCTCGCCCTGCCGCGTGATCGTCTGCACCAGCAGTGCCTCGCGAACTTCCCGGTCTTCGCCCGCACGACCTACCTGCTGATCCATGCTCACCAGGACGCTCTCGGCGCCGATGGCTTCCCCGATCAACGCCGCGATTCGGTCAAGCATCCCCGGCCGATTTCCGAGCAGACCGGGAATCGCGTCGGCCAGTTCCTCAAGTGGATCAGGCCGCTGCGACGCCTGCGCCGGCTCACGCTCCCCCAGCACGTCGGTCGATGCGCCAAAAGCTCGAATCAAGTCCACCCGCTCCAGCGGCAGGATGACGTAGTCGTCGGCTCCCTGTGCGACCATCTCCTGGCCGACATCCTCCCGCGCAGGCAGGCAACAGAAGATCACCCGTGCCTCGCCCGCCGCCCGGCGCAGCGCCGCCATGGCCTCAACCGGCCTTCGGCAGGCTTCGTCATGACCCACCAGCACGCCACGCGTCGCTTTGCGCGGTAACTCGGCGATGCCCTCCAGCATGGTCCGAACGCCTTCGATCCGGCTGGGCGCAAGCGCTTCCACCATCGGCGGCCCAAGTTGACCGAGGTCCCCGACGACAAGGTAGCGGCCATTTTCAGATGATCCGTTCATCCCCGCGCCCCCTCGTCGGATTCCGGCTCATCACGCCATTCGTCGCCTTCCACCAATTCGTCCTCGTCATCGGCCGACCATTCATCTTCCGACAGGTCACCGGCGGGCAGCGCATCGTGAAACGGCGAGGAGATATCTTCGCTTTCGTCCGACGCATCCGACCCGGGCGGACGTCGGCGAACGACCCTGCCGCGGTCGCCGCTCATACGCCGCCGAACCGCATCGTGCAGCGACTCCTCATCCCTCGATTCGTCCGGCCCTCTGTCAGTCGATAGGGGTCGATCCGGAAGCACCGGCATCGACCGCGGCGCTTCCGCGATGCCCGCACTCGGCTCGATCTCATTGTCCTGATCGTCCCCGTTGGACACGCCGAATCCATCTTGCGCCAGGGCATCCAGCTCGTCCTGCGTCAGCGGGACACCGAACTCCGTAGGCCCGCAGGACTCGTCGGCTTCATCAGCCGATGCATCGGTCGCGGCGGAATTCGACGGAGCAGCGGGCTCGCTCCATCGGTTCGATTGCGATCCGTCGAGCGCGGACGCGCCCGGGAGCGAATCGGGCGAGGCCCGCCGGACGCCGGGCACATCGACTTTCATCCAATCGTTCGGCCCTTCCAGCGTCGGCACGATGATTTCGACATTTTGAAAATATCGCGGCGCCAGCATGAGAAAGGCGCACTCCGCCTCGTCCAGGTATCGCACATCCACGATCACCTGTGAGACGGCCGGCGATTCCGACAGCCGCGCCATCGCGGCATACACGTCGCGAACGCGCTCGGTCGGCTGCCCGCCCGATTCCAGCGCAGTGCGGCACTGCTCAAGGACTGCGTCCTCGAAACCGTCGACGAACAACACCGTTCCGGATGCGTTGCGATTCACGTGCGCTCTCATCACGTTTTCCGCATTCGGTGCGCCGCCCCCTGTGCCAAGCGCACCCAACCGGTTCCCCCGCCCCATCCTAACCGGTCGATTCCTTCAATACGCCGCCCTGTCGCTTGCGGCTCGATTCCCGTTCGAAGTTTCGACGCGCCGGATTGTCTTCGACACGAATCGCGCGAGCCTAACATGAGGCCACGTCCAAGTTTATGACCGCCAAACGGGTGAGTCAAAGTTGGCAATGCGGCCCGACTTGGATAGAATCCCGCCATGCGCACGGATGCCGCTTTCATACGGACGTTGAACTCACACCGCACACGACCTGTAATCTCACGCGCCACGCTCGTGGCGGCGGCGATTTTATCGACATGTGTCGCCGTCGGTCGCGCCGAAGACCGGTTACCGGATTCCGAGCGATCCACCGCGCGAGACAATCTCACCGCCCTGCTCGATCGGGCATTGACGGGACACGGGCAATCCAAGGCCCGCTTCGGCGGTCGCGTGGTAAGCCTGCCATCGGGCGACGTCGTTTACGACTCCGGCGGACGATCACCGCTCATCCCCGCCAGCAACATGAAACTCGTCGTCATGGCGACCGCAATTGACCATCTCGGGCCGAACTATGAGTTTCGAACGGTTTGCGCTGTCCGTGGCCAGGACCTGGTCGTCATTGGAGGCGGCGACCCCACACTCGGCGACGACCGCCTCGCCGCCGAGCGCAAGGAGCCGATCACCGCGGTCTTTCGCGACTGGGCCCAGCGGCTCAAATCGTCCGGCGTGAAACAGATTCCCGGCAACATTGTGATTGACGACTCGCTGTTTGACCGTCAATTCACGCATCCGAACTGGCCGCCTGAGCAGCACGAGACGTGGTACGAAGCGCCGGTGGGCGCGCTGAACTTCGCCGACAACTGCGTGGAGATCAGCGTCAAACCCGGCAAATCCGGAAAGCCCGCGACGGTGGCGATGGTCCCCGGAAATACGGCGCTGAAGATCATCAACAAGACCTCAACAGGCTCCAAACAAACCGTGAGCGCACATCGACGGCGCGGCAGCGATGAGATCGTCGTGACCGGCTCGGTGGCCCGCGCCGGCACACTCGGACCGATTTCGGTGAACGACCCCGGACTTTATTTCGGCGGCGTGTTGCGGACCGTTCTGGCCGCGCAGGGCATCCGTGTCGGCGGCTCGGTCGTGCGGCAAGCCGTTCCGCGCGATGCAAACGGCAACCCGACCGGCGCGCACGTGATTGCCGTGGTGAAGACACCGCTCCGAGACGCGCTGGCTCGCGCCGGCAAGCAGAGCCTCGGCATGATGGCGGAAGCCCTGATCAAACTGCTGGGCAGTCGGCAGTCGGGCATCGGCTCGTGGGAGAGCGGGCGTGCCGTGGTGATGTCATTCCTCCAAAAGGTGGGTGCCGACACGGCGGATTGCAAGGTGGACGACGGCAGCGGACTTTCCCGTCTTAATCGAATCAGCCCGCTGGCCATGACGCGCGTGCTGCAATACATGAACACCGCTTCGCCGGAGAAATTCGCTCTGCTGCGCGACTGTCTTGCCGTCGCGGGCGTCGACGGCACGCTCGAAAAGCGCATGCGCGACCCGGCGACAAAGGGCCGCGTCTTCGCCAAGACCGGCTACATCAACGGCGTCCGCACGCTCGCCGGCTACATCCGAACCGGCCCGGACAGTTGGCTGGCGTTTGCCTTCTTCTATAATCAAGCCGCCGCCACCCGGCCCCTCTCCGATGCACAGGATAAGGCGTGCAAATTGCTCGCCGGAGGCGGGTCACCTCGACCCTGACCGCGGGATTACAATACCAGGTTGGGTCCGCGCGACCTTCGACGCCTCGCTGATTGCTGCGACACCATGACGCTCTCCAAAGCCTGGCGACAGTTTCGAGTCGGCATGATCGTCACCGATGCCGTGACGGTGACGCTCACCTACATCCTCGCTGATTACCTGCGATGCCGGTTCTGGATGAACAATACGCCGTGGCCGGAATATCACCCCGGGGTCGGCAGTTCGGTTCGCATTCACATGCAGGTGCTGGTCTTCCTGCCCTTTGCGTGGCCGATCCTGCTTAACTGGCTTGGCTGGTATCAACAGAAATGGCGCAGCCCGCGCTGGTTGCTGCGGCACGCCGTCGCCGGGAGCGCCATTCTCGGTCTGCTCATGGCGGCCCTTGCGCTGCTTTTTTCTCGCGATCTGTATCCCCGTGCCCAGATCGGCTTCGCAGCCGCCCTGCTTCCTGCGACCACCCTCGCGGTCCGCGGTATAAACGCGTGGATGGGCCGGTGGATCAGCGCCCGTCACCGCGCCCACGTTCTCATCGTGGGCACCGGCCGGGACGCGGTCCTGCTGCGACGGCTGTTGCGCACCACCATGCTCGGTAAGTCGGCCGTCGTGGGCCATTTGCGCGGGCCCTGGGAAGCGGACGTCGATTCGCCGCACACCGGGGCCGTCCTCGGCGGTCTGGAACAACTGGCGCCGATCCTCGATCGGCAAGTCGTGGATGAGGTGATTTTTTGCGCGCCGCTCGACGCCATCGCAAGCCTGCTGCCCGCCATTCGCCAGTGCGAGGAGATCGGGGTCACGGCGCTGGTTCGTGCCGACGGCCTTGCGGCGCACACCGTCCCGGAGATGGTGGACTTCCACGGCGTGCCGCTGCTTTATTACGCTCCCGCGAGGCACTCACCCGAATTGCTGTCGATCAAACGCGGCCTGGACGTGCTTTTTGCAATTATCGGAATCATCCTGACCGCGCCGATAATGCTAGTATGCGCGGCGCTCATCAAGGCATCGTCACCGGGGCCGATCCTGTTTCACCAGCGGCGAAGCGGGCTGAACGGCCGCGAGTTCATGATGTTCAAGTTCCGCACCATGACGCAGGATGCGGAGCGCCGGCGCGACGAGCTGGCGCACCTGAACGAATCGGACGGCCCGGTGTTCAAGGTCGCCGACGACCCGCGCATCATTCGCGTTGGCAAGTTCTTACGGCGATGGAGCCTCGACGAGCTGCCGCAGCTTTTCAACGTGCTCAAGGGCGACATGTCCATTGTCGGGCCTCGGCCTCCGATTCCGGCGGAAGTTGCGCGATACGATCGCTGGCAGCGCCGGCGGTTGAGCATGCGTCCGGGGCTGACGTGCCTCTGGCAGGTCAAGGGGCGGCATCGAATCGGATTCGACGAGTGGATGGCGCTGGATTTGTTCTACATCGATCATTGGTCGCTCAAGCTCGATTTCCTTATCATCTTCCGAACGGTGACCACGGTCTTCGCCGGGTCGGGGGCCTGATTCTCCTTCGTTGCTTGAGGGCGCGATGACCAGCCTATTCACCTTGTTCGCTACGCTCGGCCTCGCGCTTGTCGGCCAGACGCTCCCGGCGGGCGACACCACGCCCGTTGACGACGCCCCGCTGCTTCCAGCGATTACTCCCGAATCGATCCTTCCGAACGCGATCCGTGCAGAGCTGCGCACGCCGCGCGTGATGGTGCCGGTCGGCAGCCCGGTCTTTGTCGAATTCACGATCATCAACATCAGCGACGTGCCGGTGAAGCTTTCCGTGCCCGGCGCGCTGGTCGGCCGCGAGCGGTACGACGGCGGCATCGGCCTTCCGCTGGAGCATGTCTTCTCGGCCGCACAGTTCCGCGGGCTGGACGTCGTCAGCGAGACGAATCCGGCGATGGGCGAGCGTGTGACGCGCAAGCCGGAGTATCCGATTCCGGCCATCACCCTCTCGCCGTATGCGACAATCGGCCTGCGGTTCGACGTAGCACGGTTCTACCCTGGGCTGCACCAGGCGGGCATCTATCAGTTGACGTGGCGGCCCTATGGCGGCGTGGTCACGAGCAACACGGTGCAAATCCACGTCGTGCAATACAAGCAAGTTGTGATGGAGACCGAGTTCGGCAACGTGACGCTTCAGTTGCTGTACGATAAGGCTCCGCACCACGTGGCGAACTTTCTCGACCTCGTCGATCGCCGCTTCTACAACGGCAAGTCATTTCACCTCGCCTTTGAGAATCAGTTCCTGCTCGGCGGCTGTCCGAACAACGACGGCACGGGGCGGCGACCCGACGGCCTGACGCTGCCGCCGGAGTTCAACGACACGCCCTTTCAGTTCGGCACGGTCGGCATGGCCCTGATCGAAGGCGATCAGCAATCGGGCAGCTCGCAATTCTTCATTTGTCTATCAAGGCAACCGAATTGGGACGGGCGCTACACCGCCTTTGCTCAGATCGCCGGGCCGCAGTCGCTGGCCGTGTTGCGCAAGATGGCCCAGGTCGAGGTCGACGCCGAGCGCCACCCCAAGAAGCCGCTGCTGATCAAGAACATGTCGATTCAGGATGCGGTGATCGTCCCGCGTGTGTCGCAATAGACGCGTCGATGCTCGGGCGCGCCCTGCCCGCCCCCTGCCTAGTCAATCGCGGGCTACCAGTTCCCCTCATAGAAGAATCGCTCGCGCGTGATCTTGTCGCCCTGCACGGTGTACACCGCGACTTCCTGCAGCGACTTCCGGTCGCCGGTGTCCTTGCGCGTCACGTCAAACGTGATGTGCACGGCAAACTCATTCGGTCCGTTGAAATACGGCCCGCGCACCGTCTCGCCGTGAATCGTGTTCGCCGCCGCCCAGCGCTCCGACTTGGCGATCACCGCCGCCTGCCCCGCCGTCTCGCTGCCGTTGCCCTCGACGGAGACGATGTCGGGGTGGTACAGGGTGCGCATCACGTCGAAGTTCTTGCGCTGGTTGCATAGATCGACGAATTGTTTGGCGATGGTTTCGAGACTCATGGGCTTCCTCACAGTTGCCGGTTGTAATTACCCAGTTATGGCAGTCGCATCGCGCAGTCAGCGGATTGCGCACATGCAATGCAATCTCGCCCGTTCGTGATCCGCCCCCGACTGTTGTACCACTCGAACATGTCCCGTACCACTCATCGACACGCGGCATGTTAATGCGTACCATTGGGCCATGCTCGAGATCAGCACTTTCCTGACGTTTAACAACCAGGCCGAGCAGGCGGCACGATTCTATACGTCGATCTTTCCCGACTCGAAGATCACACGGATCACACATTACCCCGACCTCGGACCTCAGTCGCCTTTCATCACCGGCAGCGTGATGACCGTCGAATTCACACTGAACGGTCGCCCATTCACGGCGCTCAACGGCGGTCCTCAATTCACATTCAGCCAAGGCATTTCAATCAGCGTGCTGTGCGACACGCAGCAACAAGTCGATGAGTATTGGGAAAAATTCGTCGACGCGGGCGGCACCCCGGTCGCCTGTGGTTGGATCACCGACCATTTCGGCGTGTCATGGCAGATTGACCCCAAACTGCTGATCGACCTCATCGCCGACCCCGACCCAGCCAAAGCCGCGAAAGCCATGCAGGCAATGATGAGCATGGTCAAGATTGACAGCGAAGCGCTCAAACGCGCGATGGCCGATTGACGGCGGTGGCAATGCCGCGCCGGGGGCCATTCAATGTCGCCGATCCGATCAAGGAAAAAGGGATGTCGAAAAAAATACTGTTCATCGTGTCCAATGCGAATGCCATTGGTCCAAACAACAGAAGGACCGGCAATTATCTGCCGGAAGTAGCTCATCCCTACGTTGAGTTCGAAAATGCCAAGTATCAGATCGACTTCACCAGCTTAACGGGTGAGTCGCCGTTCCTGGACGCCCTTCATCTGGCGGACGACCCGGCCAACCTGTCCTTTCTGGTGGGCAAGGGGTGGGCTTCCATGCAGGAAGGCGGCAAGCTCGCGGATGTTGATGTTCGCCGATACGACGCCATCTTCATCCCCGGCGGCCTCGCGCCGATGGTTGACATGCCCGAACATCCGCTGCTGAAGACGGTCATCCGGGACACCTATGAGCGCGGCGCCGTCGTGGGCGCGGTGTGTCACGGTCCGGTTTCAATGCTGAACGTGAAATTGAGCAGCGGCGCCTACCTGATCGCCGGCAGGAAAATAAGCTCATTCACCAACGACGAAGAAAGTAACTACGCCAGGGCCGATGTACCCTTCGAATTGGAAACCGCCCTCACCCGCCAAGGCGCTCTCTTCCACAAGACTGACCCCTGGGCCGCGTTCAGCATCGCCGACGGCAAACTCGTCACCGGCCAGAATCCTGCATCGGCCAAGGGCGTGGCCGAGAAGATGATCGGCGAGCTCGAAGCGCAGTGAGTCCTCGTGACGGACCTCGCAACGACTGCGGACAGACTCATGACGACTCAGCCGGGATCGCATGGCTGGGGTGTTTCAACCCCGGCTACAATCTGGGCAAGTCTGCCGCCGAAGGACCGCAATTATCGCTCTTTTCGCCGTGCCATCGGCCGCGCTTGCAGCCGCCCGGACGATGCATACAATGCTTCGTTCGCACGGGGCGTAGCTCAGCCTGGTTAGAGCGCTTGGTTCGGGACCAAGAGGTCGGAAGTTCGAATCTTCTCGCCCCGACTTTTCGAGAGATCAAGCCCTTCGACGAGCACGTCGAAGGGCTTTCTCGTTGTAAATACGGCACTTGCGCCATCCAGGGTGCAGTTCAAACAGACGATTTCGAGGATTCGCCTCTTCGTGGCGTAATCGGCAGAAACCCACTGATTTTGCAGGGTTTGCGAGAGTTCAAACACCTTCGCCGCCAGTTCCGCCGTTTCGTCGTGCGAACGGTCCAGAACGTCCAGTTGCAGCTTGATTGACGCCAGCCGGTCCCGAAGCTCGGTGTGCTTCCGGGCGAAGGTGTCCTGATCCACATCATCACCGAGCCGCAGGTTCAGGAGCCGGTCCTGCTGGGCGACCAGGAGCGACGCCTGCCGGGTCAGTTCTTCCCGCTGGGCGCGGGAGTCCTTCTGGGCGTCCCGCGTCTGTGAGGCCAGGACCAGGCGGAACCAGTCGCGGACCTCCGGGTCCTCCACCTTCATCCGGCCGAAGAGTTCGAGCACCTGCCGGTCCAGTTCGGCTTCCGGCACCCGCACCCGCGGATGCCCAGGCGCGGTGTAGCCGCTGCACCGGTAGTAGACGTACCGACGGTCGGGCGTGCTCTTGAACCGCTTGACGACCTGTTCGCCGGTGATGGCACGGCCGCAGTGGCCGCAGGTCATGAACTCGCCGGCGAAGGTCATTTGATGCGCGTGGTAGACGTGCCCGCCCAGGAGCGCCTGCACACGGTCCCAGGTAGAGCGTTCGACGAGCGGAGTCTGCTTGCCCGGATACCAGTGCCCCTTGAACGGAATCTCTCCGATGTACGCCCGGTCGGTGAGCATGGCGTGCAGCTTGCTCCGCGTGAATCGCGGAGCATCGGACCGATACGTCATGCCGTCGGCGTGCAGCCGATCCCGAAGCCCATCGAGCGTGAGCGGTTCGTAGGCGTAGAGGTTGAAGATTCGCTTGACGTTCTCCGCTGCCACCGGCTCGACTTCGGTGACGCAGCGCCCGTCACGCCGCACGTTGCGGTAGCCGTAGGGCGCCTTGCCGACGAACCAGCCTTCCTGGACGCGACGGGCAAGCCCTTCCTTGACATCGAGCGCCTGCTGCTCGGTGTAGAACGCGGACATGTTCGCCAGCGTCCGCCGCATCATGCGGCCGGCCGGCGTGTTCTCCGTCGGCTGAGAGACGGAAATGAACGCGAGGCCGTACTCGCTTTCGAGGCGTTCGAGTTCAACGTAGTCGAAGAGATTGCGGGCGGCGCGATCGACCTTGTAGAAGAGCAGGCCGTCGAGTTCCTCCGCGTGCTTCTTGCCGTAGGCGATCAGCTCGCGGAACGTCTTCCGCTCATCGCTCTTGCTCGCAGTTTCTGCCACCTTGAACAGCCGGACAATCTCGCCGCCCGCGGCCAGGGCGTACCGCTTGAGTGCATCCTCCTGGACCGCGAGTGAGAAGCCCTCGCGTTCCTGTTCCCGACTGCTGACCCGTGCCAGGGCGACGAAGCGTTTCATGGTGCTTTACTCCCGCGACAGAAGCTCGAACAACCGTCCGGCATTCTGGACAATTGTAATCGCCTCTGCGGGAGAAAGCGGCCTTCCGTAGCGGGGTTCCCAGACTTTCTGCGTCGCTTCAATCAGTTCAGGCGTGATCCACGCCGGCGTTCCGGCCGGAAGGGCGCCAGGCGCGCTCTCACGCCGCTCCGCCGCTTCGACCTGGACACGCTCCTGCCGCATCGCCGTGGTTCTCCGTTCACACGACCCTCTCAGGCGTGCTGGGGGTCCGCGAGTTGCTCCCGTAGCCGCCGGTACGCCGTCGAGGTTGCCTTGAAGCGCTGTACCGCCAGTTCGACAAGGTGCGGCTCCACGTTCTGCCCGGTCAGCCGGTCGGGGTGGTACTTGAGGCAGGCGTCGCGGTACGCGGCCTGCACCTGCTCCCAGGTTGCGCCCGGTTTGAGGCCGAGCGCCGCGTAGTCGGACTGGTCCGCCGAGGGCGAAGGCGCTTCACGAATCTGCCGCGCTTCGCGCTCGCGCTGCGCGCGCCTTGCGACTGTCTGC
The DNA here is from genome assembly GCA_007753915.1 of Phycisphaerae bacterium RAS2. Taxonomy (NCBI): domain Bacteria; kingdom Pseudomonadati; phylum Planctomycetota; class Phycisphaerae; species Phycisphaerae bacterium RAS2. The sequence goes on from CP036352.1 coordinate 2,333,121, forward strand.
GTCAGTTCACCGACGATCACTCTGCACTCGGCAATGGCGAGATCGTGGAAGTACTGCTGCGCCGTCCTGAACAGTCGAACCTCCGGGGTGATGTCGATGCGGGGGGTCACAAGGGTTCTACCGTTGACCACGGCCACGCAGATGCTCAGCATCGACGGGATGTCGCCGAACTCGACTCCGCCTGGATGCCGCACCCGAGTCACCCCCGGTTTGCCGCGGCGGTAGAAGTCGATGGTGTGGCCTCCCTCCAGGAAGGTTCGATCGCCGTTGCCGAATCGCTCGACTATGGCATCACGAACGGCAGACGCCGGACAGTCGATCCACGCTTCACGCATCCAGCCGACATGGTGCCGCCCGTGCCATCCGGCGAGGCGACACCAGATGTACCAGCCGATGATGACGAGACTCATGAACATGACGAATGGCATGATGCTGCTCTCCTTCGCGCGGCGCGTGCCGACTTCTGGTCAATCCCGTTCCTGTTGCGGCGGCTCCGGATCGCGCGATTCGCGTTCCTTCTCCGCCTGTTTCAGTCGCTCGTTCAGGATGGAGGGCTGCTCGTCCGGGTCGCGAGCCTCACCCTGCTTCTCCTGCATGACTTCGCCGGGCGTCTTCGTGCCGGCGATGCCATAGACCGTCGGCTGCGCGACGTTCGACTCCGGATAGAGCGCTCCGCGCAGTTCGGCGAGGCCCTGCCGGAACATCGCCGAGGCGTGGCCGGCGCCGATCTTCTGTGTTGACTCTTCGTGTGCCATGAATCTGTTCTCCTGTGGAATGAGTGGATCACCGACCGTCGCGCATGCGGCGGAACGCTTCCGCCGAGCCGCGCTGTTCAACAAAGGCGTCGTGCAGGTCCATCGTGCGGCGGTGCTGGAGCGCCCCACTCATGCCGGACGAGGCGGCGGCGCATATGCCGGCCAGCGCCATATACGCCGCAAGCGGCACGCTCATGATCGCTACGCACAGCGCCATGAAGACAAGGTAGAGCGGCTCGATGACCGTCTTGATCCGCTGCTCCGGGCTGCGCCGCCAGACCTTCTGAAGCGTTGGCGCGCCGTTGTAGAGCGTGTGCGGTTGCGGACCGCCGCGTCTCACGCGCCACTTGGTGCGGAGGCGAGCGATGAGCAGCGCCAACCAGTAGAGCGCCAGGAAGACGAGCATCGGTCCTGGACTGTGGCCTTCCCAGAAAGCCGGCCAGATCAGGATCAACATGAATCCGGCCGCGGCTTGGAGGCCGAAGTAGCGCTCGCCGAACGAATCCGGGCGGCGCAGGAACACCTCGACCGTCACCGCGAACGCCCTGAAGACGAACGTCATGACGCCCAGGGCGTTGTTGATTCCCTTCTGTGATGCGACCGGTTCTGGTTCCTGTCGTTGCAGCATGGTCGAATCTCCCTGATGCGCGCAATCACCGCGCCGGCGGCCTGCGCCGCCGATCCGATGCCTTCTTCTCTTGCTGGCTCTATGCCTTCTGGTTGAACGGCACCGGGAGCCAGCTCCGGCCCGATGCCTTGAACACCCTTCCGTTCTGAAACACGATCCCGTCCACAATCCAGTCTGGAGGCCCGCCCGTGCGCAGCCGGGTGAACTCCCGCGGCTCCACTTCTGCCTCCATGACCTCCGAGAAACCGCCGCTTGTCGTGCCGTTCTCACGCGCCCAGTCGAGGCCGAGCATCGCGGTCATCTGGTCGTCAGAGGGGTGCGAGTGGTTGCCGCTCGCCCGGTACTGCAACGTGCGTCCGATGAGGCGCGAGGCCCACTCGTTCGTGACGGGGTCACTGTTGCCGTGGAAGACCTTCGTGTTGAGGTTGGCCAGCAGCGAGTCGGTCTCGACACGGCCTTTCTCATTGCCGCCGAGGGCGGCGACGAAGTTGCTGTAGTTCTGGCTGAGCAGCACGGTCGCTACCCATGCCGACCGGCAGGTGGCCTGGAACTGAAAGTCATAGCTGGTAAGGAAGTGCTGGGCTTCGTCGGCCCACAGGAACGCGGGCCTTGGATTCTGCTGCACATTCCGCCGCTCGATGGAGCGCTGGAAGGCGTACTTCCAGAGCACCTGTGCGAACTGGCCGATCTCGCCGAACTCCTTGACCGGCAGGTCGATCAGGATGATCTTTCCGTCCTGCACCGCCTCCGGCGTGACGGTCGTGTCGCCGCAGAACAGCTCGCGCAGCATCCCGCGGTTCAGCACGTCCACCAGCGACGTGAACGTGGACACGATGACGCTGCGCGTCCTGTCGCTGAGGGCCGGGAACTCCCGCAGCCAGTAGTCGGCGACGATCTCGAAATCCGCGCGTTCGCGCGGCGTCTTGGGTCGCTTGTCGGCTTGGGTCAGCCAGCGAAAGCATTCCGAACCCTGCTTCCATCCGTCCGAACAGACCTGCTCAAGCGAAGTCGGCGCAGAGACGACCACCCGGTAGAGATCGGGAACAGAGACGCGACCGCGTGCCAGAGCCAGCAGGTCCACGACGTTGCGGCAGAGCTGGCGCAGCGCCCGCTTCCAGTATCCCTCATCGTCACGACCGCCCCCGCCGGTCGATTGCCGCTCCGCGATCTCCAGCACCGTGGAGAGCAGATTGACAACGTTCTCGGTGAGTCCAGCGCCGCTGCCCTTGCGGCTCATTTCGTGGTCCAGGAAGTTGAAGCGCTGCGCTTCGGTCGGGCCGAAGACCAGGAGGTCGTCGAGGCGTCCCGTATCCCGGCAGTAGCCCTCCCACAAGGCTCGCTCGTCCGCCTTGGCGGTGAGCACCAGGCCGCCGAAGCCGCATGAGAGCATCGTCCGGGCCATGAGCCGACCGGAGCCGCTCGTCTTACCGGAGCCGGTCGTGCCGAGGATGAGCGTGCCCTCCACGGCGTCGCGCAACGTCCAGGCGTCCTCGCGGGACCAGTGAAGCAGCGGCAGCGCAAGCAGGTCAGAGGGCTGGCGCACGAGCGGTTCGCGTTTCCTGAAGAGTCCGAGCATTTCAGACCTCCCGTGCTACTTGCGGCTCTGCTTTGCGTCCGCGTCCGCTTTCCAGAGTGTGGCGATGATGAAGAGGACTATGGTGGGAATGAGTTCCATTGACATATCTCCTACTTGGTCTTGGTCGAGATGCACTTGACTGCCTCCGCCAGCGGCCGACCGTCGGCGCCGGCGTGTTTGATCTGTTCGGCAAGGTCGATGAAGCAGGCGACGACCGACTCGACCGTGAGCGCCGGAGCGGAGACGGCGACCGACCGGCCTTCCCCAAGCCTGATGACGACGCGCTCGCGCGCGGCCCGCGGCCGTGTGTTCGCCCGCGAGACGGGCCTGCCTGCCCTGACGGCCTTGGTCTCCGCCACGAGCCGGTCGCGCGTCAGCCGGCCGTCAAGCACCGCCTGAATGAGCCGCTCACGCTCCGTCGCGTCCGACACTGTGACTATCTGGTACGCGCTGCTCATCGGGATGCGCCCCGCGTCGATCAGGTCATGCACTTCGCGCGGCAGGACGAGCAGCGACAGCAACTTGGAGATGGTGCCGGGCGACGGCCGGCCGAGCCGCAGCGAGACTTCTGCCGCCGACCAGCCCGTAGCTTGAATCAGTTCGTGCAGTGCGCGAGCGTGTTCCGTGACTTTCAAGCCCTGCCGCTGCGTATTGACCAGCAGTTGCAGCGTCACCCGCTCCGCCGGCGTCGGGGCCTTCGCGGCGATCAGCATCGGCACGGTGGCAAGACCGGCGCGCCGGGCGCCGTCGAGCCGGCGATGCCCGTCGTCCACGACGATCGAGTCCCCTTCGTAGTGGCCGAGCAGCGGCACGAGGATGCCGTTCTGCGCGATGCTCTGCGCGAGCGACACCTGCTCTTCCTCATCAAACCCGGCCCGCACGTTGCCGGGCGACACGGGCTTGCTGGTCGGCACTTGTTCAACAGTGTGCGCCGGCATGGTCAGTTCCTCCCTGCCAGGTCGCGAAGGTTCTGGAGTTCGATCTCGTCGTAGAGCAGCCGCTTCTTGCGCTCGCCCAGGCCGGACCGGACGGATGCGATGGCGGCGGCGAGATAGCCGATGTCGTCGAGCCAACCGATGCCGGGGACGACATCGGGCACGACATCGACGGGACTCGGGACCAGCAGGAAAAGTCCTGCCGCCAGCGCGTATTTGGTCAGCTCCAGGCCGACCGCGCGCAGCTTGCTCTGCGGCAGAGCCAGGAGGATCAGCATCGCCAGGAAGAGCAGCGTGCTGCACCCGACGAACAACTTGAGGAATGAGAAGAACTCGGCCATGGCGATTCTCCAGTACGCGAACCGGAGCACGATTCAGAAGCGACCTTCCGAAGCAGCGTGCTCGATACTGGAGTATGCGTTGTGCAGGTTCGAAAGTCCGCCAGCACATGTATCCGAGTGCGCCAACAGGTCTGACGAAACGCGCCGAAGTGCACCGAAGTGCGCCGAAATGCACCATCACCCTCCGAGGCGGTCAACGTATCGGGCGCCCTCGCGCGTCGCGCGATACTGGCGCCAACAGCCCTTCGCGCCGTGTTGGCGCACATCGATGAAGTGCGCCTGGATCAGTTCATCGATCAGGGCGAGAGCGTCCTTACGCTCAGGGCGCATGCCCGTCTTCGGGAACCACTCGTTTCTGGAGAGCCAAGCGTGATCAGGTTCACTCCGCTCGATGGCGCGCCGATGTGATACCAGTGTTGAGAGGAGAGTTTCGGCGTTCAGCGAAATCTCGCCTGCGGCGTTGAACTCGGTCGGAGCGACTGGCGTAGAGACTTCAGCAATGCCAGCGATCGGACGACCGCCGGCGTTCTCCAGCAGCGCGGCCACGCAGCGCAACGCCGCCGCCACGTCGGCGATGCGAACAGAGGCATTTCCTGCAGCCGAGTCAGCCAACAGCCGGTCAATGACGCCGACAAGCGTCATTGCCACCTGCGGGGCATGTTCTGCGCGCGAAGCGGGCTCGGTGGCGTGGCCGTTCTGTGGAGCTTTGGAGGCGCGTACAGCACTGGTCGGGCGAGGCATCGGGCCTTGCCTTTCTGAGCCCCGGTCAAGGCATCCCTATTGCCTGTGTTCCGGGGTCCCTCGACCAGTCGGAGACGAATGTCTCCGCTATGTAAGGGGTAGTGGCGGCCAAGACCCGCGATGGGGTCGATGCGGAGCAGCAGTAACGGGGGGGCCGCCATCGCCGTGTACGGGTAGCACCGCTGGCCGGTCGCACCATGCCGCCCTATCGGTCCGCTCGCGGCAAATCACGCGAATCTGACCCAGTGCAAACGCATTATCCACTTCCCGACCTACTTCACAGGACTTTCTGCCCTCAGAACCCGGGTTTGGGATCGGAACTCGGCCTCCGATTCGGATAATGCGTTTGCCCTGAATCTGACCACGCGGAGGGCCCGCCAGAAGCAACGCAATACAGTCTACTGCTGGTTTCGCGGGACTAAACGCAGGCCACCCCGCCTGCGGTGAGGGTGGCTCGATGGGCACACGGATTTTCAGTCGCCGCGCCATGTGGCCTCCGAATCATGCTACTTCGCAGTATACCGGCTCCAGGTTCCATCAAGCCGGGGCCGTGGCCACCGTGACCCAAACAAAACCCTTGCCTGCTCGGACCTCATCGTGCTAGCCATCACAGTGATCCTCGGAAACCAGATGAGCGAGCACGGTGTCGGACAGATATCTAGGCAATGTTGAAGTAGCCATATTGACCAGCCTCAACGAACTGGCGGTACGACACGGGCTCTCGCCGCTCGATTTCAGCGCGGCGTTCTACCCGCAAGGTGACAGATCCCATCTCACGTTTTACACGTTGCCTCACGAAGAAGTGCCCTTGAGCAAGTTTGAACGATTGCTGGCAGGTCTCGGTCTGACCGACCATGAGACGCTTCACATCGAGGGGTCCCCGCAGCAGATCTACGACACGATCCAGTGGGCGATTGAGAAGGCACCCCGGCGCGTCCGCTAGATTCAGACCAGGTCAGCCATCATTGTCGGCGATACCCACTCGGACAGCTGCATGCCGTTCGGTGTGTTGAGCTGGCGCAGCGTGTACCTGCATCCAATCCGCTTCGGCGCCGACAGCCGTCGTCGCAACCGATCCTGCACGACCGTCCGAGCCTCTTCCAGGTCTGGACTTACCAAGCGAAGCTCGCGGAGCGGAGTGCCGACCCGGCCGTAGTGGACCCATACGACCCAGTCGCCGAGCAGGTCCCGGCCGACCGAGACTTCGTACCGGCGGTGACGGTTCAGTTCCTCACTGTGCGCTTCCAGCGCGATCGTCAGGAGGTCGAACATGCGGCTTCCGTAGGTTTGGATTCGCGGAGATACTGGTAGAGCGTTTGCCGGCTGATCGCGAACTCGCGGGCGAGCCAGGCTTTCTTCTCGCCGCCGGCGGCGCGGGCGCGAAGTTCCTGCACCCGATCTGACGAGAGTGCCCGCTTTCGTCCCCGGTAGACGCCGCGCTGCTTAGCCAGAGCGATGCCCTCGCGCTGGCGTTCCCTGATGAGGTCTCGCTCGAATTGCGCCACCGCGCCGAGCACGGTCAGCATCAGGTTCGCCATCGGCGAATCGTCGCCGGTGAAGAGCAGGTTCTCCTTGATGAACTGGACGCGCACGCCGCGCTTCGTCTGTTCATGCACGATGCGCCGCAGGTCGTCCACGTTGCGGGCCAGGCGGTCCATGCTGTGAACGATGATCGTGTCGCCTTCACGTGCATACAACACGAGCGCCATGAACTCCGGCCGCTCCGTGTCCTTTCCGGAGGCCCGGTCGGTGAAGACGCGGTCCAGGTCCACGCCTTCGAGTTGACGCTCCACGTTCTGGTCGTACGAACTGACCCTGACGTACCCGATCCGCTGCCCCTTCGCCGACACATGCCCTCCATGACTGTCAGGTCAGGTCTATGACGTTGCCGCGCGACTGTCAATGAATAAGTGAAGCGACTCCATCCTGACAGGAATGGCCGGAACTGTCTGACATCAGTCTGAGGTAGACCCCAACCTGACAGTCGGCAGCGGGTTTCACAAAACTGTCACACTCCATTGCAGCAAGTCGTGATAGGGTCGGAGCAGAGATATCGCCATGACCGGACCGAACCCGCTTCACATCGCCAACACCGCCCAACAGATGGCCCGCAACGCGCCAGCCGCAGACGCGGTCGTGTTCAACAAAGTGGCGATGATCTCGATGGGGGTCATGGCCGCCGCGTCAGTGCTGCAACTGCTCCAGCCACTTCTGCGCGAACTCAACGGCAAGCACACAAAGCAGATGTACCGCGACGACCACGGCCGCGGACGCTGATCGAACACCTCAGACATCACGACCAGGAGATGCTGTCGATGACCGTCGCCCTGTCGTCATTGTCTCCGATGCCCGAGTCCGCCTCCTGCACCCATGGCACACGATGCCGAGCGAGTCCCTCGAACAGCCGTACCGTTGGACGCACTTCGGCGTTCAGGTTGCGGCCCTTGATCCGCACCTTCTGGCCGGAGACCGAGAGCGTGATGCCCTCCGACGGATCGAACTCGGCCTTTTCGATATAACCGTAGCTCACGGCAAGGATGTTCCCGTCACTCTTCCGAAGCTCCAAGCAGACGGCACGGTCCCGGATGCCTCGCAGCCAGCCGAACGCGCCAAGATCATCCGCCGCCTCGGTGTCGGCCTGCGGGACGACCCCGGCCGCAGGATCGCCGTTGCGGGCAACGTACTTCTGAAGGATCGTTCTATCGGTCATGTTTCAGCCCTCGATCTTCCCGGTGCATGCCGGTAGCCTGCATTGCCGTCGCCAACTGCTCCTGTCTCTGCAAGGCGGCCCCGCGATGACGCAAGTCGCGTCCTGTCAGTAGTTCCGTCGCCGTGAGCCGCTCATCCGACCGGCTGACCGCCTCCAGCAGTGCTTCTTTGTCATCGGTGTATACGGTCGCCTGCTCGCGACCTCTGCTCACACTGACGTAGAACTGCTCGCGCGAGGACGCTGAGAACGAGTCTGAAGACTGGCCGATGAACACGCGGTCCACCGTCTTTCCCTGTGAGGCGTGCGAAGTCACGACGTAGCCATGAGCCAGGTGACCGTAATCGGACGCGACCGTCCAGCCGTTCGTGAGCCGGATGTCTCCATTGGGTGTGAAGCTCTTGACCGTGTAGAGCCCGCCGTTGTTGAGCCGATGCTCGCCATCGGCGGTCATGCCGTTGCGCGTGATCCGCAGCAGGTCGCCGGGCGCGACCGGCAGTACGCCCGGGCGGAACACCTGGAATCTGCCCGACTGGTCGAGCGGCAGCGGCACCTCGCCAACGACGAGGCGCTGTCCCTTCCGGTATCCCTTCGCATTCTGGTGGAACACGATCACGTCGCCGATGCTGTAGTTCACCGCGTCGGAACGCTCCGCCTCCGTGAAGTTGGTGTTCTCCAGCGTGAAGAAGGTGCGTTCGCCGCTGCCGAGCTTTCCTGCCTGCTTGAGCCGAGCGCGGATTTCGTCGGTGATCCACTCTCCCTCCAAGTGCGTAGGCGACACCACCAGCGCCGACTTACCTTCGGCGAGCGTGTCCACATAGTCCGCCGCCAGCGCCTTGTACCGATCCGTCTCCGGCACATCCCTGATCCAGCCCAGTTCGTCCAGCCGCCGGAACCCGTCTTCCGTCCGACCTTCGGATAACTCCCGCACGGCGTCCTTGTAGTCGCCGCGCTGCCGCTGAATCTCCCGGATCTCCGCCGACTTCAGCCCGGCCCGCTCTTCGAGCAGCCGCAACGCCGCCCCGCGTTCCACCGAACCGTGTTGCCGCCGGTCGCCGGAGAGAATGACGCGGGCGTCGAGTCTCTCCGCCAGGTCGAAGACTTGCGCCATCGTCCGCGTGCCAAGCAGGCCGGCTTCGTCAATCCAGATGACCTGCCCGCGGATATCGGCCTGCATCCGCTCATCCTTGAGCAGCCGTGCCACGGTGTCGGAATCGGCAAACCCTTCAGAACGGAGAACACCGCGGCTCGCATCGGCCGAGGGCGCGAACGTAAAGACGCGCCGGCCGTTCGCCTCGATTGTCTCGACGGCCTCCTGCATCATCGTTGTCTTGCCGGTGCCGGCGACTCCCCGGACCACAATGACGCGGTCCGGCGAGCCGAGCACATGCTCCACCGCCTGCTTCTGCCCCGCGTTGAGCCATTCGCGACTGAACGTGTGCGGCGTCTGTTCCAACCGCCTGCACGAGCCGCGGCCGGTCCGGGCGAAGTCGATCATGCGGCGCTCTTCGCCGAGCACCGTATCCGTCGTGACGAGCCTGCGGCCGTCCCGCTCCCCGAAGACAAGCCCCTGCCCGCCGAGCGTCCGGCTCATGGTATCCGGCGAGGCAGCGCCCACAGAGCGTTTAAGCGCCTCCGCCAGCACCTTGCGCTCCGGGACGACCGATGCACGCTCGAAGCAGTGACCCACCGCCCGCGACATCGCGTCGCCAGCAATCCGGTCATCCTCCGCGATGCCCTCTCCGCCGAGCCGTGACTTCACGCCGCTCAACGCGGCGAGTTCCTCCGGCGTGAGGCGCGAGGTCCACTGCTCACGCAGTTCGTCAAGCGTCAGGTCTTTCTGCTTGCGCTCGCGCGTCGTGGCGCCGAGCGCGCCCTTCGCATCCGGGTGTGTGATCCCCCTCTCCCGCGCGGCATCCTCTATCAGCGCCGTGCGGCGCGAGAACTTCTGAATCGCCGACATCGGCACGCCGCGGAGTTCCCAACCGCGTTTCGTGCGTTCGACCGGCAGTCCGAGTTCCTCGAGTCGCCGGGCCAGGCGCGAGTGAAACACGGCCTCGAAGAAAGGTGCGTCGCGCTTGATCCCGGCGAACTGGCCCGCCTTCCAGCGGGATTCCTCCGCGTCCCAAGTCGTGTTGAACACGAAGCAGTGCGCGTGCAGGTGCGGGTCGGGTACACCGTTCACAGGCCGGGCCGTGAAGTGAACAAACTCGCCCCACGCCATGTTGCCGGTCGCGCGATCGGCGTTCTTGCCGCCGATGCGGACGCGGGTCTGCATTTCCGCTTCCATGTCCTGCATCGTCGCGTCCACCGACTCGCGGAACGCCTCGAGAATGCGATCATCGCGCGTCAGGCCGTAGAGAATCGAGACGCTCTTGGGGACGTGGAAGTTGAAGTCGTATCCGACGCGGCGATCCGTCTTGCGCCGCGGCGTCAGCACATCGCCGGTGGCTGGATTGCGGTTGTCACAGAGCGCGTCCCAGTCCTCCTTGCGGACATCGCCGCTCAGGCCGAGCCGGGCAGCGCCCTCGCCGCGCCACAGGCCGACAAGCTCCTGCCCCTCCGTGTAGTAGTCGGAGGTCGTGTAGTAGCTCTTTGCCCCTTCGGGTGCGCTGTTCTGCGTGATGCGGAGCATCACCCGACTCTACACCGCAATGGTTGAGAATTCGTTACCACATGCACGCATGGCGCGTTTCTTTCACGACGTTTCACGAACCACGTGACAGACACCGGATGTGTTGGACGCCCGCAAGGAACAACGCCCTGTGCTTTCGTCCCGCCGTGAATCCGTCTTCCCCGGCAACGCGCGCTTCGGAATCCGTCGCGTCACGATGAACGAGCGAGGCTGGCCCTTGCGCGTGCATCCAACGCGAGCGCGGGTCAGGACCAAAGCAATCGCTGGGCACCGTCGGCGCCGGCAGTTGCCCGGTCGCGGTTCGTGCGGGAGTCTCGTCCCCTCTTCTCTTGTCGTTTCCTGCGCTCACACGGCCTGATTGACGGCATCGCTACAGCCGCCGCCGGTCCGGTCAAGCAGAAAACCGGTTCCTCCCAATCTTCACTGCGTTGCAGACCGGGTCCCTCCCGCTTTCCGCTGTGACCCGTGCGCTGCGCCCCGGCTTGGTGCGGCTGGTTTCCGCGTGCCATCAGGCCGCGATGGGCGCGGCCGGAAACCAAGAAAAGGAGACTTCACCATGACCGACACGAACAACACCGCTTCCAAGGCTCCCACGCACGTCGCCTACCAGGTGCGTGACCGCGAAGGCCGCAAGAGCTTCTGGACCCGCATCGGCAGCGCATGGCCGCACGCCGACGGCAAGGGCTTCAACATCCAGCTTGAAGTCGTGCCGCTGGACGGCCGCGTCACGCTCCGCGTTGCCACCGAGAAGAAGGACTGATTCACCGAGCGGGCGGGCCGAAAGGTCCGCCCCGTTCATTTGAAAGGACTCACATTATGACCACTCCACAAACCACAACCCGGACTCTCACGAATCCGTTCTACGCGGCACGCTTTCACCGGTCACCGTCGGATGAACCGCAGGAGATCGTGTACGCCAGGCTGCCACGCATTCCCGTCAACGCGAGCCGGGTTCCTCATCTGACGAGCCTCTACCACAATCCGGACGCCGGTGACTACGGCCGACGCAACTACCCCGGCAACTGCGGCGGCAACCTGATCCGGGACCTGCTCCGGTACTTCCGGCCGTCCAATGTTCTCGATCCGATGACCGGCAGCGGCACATGCTTCGACGTGTGCCAGGAACTCGGAATCCAGTGCTGGTCGAGCGATCTACACCAGCAGGTCGATGCCTGCTCTCCTTCGGCGTTCCCTCGCGCCACGTTCGACTTCTGCTGGCTTCACCCGCCGTACTGGCGGCAGAAGCTCTACACGGACGATCCCCGCGACCTGTCGCGTACACCGACACTGGATGCCTTCCTGAACCGCTACCGCCAGCTCATCGGCAATTGTGCTGCGGCCCTCGTTCCCGGCGGCAGGCTGGCCATTCTGATGGGCGACTACAGCGACCGCGAAGATGGTTTCGTCCCCCTCGTCTACCACACGAAACGGCTTGCCTTCGAGGCGGGACTGCGGCAGTGTTGCACGGACATCATCCGGTTCAGCCACGGAGCGAGCAGCAGCCGCAAGGTCTACCGCAGCGCGTTCATTCCCGGCCTGCACGATGTATGCACGGTATTTGAGAGGAGGCCCTCATGAGCGCGAGCACGAGCAACCTGCGGGAACTCACGGATGGTGCGCTGGACGCCTTCTGGGAAGTCGTCGTTCAGCGCTTCCCGGAAGCCACGACAGGCGACCTCTCCGTGCATCGGACGCACTGCCTCCAGGCTGCGGCCCAAGCAGCCATCGAAGAGTGGATATTCAACAACGTCCCCGACAACGTGAGCCTGCGGCGCTCGTGACCGATTCTCAGCATCCCATCCTTGACGACCTGTTCCACGGGTGTGCTCTCGCGGCGTACGTCGAGCAGGCCCTCGCCCAGCGCGGCTGGCCCGACCCGGAGTCCACCCGCGTTCGAGCCTATCAGTACTACGAAGAGGCGCTCGCCGCCAGGAACAGCAAGCCGCGAGACCGATAGCACGGTCCGCGCCAGGCGGGGCATCGCCTGTCACGACCCGCGCGCGGGGTAACGTGAGATGGAACCCTCCGGCTCGGAACCTTACCGGCAGATGGGGTTAATTCGACCAGGCCGATCGGCCGTTCGCGTCGGGTCCCGGCTCGTGCGAGAACCCGACGGCGACGGCCTTGTACGGCAGAAGTGACACACTCGGACGACTGACTGAGTGAGTGCCATTCCGATGCACTCGAAATGCGCTGCACAGAAAATGGTGGTCAGACGTCTCCCCTAAGCGGTGCTTAGGCCGTCTTTCACCGTGAAAGCCAGCATGACAGCATGACGGCAGGCCAGCCGTCCAGCAAGCTTGCTGTCCGGCATGATTGCGGGCATGCCGGACAGCACGATGGAGCGCATGACAGCTAGCCGGACAGGCAGATGGCAGGATGGCATGCTCGCTCGCCAGCTACTCGACACGCTGGCTTGCCGGCGTGCCATCAAGCCCGCAACAAATACTGCTTGCCAGCCAGCATGAAATCGTGCTAGCTGTCAGGCATGATTATCGCCGTAGCGAACTCCAAGGGCGGGGTCGGCAAATCGACGCTCGCCGTTCACCTGGCCGCTTGGCTCGACAAGCAGGGCCACCGGGTCACGCTCGCCGACTGCGACACGCAGCAGTCGTCGTCGCAGTGGATTCGCGAAGCCGCTCCACAGGTCAAGGCCCTCTGCCTCCGCGATCCGGACGACATCATCAACGAACTGCCGATGCTGGCCCAGGAGACCGATTACGTCGTGGCCGACGGCCCCGGCAGTCTGGCCGAGACGAGCAGGGCGCTCCTGCTGGTGGCCGATTCGGCCGTCGTGCCGTGCAAGGCGTCCATGCTGGAGATTCGCGCCCTCGACGCGGCGACCAAGGTGCTGCGCCAGGCGCAGAAGATCCGCTCCGGGATGCCCAAGGCCAAGATCGTTCTCAGCATGGTCGGAAAGAACTACCGGCTCACGCAGGACATGCGGGAAGCCGCTGCACTGCTCAAGCTGCCGATCACACCCACGTTCATGACGCTCCGCCAGATTTACGCTGATGCGCCGGGGCAGGCGGCCGTCGTGTGGAACATGGGGTCGCGCGCCCGCGAGGCGGCGATCGAAGTTGACACGCTCTTCCGCGAGCTGGTCCCGGAAGCGGTCCGCCAGCCGGCCAAGCCGGCAGCACAGCGCCGCCGGCCATCGGCGTAGGGGAAGGGGACACATGGCCGAGCGTCGCTCACTCACCGATGGACTCAAGGCGACGCCGGCCGTCGATCCGGCTGTCGCCAAGGAGTTCATTCACGGCGCGAAGGCAAGCAGTGACCGCGAGGCGGCAAAGCCGGCAGCCACCGAACCACCGGCGCCGGTGATGAACCGCGCGCCGATCAGCACGCGCATCCGCGCCGACTTCGCAACAGCATTGAAACGGGCATCGCTGGAGCGTCAGTTGAAGGGCGTCGAGCCGAACACGCTCCAGGACATCCTGGAGCAGGCCATCGAGCCGTGGCTCAAGACCAACGGATACCTGCCGTGACCGGCAGGGCAGGGGTCACGATTCCTGCTCTTGCGCTCCGGGCGGAGGCGACGGCAGCAGCGGCGTGTCGCCGAGCAGCAACTCCTGCTGCCTGCCCGCGCCTTTCAGGTGGTACGACCGCACGAAGGCCAGGCGGTCGCCGTTGAACATGAACCGGATGTTGACGAAGAAGACGCCGTCGCTCGGGCTGCGGTACAGAAACTCTTTCTCCAGCAGTTCACGCACGCCGCGCTGGTACGTCCGATCGTTGATCCCGTGATCCTTCGCGACGTACTGGTTCAGCTTGATCTCATCGGAGCCGGGGTTGGCCCGCATCTGCTGGTACACAAGCTCGAACACCTGCATCCCTGTCTTGGACAGGTCCGCGGCCTGCTTGATGCCGTCGAGGAAGAGCTTTACGAACCGGCTGGAGTCCACTTCCTCTTCCCACCAGAAGCCCATCCCGCCCAGGCCCTTGATCTCGCCGCTGCTGTTGTCCACGATGACCGAACCCTTGCCGCCCGGCACATGGAAGCGCTTCGTGCGCGTCGGCATCCCGTTCGTGGTCGGGACGCTCGGGTTCGTGCGGTAGACGGGGAAGCCCCGTTTGGTGCTGACCTGGTTCGCGGGCATGGCCGCGCTCTGACGTTCTGCCGACATATTCTCCCTCCGGATCTGTCACTCCACAGTCAGCACATTGGCAGACAAGCGACAAACGCGCAAGGGGTTTCTGACGATCGTCCGACGGATTGTGGCGGCGACCCGACAGAATGTGACGGTGCCCCCTGAGCAAAATCAACGGGTTGCACCATTGCCCTTTCTTAGACCTAAATACACTGCCTTCAAGGAGCCGACGCCGGCGCGCGATCCCAACGCGCTGGCGCAGGCGGCGGCATCGCGAACTCATCGAGAGAGCGTCGCGACCATGTTCAGCAGCTTGCAGACCCCGTGCCCGCCGGGGCGACAAGGCGACACCGATATGAAAGGTGTTGCGCGGACGATCAGGAACGCTGTGGCTTCGAGCCGCGGTAAGACCGAAAGGGGCATTCAGGGGAAGTGGTCGCTTGTGGAGCGTTACCGGGCCGCAATAGAGGCCCGTAGAAACGTCAATCCCCTCCAGGGCAGGTTTACCGCCCAGAAGGGGACTTTGACGCTTCAGAGACGAGTTCTCGCAGACAGCCGGCTATTCAGCGGGCCACTGCGGATAGGACATCACGAGTCATTGGTTCACACTCGCCGACGCCGCATCCCGGCAAGCCCAACGGAGGAGAGCAATGCCAGCGAGGCCGGTTCGGGTATCGCCGTGATGATGCGGATATTGTCATTCGCGGCGGCAAACTTCAGGGTGAAGTCCAGGCGCATCCGGTCCCCGGAAATCTCGAACGTATCCAGCGAGCTGGGCGGCAGTTCCAGCCGGCGCCCGGGATGCGTTCCGTACTGTGTGATGCCGGGGTGACCGAGGATGCCGTCCGTGCCGTTCATCGAAGCCGTGTGGATCAGCACGCCCAGGATCGGCGCATCGAAGACGACATAGCCGGACAGCAGGGCGTCGAAGTCGTCCACCGAGTCGGCGTGGAACAGGTAGCTCTGCACCGCCGTCCCGGCGGACACGAATCCTGGCACGAGCAGCGATTCGTGATCGACAAGGCCGGTGTTGGCGTGATCCAGGGTCAGGTCTGAGAACAGAACCGCCTGGCGCTCGAAGAAGCCGCGTATCTCCGTGTCGCTCTCCCACTGGTTGAGCGCGATATTCGCCGGCGGCTCAGCGAGGACGGCTGCCCCGCCCGCTTCGATGATGTCAGCCTGCGCCGCGATGGGGCAGAGGACAGGGACCAGTAGACCAGCGACAACGACGCGCGACCTGTGCATGGGAGAACCCTCCATCAGGGGATGCGGAACCTGTTCGGGCCGATACGCAGGCCCTCAGGCGTCTGCTGCTAAACTAGCAGCAGCGTTGGGGGAGTTTACTTTGCTGCTCGAATGGCAGCAAGGCCCCAGCACAAGACTGCGTATCGAAAGATGTGCGACATGCTGCGCCGGATGCGAACAGACGCCGGACTGACACAGCGCGACTTGGCCGTGCGGCTCAAGATGCACAACACGATGGTCCATCGTTCCGAGATCGGCGACCGGCGGATCGACCCGGTTGAGTTTGCCGCGTGGTGCCGGGCCTGTGGGATTGACCCCGGCGATGCCGTCCGCGAACTCTGAGGCTGAAAGGCCGCTCCAGAGAGGGCAGGCCCGGTGGCGCCGGCCGTCCTGTCGTCACACCGACCACGAAGCGCAGAAGCCCCTGCCGCGCATCCTTCGCCAATCTCATCGGGCGAGGACGATGCACACGCCGTCGATCCGGTAGCGCGGCCGCATCCGGTGTCAGCCGGCGACCGGCATCGGGAAGGGCGCTCCAGAACACATCCCACTTCGCACGGTGAACCCGCCAGCAGTGGCACTGGTTGATGCCGGCATTGTCGTACTCCGCCGGGTTACGGGCAGCCGGCGATGGGCTTGCCCGGCTTTCAATCGCGCCGCTCCGGCCGTCACCGCTTCGCTTCCCGCCTCCAAGTCATGCATGACTCGCGCCGGACCCGCCGAAGCCGGCGCCTTCCAGGTCCGGTCCGTCATTCGTCCTGCTCCGCTTCGCGGGACTCTCCGGCGGGCTGCCGGCCTGCGCGCCGCTCGCTCCTTTGTCACCCCCGCCGTGGTCCCTGTCTCGGCGAAGGGACCGCACGTCGCGGGTCCCGACAAGGAGCAGAACATGAAAGCCGAACAAGCCAGGAAGATCGCCGACCAGGCCCTCGAACAACTCGCGAATGCACTCGCCAACGGCCGGAGCGAAGCACTCACCCGTTACCTCTCCATGCTGGCGAGGTTCCACCGCTACAGCTTCGGCAACGTCATGCTGATCCTGTCGCAGAAGCCCGACGCGACGCACGTCGCCGGCTTCAACACCTGGAGGCAGATGAGCCGCTTCGTCCGCAAGGGCGAGAAGGGCATCGTCATTATCGCACCGATGGTCATCCGCAACCGCGATGACCAGGCGAAGGACGGCGAGCAGCAGGACAAGCCGATGCTCCGCTTCCGCGGCGTGTACGTTTTCGACGTGTCGCAGACCGACGGCGAGCCGCTGCCGGAGCCTGCCCGCGTCAACGGCGATCCGAGCGGCCATCTTCCGAGCCTCAAGGCGTTCGTAGTCGAGCGCGGCATCGCCCTGGACAACGACGACCTGCCCGGCATGGCGGATGGAGTCTCACGCGGCGGACGCATCAGCATCCGGCCGGGACTCTCTCCCGCCGAAGAGTTCGCCGTGATCGTCCACGAGCTGGCGCACGAACTGCTGCATCGCGGCGAGAACCGCCCGGCCAGCAAGACCGTCCGCGAGACCGAAGCCGAAGCCGTCGCGTTCGTCGTCAGCCAGTCCATCGGACTCAACGCCGGCGCCGCCGCCCGCGACTACATCCAGCTCTACGACGGCCAGACCGAGACGCTCGCCGCGTCGCTCGACCGCATCCAGAAGACCGCCGCCGAGATCATCGCGGCGCTTCACGACGCCCCCGACGAGCAGGCGAACGCCGCCTGACTCTTCACCGCACCCCGGCGGGTGACCGCCGGGGTGCTTTTCTGTCGGTTAGGCCGCGGGAGCGTCGGGGGCGATCTGAATGCCCCGGAGACAGCATCCGCGCGGTCTGCAATAATGAACGCCCGACGGAAGGCTCTCATTGGGATGGGCCAAGTCAGTAGCTAGCGGTTGACCGTGCCCGTGATGAGGTCGCGCTTGACGAGAGTAGTCTGTTTGCGGTTTAGTCGGGGTCAGAGCATGAGCCAAGTGAACGAACCCAAGCCTGTGAAAGTGATCTTCGATGACTGACCGACCGTTCCAAGACCGGCAACCGAGCGTCAGCGCGAACCCCCGTATCCGTACACCGCAGCGAGAGACGTATGCCGCGCTGGCCGAGTTCGCCGCGAACCCCGGCGATGAGCGCGAGGTCGGGATCGTGCTCCCGGTTGGATGCGGAAAGTCCGGGTGCATCACGCTCGCGCCATTCGCGTTTCGCTCGAAGCGAACGCTCGTTGTCGCGCCGGGACTGAAAATCGCCGAACAGCTCTACAAAGACTTCGACCCGACGAAGCCCGACATGTTCTACATCAAGTGCGGCGTGTTGCAGGGGCAGCCGTACCCCGAGCCCGTCGAGATCAGGGGCACGAACACCAATCGCAGCGACCTGGACGAGTCCCACGTCGTCATCACCAATATCCAGCAGCTACAGGGGCAGGAGAACCGCTGGATCGCCAACCTTCCGAGGGACTACTTCGACCTGATCCTCTTTGACGAGGGGCACCACAGCGTCGCCGAGACCTACGAGGGCCTGAAGGCCAGTTTTCCAGCCGCACGCATCATCAACTTCAGCGCGACTCCGCTCCGAGCCGACGGCCAGAAGATGGCGGGCAGGGTGCTCTATTCCTATCCCATCTTTCGCGCCATCCAAGAGGGCTACGTCAAGCGCCTTAAGGCGCTCGTCCTCAATCCCCGAACGCTCAAGTACGTTCGTCGGGAGAACGGCCAGGAGATCGAAGTCTCCCTTGACGAGGTGCGCCGGCTCGGAGAGCAGGAAGCCGATTTCCGCCGGAGCATCGTGACCTCGAACGAGACGCTTACGACGATCGTCGATGCGTCCATCCGCGAGCTCGACCGCATTCGCGCCGAGACGGGCGATCAGCGGCACAAGATCATCGCGTCGGCCCTCAACTTCGAGCATTGCCGCCAGGTCGTTGAGTGCTACAGGGCACGCGGACGCCGCGTGGATTACGTCCACAGCAGGGAAGACGGCGCGGCCAATGACGCGGTGATGAGAAAACTGGAAGCCCACGAGCTCGACGTGATTGTGCAGGTCCGCAAGCTCGGAGAGGGTTACGACCATCCGTACCTCTCCGTCGCAGCGGTGTTCAGCATCTTTGCGAACCTCTCGCCCTTCGTGCAGTTTGTCGGCCGCATCATGCGGGTCATCAAGCAGAACAGCCCGAACGATCCGCTGAACCAAGGAACGGTCGTCTTTCACGCCGGGGCGAACATCGCCAGCCGGTGGGAGGACTTTCAGGAGTACAGCGAGGCCGACAAGCAGTTCTTCGATCAGCTTCTCCCGATGGAGGCGCTGGACTTCCGCGACGCCAACGAGCTCGCGGTTGCGCCCATGCCGCGACAGCCCAACACCGTGGAAGTTCGCGCCCAAAGCGGCCTGCTCCTGGAGGAGATCCCGCTCCTGGACAACGAAGCGGTCCAGCAGGCGATCAACACCCTCAAATCCTTCGGCTTGACGGGTGCCCAAGTCGCCCAGGCGATGGAGCACGAGCCCGTTCCCACGACGAAAGCGAACGAGCGCCAGGCCGCCCGCGCATCGCTCGACACGCGCATCAAGAACGAGGTCGGCCGCATTCTCGGCCAGAAGAGCTTGAACCACCAGGGCAAGGACCTGGACACGAAGCACCTGAACAAGACCAACTTCGTCATCGTGAAAGCCGCGATCGACAAGCAGGTGAACGCGGCCGTAGGAAAGGGAACCGGCGAACGCCACGAGTTCAACAAGACGGAGCTCGACACGATCAACGGTAGTTTTGCGGAGCTTGTGAATGCCGCCGAGAGGGAGGTCTTCGGTGGCTAGAAAATCCCTTGTTCAACGATCCGAGATCGACGAGGCCCAGAAGTCACACAACTGCCAGGCAAGCGCGAAGCACCGCCTCAAGCCGGGCGATCGTCGTCTGAAGGTTTACGTCAATCGTGCGCACGATCACTACTGCGCCGAGTGCGGCATCAAGATCATCGAGGCCGACATCGCGAAGCTTCAGGAGCTCGCCGGTCAACTGAAAGGCGAGCAATGAACAACTTCAGCGACAAGGTGCAGTTCATTTGGAGCATCGCCGACTTGCTCCGCGGCCCGTACAAACCGCCGCAGTACGGCCGCGTCATTCTCCCCTTGACCGTGCTCCGCCGCCTGGATTGCGTGCTGGCGCCGACGAAGGACAAGGTGCTCTCCAAGGCCGCGACTCTGAAGGGGTCGAAGGTCGAGAACATCGAGCCGATCCTCAACCGGGCCGCGGGCCAGGCGTTCCACAACACCAGCCCGCTCGACTTCCAGAAGCTCAAGGGCGAGCCCGACAAGATCGCGGCGAACCTCACCCGCTACATCAAGAGCTTCTCGCCCCAGGCCAGGACCATCCTCGACTACTTCGGGTTTGAGACCGAAATCGCCAAGCTGGACGAGGCCAATCGCCTCTACATGGTCATCGACCGTTTCGCGGGCGTTGACCTTCATCCGGATCGTGTCCCGAACATCGAGATGGGCTACATCTTCGAGGAGCTCATTCGGCGGTTCAACGAAGCGGCCAACGAGACGGCGGGCGACCACTTCACGCCCCGCGAGGTGATCCGCCTGATGGTGAATCTCCTGTTCGAGCCCGACAACGACATCCTCACGAAGAAAGGCATTCTCAGGACGCTCCTGGACCCCGCGTGCGGCACCGGCGGCATGCTCTCGGTTGCCGACGAGTACCTCCGCGAGCTCAACCCCGATGCTCGCCTGGAGGCCTTCGGCCAGGACCACAACCCCGAGTCTTACGCCGTGTGCGGCTCGGACATGCTCATCAAGGGCCAGAACATCGAGCACATCGTCTTCGGGAGCAGCTTTACGAAGGACGGCTTCGCCCGAGAGCGCTTCGACTACATGCTCGCAAACCCGCCCTTCGGCGTGGAGTGGAAGCCCGACGCCGACGAGATCGTTAGAGAGCACGAGACCAAGGGCATGGACGGCCGCTTCGGGGCGGGCCTTCCCCGCATCAACGACGGTTCGCTCCTCTTCCTTCAGCACATGCTCTCAAAGATGAAGCCCGCCAAAGAGGGCGGCACCCGCATCGGGATCATCTTCAACGGATCGCCGCTCTTCACCGGAGACGCGGGATCAGGCGAGAGTGAAATCCGCCGATGGATTCTGGAGAACGACTGGCTCGATGCCATCGTGGCGCTTCCCGAGCAGCTCTTCTACAACACCGGCATCTTTACCTACCTCTGGATTCTCACCAACCGCAAGCGCCCCGAGCGACGCGGAAAGGTGCAGCTCATCAACGCGGTGAATCTCTACCGCAAGATGCGCAAGAGCCTCAACAACAAGCGGAACGAGATCGCGGCCGAGCACATCGACGAGATCACGCGGCTCTACGGCGCGTTCGGCGATGGAACCGCGTCCAAGGTGTTCGACGTCGCCGACTTCGGCTACCGGAAAGTCACGATCGAGCGGCCCCTCCGCCTCAACTTCCAGGCATCGCCCGAGCGCATCGAGCGGCTCCGCGAGGCCAAGCCGTTCCAATCGCTCGCCACGTCGAAGAAGAAGGGCAAGGAAGCGGCGGCCGAGATCGCGGCGGGCAAAGCGCTTCAAGAAGCGATCATCGACGCGCTGAAGACGCTCGAAGCGGGCAAGGTCTACAAGAACCGAGACGCCTTCGGGAAAGACCTCGCCGCAGCGACCAACGACGTAAAGATATCCGCGCCCATCAAGAAAGCGATCCAGTCCGCGCTCTCCGAACGCGATGAGACGGCCGACATTTGCCGGGACAAAGACGGCAACCCGGAGCCGGACGCCGACCTCCGCGACTACGAGAGCGTTCCCCTCAAAGAAGACATCCGCGCCTACTTCGACCGTGAAGTGCGGCCGCACGTTCCCGATGCCTGGATCAACGAGAGCGTGACGGACGCGAAGGATGGTGAGATCGGGAAGGTCGGCTACGAGCTCCCGCTCACGCGGCATTTCTACGTCTATCAGCCGCCGCGTGAACTTGCTGCGATCGAGGCCGACATCACCGGCTTGGAGAAGGACATCGTGCGGATGCTGGCTGAGGTAACGCGATGAGCACAGTGGTCGCAATGCCGCGAGGCCGCACCGAGGGACAGCGCCCCGGTCAGTACCCGGACTACAGGGCGACCGGGCTGGATTGGCTTCCTGTCATTCCACAACACTGGTCGATGGAGAAACTGAAGTACATCGCCCAAGTGCAGTTCAGCAATGTGGACAAGAAATCGGAAGTAAGCGAAGTACCGGTGAGGCTCTGCAACTACGTGGACGTGTACTACCACGACCGAATCACCTCCGAGATCGAGTTCATGGAAGCCACGGCGGACCCGCGAGAGATCGCCAAGTTCCAGGTGCAGCCGGGCGATGTGCTGGCGACCAAGGATTCCGAAGACCCCAACGACATCTGTGTGCCCGCCGTTGTCGGAGAACCCCTCCCCGGCGTGCTTTGCGGGTATCACCTCGCACAGGTTCGACCACTGCCCGGCATTTCATGCGGCGGCTACATCATGCGGGCTTTCGCTTCGTGCGGAGTGCGCGATCAGTTTCGTAAACGAGCCAACGGCATTACCCGCTTCGGCCTCTCGCAGGACGCGGTTTGCAGCGCTCTGATTCCTGTGCCGCCGCTCGAAGAGCAAGAGGCCATCGCGAAATGGCTTGACGACCGCGCGAAGCGGATCGATGAGCTCGTGGCAGCCAAGCGGCGGCTCATGGACCTGCTGGCCGAGCAGCGAACAGCCCTCATCGCCAAAGCCGTCACCAAGGGCCTCGACCCTGCCGCCCCCATGAAGCCCTCCGGCATCGACTGGCTGGGCAACGTGCCGAGGCATTGGGAGATTAGGCCTCTCAAGTACGCGGTGACGTTTCAGCGAGGACACGACCTCCCGTCTGAAGAGCGAAGCGACGGTGAAGTACCGGTCGTCACCTCTGCCGGGCCTTCAGCGTGGCATGACCGTGCCGCAGCACAAGGCCCGGGGATCGTCACGGGGCGATACGGCACGATCGGTGTGTTTCACCTTGTCAACGGCCCGTACTGGCCGTTGAATACCACACTCTACAGCATCAACCTGCACGGCAACAATCCTGATTTCTTGAGGCATATGCTTCACACATTGAAGCCGGTGTTCTTGTTGAACGCTGCAAAGTCGGCAGTGCCGGGCGTGGATCGAAACGATCTTCATCCGATCCCCGTTGCAGTGCCGTCCCGGGCAGAACAGGATCAGATCGCTCATCACCTCGACATCGTGGAGAGGCGAACGAACGAGTTGGCAACGGCCGCGGCGACGGCCATCGACAAGCTCCAGGAGTACCGCCAGGCTCTCATCACCGCCGCCGTCACAGGCAAGATCGACGTGCGGAGGAATGCATGAGCCAGAACTCCGCGACTAACTCCGAAGGCCTCCCGCTCGCCAGGCTATGTATGGTCTTGGCGAGTCTATCGCCGCTGTTCATCCTTTGGGCGATTCGTGGCATCAACTGCGTTCCGGACCGGTATCTTGTCCCGGCGTGCATCGCTCTCGTAGTCCTGCCGAACCTGGTGTTGTTCGGGCGACTGGCCTTGGCCAAGCGGGCGAATGATGTTCAGTCCAAGGTGATCGGTTCGGCGGACGATCATCGCGATCACCTGCTCGTGTATCTGTTTGCGGTGCTCCTGCCCTTGTGGGATGCCGGAGCCGACAGCGTGCGAAGTGGCGCCGGCATCATCGTGGCGTTGCTCTTTGTGGTGTTCTTGTTCTGGCACATGAACCTCCACTACATGAACCTACTCTTCGCGCTGATCGGAAGGCGCGTTTACTCGGTTTACGACCAATCCAGTGAATCGATGGCGACAGACGCTGCGGGTTTTATCCTCATCACTTGGCGGACCGCCATACCGGTCGGAACTCGTGTCGATGCGTTCCGGCTCAGTAACCGGGTCTATTGGGAGAAGCGAAACGCATGAGCACCGTAGACCTTGCGAATATTCGCACGACCGAGTTTGGCGTCTGCCTGTACGGAGATGGCAACGACAACAACGTCTTAGTGCCCGTCGATGCGGGAGTGCAAACCGCGCTTCGTGAGATGGCGCAGGCTACGGCCGACAAGATCGGATGCTTCGGCCGCAATGCCAACCTGCCGAGCTACGAGCCGGCGGAGAAGTACGCAGCGACAGAGGCTCTGAAATGCCCTATCGACGACGACCTTGAGGCGTCAGCTCCCGTTGCACTCTTTCGTGCGAACAACCTCCCGACATCTGTGGCAGCGATAGCGGAACCGTCCGCCATCGAGTTCTACTTTGCCCGACTGCGAGACAATCGGGGTCGGCAATTGATCGCCGTCAAGCGAGCGGCTCAGTTCAAGGGGATGCTCAAGGCCAAGGGCCGGTTGATCCGCTGGCTCGACGACACAATGCAGGTTGTTGAGGATGACGTGTTCAAGCTGGACCCGGACTTTGACTACCTTGTTACGGACGATGAGATCTACATCCTGCGCCCGAGTGCGTTCGAGTTCACCGTCGATCTTGACGAGACCATTCTCGCGAAAGCGAAGGAGAACGCGGAGAGTCTTCACAACACCGTGGCATTCATCGACTTCTCTGGGATCGCCGAGTATGTGGGCGGACACAAGCGAGCAGCCCGGCTCGTTGCCGCCCTCAAGAAGCGCAACGACTTGGCCTCCACAGACCAGCGACTATTGAAGAAGGAGTGCCGAGAGACCGGTGTCGCGGTTGAGCGACGGAACGGGCGGATGTGTCCCGCAGCGGGGCACGAATACGAGTTCCTGATGCTCCTGGATCGCCGCCGTTACGCTCTCACACTCATCGCGGACACTCCTGAAACCTACGAGGCTCCGAGTCGACGAAGGGTCAACGGGGGTGCGGCATGACGGTCGATCACAGAGAGCGGGCCTTCGAGGCAGCGATCGAGGACACGCTCCTCACGAGCGGCGGATACGTCAAGACGGACCCAGCAGCCTTCGACCGCGAACGGGCGATCGATCCGGCCGTGTTTATCGCCTTCGTGAAAGACACGCAGCCCGAGACCTGGAACGCCCTGGAGAAGCTCCACGGCACCGGCACCGAGAGCGTGCTCCTGGACGACCTGGTGAAGGCGTTGGATGGTGCGAGCACCGTGCTCGGCGTGCTCCGACACGGCTTCAAGTGCTTTGGGAAGCTCGTGCGGGCCGCGTACTTCGCGCCCGCCCACGGGATGAACCCCGACACGCTGAAGCTCTACCAGGCGAACCGGCTGACGCTCACGCGGCAACTGAAGTACAGCACCAAGCACGAGAACTCGATCGACATGGTGATCGGTCTCAACGGCATCCCCGTGGCGACGATCGAGCTGAAGAACCCCATGACGGGGCAGACCGTCGAGCACGCCAAGCACCAATACAAGAACGACCGCGATCCGCGTGAAACCGTCTTCGACTTCAAGAAGCGGACGCTCGTTCACTTCGCCGTAGACCCCGACCTCGCGTACATGACGACACGGCTTGCGGGCACCAAGACCGTCTTCCTCCCGTTCAACTGCGGCGACGGCACCGGCGCTGGGAACGCGCTCAACCCCGGCGGCTACAAGACCGCGTATCTGTGGGAAGAAGTCTGGCAGCGTGACTCGTGGCTCGACATCATCGCCCGCTTCGTTCACCTCCAGGTCGAAGAGCGCACCATCGGCGGCAAGAAGTTCGTCAAGGAGACGATGATCTTCCCGCGCTATCACCAGTTGCTCGCCGTGCGGAAACTCGAATCCGACGCGCGCCGCGTCGGCACCGGCAGCAACTACCTGATCCAGCATTCGGCGGGCAGTGGGAAGAGCAACTCCATCGCGTGGCTTGCTCACCGGCTCGCGAGCCTCCACAACGCCAAGGACCAGAAGGTGTTCGATTCCGTGGTGGTCATCACCGACCGCCGCGTCCTGGACCGCCAGCTTCAGGACACAATCTACCAGTTCGACCACAAGCAGGGCGTGGTGCAGAAGATCGACGAGGACTCGGCGCAGCTCGCCGACGCGCTGAAGAACGCGACGCCGATCATCATCACGACGCTCCAGAAGTTCCCCTTCGTCGCCGACAAAGTGGGGGAGCTCCCCGAACGCCGCTACGCGGTGATCGTGGACGAGGCGCATAGCTCGCAGTCCGGCGAGGCCGTTGCCGAGCTCAAAGGCGTGCTCGCGGCCGATAGCATCAAGAAGAAGGCCAAGGAGGAGGCGGAGGCCCAAGGCTTGCCGGACTACGAGGAGGAGATCCTCAAGACGATGGTGAAGCGGGGCCGCCAGCCGAACATCAGCTTCTTCGCCTTCACCGCGACGCCCAAGTACAAGACGCTCGAAGTCTTCGGGCGGCCGGGACCAGGCGGCAAGCCCGAACCGTTCCACCTCTACAGCATGAGGCAGGCGATCGAGGAGGGCTTCATCCTTGACGTGCTGAAGAACTACACCACCTACAAGACCTACTACCGGCTCGTGAAGACGACGGAGGACGATCCGCAGGTCGTCAAGAGCAAGGCCGCCAAGGCGCTCGCCCGGTTCATGAGCCTGCATCCCCACAACATCGCGCAGAAGACCGAGGTGATGATCGAGCACTTCCGCACCTTCACGCGCCACAAGATCGGCGGCCGTGCGAAGGCGATGGTCGTGACGGGCTCTCGGCTCCATGCCGTTCGCTACAAGCAGGAGTTCGATCGGTACATCACGGAGAAGGGCTACGAAGACATCAAGACGCTGGTCGCGTTCTCGGGCACCGTCGATGATCCCGACGTGCCGGGCGTGAGCTACACCGAGCCGGACATGAACCGACAGCCCGACGGTAAGCCCCTCCGCGAGAAGGAGCTTCCCGAAAAGTTCGGGAGCCCCGAGTACCACGTCCTCATCGTCGCCGAGAAGTACCAGACCGGCTTTGACCAGCCGCTCTTGCACACCATGTATGTCGATAAGAGACTCGACGGCGTGCAGGCCGTGCAGACGCTCTCGCGTCTCAACCGCACCTGCCCCGGCAAGGAGGACACGTTCGTCCTGGACTTCGTGAACAAGGAAGAGGACATTCTCGAAGCCTTCAAGCCTTACTACGAGCAGACCGCCATCGGCGACCACGCCGATCCGCGTCAGCTCTACGAGCTTCAGACCAAGATGGAGGCCCAGCACGTCTACCACGCCCAGGACGTGGAGGCTTTCTGCAAGGTGTTCTTCAAGAGCAAGGCGACGCAGACGCCATCGGACCACGCGCTCATCAACGCGGCGATCGATCCGGCCGTGCAGCGCTTCGCGGCGCTTGACGAGGAGGAGCAGGAGGAGTTTCGCGGCTTGCTCGGAGCGTTCCGCAACCTTTACGCTTTCCTCTCTCAGATCATCCCATTCCAGGATTCAGACCTGGAGAAGCTCTACACCTACAGCCGCTTCCTCCTCTCGAAGCTGCCCCGCCGCCAGGGCGGGCCTCAATACGACTTCGAGGATGAGGTGACGCTGAAGTTCTATCGGCTCCAGAAGATCAGCGAGGGCACGATCACGCTCGCGCCGGGCGAACGCGGCGAAGTGTCGGGGCCGACCGCAGTCGGGACCGGCAAGAGCGAAGAGAAGGAAGTCGAGCTCTCGCAGTTGATCGACATCATCAACGAGAAGATGGGCACCGACTTCAAGACCGCCGATGAACTGTTCTTCAACCAGATCCGCGAAGAGGCCGTCGCCGACGAAACGCTCCGCCAGGCAGCGAACGCGAACACGATCGAGAACTTCCGCTTCGTGTTCAACAAGGCCCTCGAAGGTCTGTTCATCGACCGCATGGAGCAGAACGAGGAACTGTTCGCCCGCTACATGAACGACGCCGAGTTTCAGAAGCTCGTGGGTGAGCACCTACTCCGTCAGGTCTACACGCAAATCCGCGAAGAAGAGCCGACATCGTCCAGCAAACAAGTTGACTGACGCAGCAGTCAGCTCTTCCGTCGATTGTACGGGCTCTGATTCGTCGGTTTCAGCGAAATGTCGTTGTTCGCCGCGATTGCCCGTACAGACGCTTCCGTCCGCTGGACCTTGATCCCTATGACCCGCGTGGGAGTGTTCTCCGCGGCGAGTTGACGAACTTGCTTGACCACTGCGGGCGTGATCGGTTCGCGGTGATTCGTGGGTTTCTTGGCCATTCTCAAGTCCTTTCTGATTGAGGCGCTCGGTTCTGATTGTTCCACACACTCGGTTACGCGGAGACCATTTCACGTGGGGCGTCCAGTTCGACTTTGGTACGCAGGCGAACGTTGAGCGCGTCAAGAATCTTCATGGCCCGCTCCAGCGTGATCCCGAAGTACTCGTTCCGCTCATCACGAGACACCTGCGATTCGTGAACATCGAGCCGCTTCGCCAAGTCTCGCTGGGAGATTCCCTGCGCGATTCGGAGCGAGATCAGCAGGTGCCCGAATCCGCGAAAGTTGTCGAGTTCATCAAACTCCCGGCGCTTGAGCCGCTCGTAGCTTTCCACCTCTTCCTTGAGTTGCAGGTGGAACGACTCCATCGGATCGGTGACCCGCTTGATTTCCTCATCCGTGAGGCCCGTCTCCTTCAGACGCTTCCGATGCTCGGTGAACCGGCTGCGCTCCTCCGCGAGACGAGCGACAGCCTCTTTGTACTCGGTCTCGTTGCGAATCATGGTTGACCTCCGTTACGCATTTTCACGATGCCTCTCGGCGAGCCGTCGCGCCGCGATTGGCGGAACGCCGAGGGGAATTCCAGTTCGTTTCCGTGTTTGTCACGGATACCAGTGCCGATCCCAAGGCCCGGCACATGCGGGTAGAGCTCCACGCGGTACCGATGCCACATTGGGAGTTGCAGCTTCGGATAGCCGCGATACGGGCGCCGCGAAGCGGGGTCCCAGGTCCACACCTTGTCCGGGTCTAGGAGATTCAGTTCCCGCGTCAGTTGCCCGCTCTTGAGCCGATTCAGATCGCAGACGAAGTACCCGTCGATGTCGTTCGGATGGTCCTTGTCCTCCGCGAACGATCCGTCGGCGAAGACCTCCGTGATTCCCACCCGCCAGAGCTGTCGGGTCAGCACTTCCAGGTTGTCCACCAGCTTGGCTCGCCAGCCTGCGTCCCAGGTCGGGCACTCGTTCGGCTCACCCGGCCCCAAGACCAGGACAGACTGCCGCAGTTCCGTGAATGTGACCTCGTAGTCACCGGGAGGCAGCAGGCCGTCAAGCTCGAATGGGGGGATCACCGTCATGTTGTCGTCCTCGTCACCTTGACACTTTAGCACCACTTGACAGATACGTCAAGCATGGCTATCGTGTTCCCGACCAGCTACCATCTCGAACCAGGGCTTGGGGGTGGGCTGGCTAACAGCCCCTACAGGTGGAACGGAAGCGACCGAACCGTGCAGGACCGAGAACAGGAGCGAGCCAGCATGACCATCGCACCACGAATCGCACACTCGGACATCCGCCATTTCGCCGAGGATCGCGTCAACCTGCCGGCGGACATCGCGAAGGAGCGACGCCAGAAGGTGAACGAACTCCGCGAGCGCCTCGCGAAGTGGATGAAGGACCATCCGGAGTGCGGCATCGCCAAATCGTATCTGTCCGGCAGCTTGGCCAAGGGCACGGCGCTGAAAACATCGAGCGATGTCGATGTCGCGCTCTACATCAACTACGACGGCGAGAAGAAGGCCGACCGCAGGCTCGCCGACTGGATCGCGGAGAGGCTGCGGAAGGCGTACCCGCAGATGAAGCCGGAACAGATCGAGCCGCAGGAGTACTCGGTCAAGATCAAGTACAGGGAAGCCGGCATCGACGTGGACATCGTCCCTGTGTTCTACGAAGGCGACCCGCAGGACAAAGGCTGGCTCGTGTCGAAGAAGTCGGGCCGCTTGATGCTCACCAGCATCCCGATGCACCTTGCCTTCACGCGCAAGCGGAAGGACGCCCAGCCGCAGCACTTCGCCCAGGTGGTGCGCCTCGCCAAGTGGTGGGCAACCGAGCAGAAGGGCGCCGACGCGAACTTCCGCTTCAAATCGTTCATGGTCGAGTTGATCTGCGCCCATCTTGCCGACAACGGCCAGAGCATGGCCGACTACCGCGTGGCGTTGGAGGCGTTCTTCAACTACATCGTGAAGACCGGCCTCAAGACGCGGATCGCGTTCAAGGACCATTACCCGGCGAGCGAACTGCCCGCCACGCTCCCCGATCCGATCCAGATCTTCGACCCGGTGAATCCGAAGAACAACGTCGCCTCGCAGTACACCGAGAATAACCGTCGGCTGATTGTGACCGCCGCGCAGGATGCGCTTGACGCCCTGAACGAGGCCCACACCGCCGCAACCAAGGGGCACGCCGTGCAGATGTGGCAGGTTGTGCTCGGCTCTTCGTTCAGGGGATGAATCATGACGTACTCGTACACCACGACTGAAACTTGGTCCCGCACTCACGCCCGCTACGTCGCAGGCAAGGTCGCCGCCGACCTCCGGCAGATGCAACAGGAGTACGGCAGGCCGTCCGACACGGACATCGAGAATTACGTGACGGAACTCACCGAGCTTCTCGCTGGTGGTTACGTCAAGGAGGTCAGCTACGGCTTCCGGCGCGACGGCGCGTGGATCGCCGCGTTGAAGTACACCGCCGACATGTACGGCAACCTCACGGCGGATGACCGCTCCGGACGAATCCCCAGGGGTGCCAACACCGCCGGCGCGGCGTGGTATTCGTTCCTGAGCTACAGCAGCGCGTGGTTTGCGTTGACGCAGGCCCAGCGCGATGCCATCGAGCGCGACCTCCCGTTTGCGCGATCGTCCGGCGCAGAGCCGATTGTCCTCACCGGCTCGTGGGCGCTGGACAAGTCCTACAGCGCCGCGGGCTGCGGCTTGCGGCGAGCCACGATTGGAGGGGCCGTATGAACCCTGTTGATCTCTTTGAACAGGTGGTTCACCTGCCCGACCCGAAGGCGCAGACCGACTACGACAGGCTTGTCGGCCTGGACGATTACAAGGAGCGGCTGGTCAAGGAGACGCTCCTGCTGGTCGATCCCGGCCTGCTCACCGAGTGGAGCCGGAAGCACTACCGGAACCTGCTCCCGGCCCTCGACTACTTTGCGGCGCGCCCGCCCCTGTTCGTGCTCGCCGGCGACGTGGGCACCGGAAAGACGGCTCTCGCGCGTTCGTTCGGCAATGAGGTCGCTCGGCGCGCGAAGGTCCAGGTCCACCTGTACACCATGAGCCTGAACGCCCGCGGCAGCGGCGCGGTCGGCGAGATGACGCGGCTCATCTCCGGTGCATTCCGGCAGGTTCGAGACGCCGTTGCCAAGTCCCGCGATGGTCACGGCCGAGCCGGACGCGGCATTATCCTCCTGATCGACGAGGCGGATGCGCTCGCTCAATCGCGCGAGGCGGCACAGATGCACCACGAGGATCGGGCAGGTGTGAACTCACTGATCCGTGGCGTGGACGAGATCGCTGCGGAGCGGCTCCCGATCGCCATCATCATGTGCACCAACCGGCTGGACGCCATGGACCCGGCGGTTCGCCGACGTGCCGCAGCCGTGTTCGAGTTTCACCGCCCGAATCGCCAGCAGCGAATCGCGGTGCTCCGCGCCGGGCTTCATGGCACCAACATCACCGACCGCGAAATCGAGGCGCTGGCGGACACAAGCGGAGAGAGTGCCGAACGATCCCACAGCTTCACCTACTCCGACCTCACCCAGCGACTGATACCAACGCTCATTCTCGATGCCTTCCCGGAGGGGCCCGTTACCGGAGCCCGAGCCATTGAGGTCGCCAAGAGCATCAAGCCGACGCCGCCCTTCCGCGGGCAGCGAGAAGCAAGCGCACATGGAGGCAGTCATGGCTGAAAGACCTTCACTCATCCGCCTCTTCAATCATGTGCACAAGGAACTGTGCACCAAGCTCGAACTGGCGCGGGACACGCTCGACCACCCCACATCCAAGGGAACCAAGTCAGAGGATTTGTGGATTGAGTTGTTCAGAAACTACCTGCCCAAGCGTTACGACGTGCATCGCGCTTTCGTGATCGACTCCAGGGATGCGCTGAGCGACCAGATGGACATTGTGGTCCACGACCGGCAGTTCTCGCCCTTCGTGCTGAATCTGAATAGCGAGTACTTCGTGCCAGCCGAAAGCGTGTATGCCGTGCTGGAAGTCCGGCAGACGATGAACGCGGGCAACGTGGAGTATGCGTCGGGCAAGATCGCGAGCGTGCGGAAGCTGCACAGAACCAGCCTGCCCATTCGGCACGCCGGCGGCGAGTATCCCGCAAAGCCGCCGCATCATATCATCGGCGGCTTGGTCACACTGGACAACGATTGGAGCCCGCCGTTCGGCGACTCGTTCCGCGAGGCCATCGCCCGAGTAGCTGTTGAGGGCCAACTCGACATCGGCTGCGCCGCCAAGCAGGGAGGCTTCGAGGTGAAGTACGCGACCAATGAACCGCCTGCCGTCGCCGTCGAAAGGTCCGACGCCGCGCTCGCCCTGTTCCTGTTGCGGTTCATTGCTCGTTTGCAGAGCATGGCCACGGTGCCGTGTATCGATGTGCTCGCGTACGCCGCCAACATCAAGGCCACCCGCAATGAATAGCCAGTCGATCCACCGTGATGATGAAGCGGGAGACGCGGCCCCTCTCCCGCTCCAAGCCTCACCCTCTACCCCCCACGAGCACTGGGCCAGATCGGAGATGCGCCATGTTTGACGAAACCCTTCGAGCACTCCGGCAGCTTGAGCAGGGGATGCGGATCTCCATCGATCTGCCCCTTGACGAAAAAGGGAGCATTGATCGCCGTTGCCCGTCATCGGAATGCGGGAGGCACTTCAAGGTGGTCTATGAGGATTGGCGGGAGAAGGTGCCTGACGAGCGGGCGTTTTGTCCGTACTGCCGCTTCGAGCAGGACCCGCAAGACTGGAACACATCGGACCAGGAAGAGCACATTCGATCCGTCGGCTTGGCTCACGTCCAAGGCATCATCGACCGTGCGATGCAGTCCGATGCCCGCAGGCAGAACATGCGGGAACGGTCGCGGCCGCGACGCGGCCTCATCGACATTTCGATGACAATGGATTTCAAGCCGGGACCGCGCCCCCTGATTGTCCCCTTGTCGATTGCCGAGGCGTTACGCCAGGACTTCACCTGCGAGGCATGTGCCTGTCGGTGGTCATCGCTTGGCTCGTCCTTTTTCTGCCCGGCCTGCGGCCACAACTCAGCCGCCGTGATGTTCGACCGAACAATCGCGACGGTGCGCCGGATGATTGAGCACATCCCGAGCATCACTGGCGGATTCGCCGATGCAGACACAGCCCAGGATGCCATCCGCCAGATCATGGAGGACCAGCTTGGCCGACTGGTGGGGGCATTCGAGCGACTAGGAGAGGCTCTACGTGAATCCGTTCCTGCGACCAAGCGGGCGCCGAAGAAGGGCAACATCTTCCAGCGAATCGACGATGCTTCGGAATGGTGGCGAGTGTCAACGGGCTCCGGCTACGACTCTTGGTTACGGCCGGCGGAACTCACCCGCATACGAGTGCTCTACCAGCGGCGTCACTTGCTCGTGCATCGCCAAGGCATCGTGGATCAATCCTACCTGGACCGGTCTGGCGACTCCGCATACCGCCTTTCTCAACGTATCGTGGTGCGTGCAGAGGATGTGTCCGAGCTTGCTGGCTTGTTGGAGAAGCTGGCAGCCGGGCTCCGGAGTGCAATCCAGAACATGCCGCCAACTACGACATGATGCGGGCAATGCCGATAGACGGCAACCGCCGTGACGCGGATCAGCGTCCGTGCTCTGTCGGTCCTTGCCACAAGCATGTCGCGCCGCTTTCACGGTTTCACGGCCAGCAAAACCCGCATTCCAGGCTCCC
Source organism: Phycisphaerae bacterium RAS2 (assembly GCA_007753915.1). NCBI lineage: Bacteria > Pseudomonadati > Planctomycetota > Phycisphaerae > Phycisphaerae bacterium RAS2. The sequence continues at coordinate 2,366,554 of CP036352.1, forward strand.
AGGCCCGTATCCCCTCGACAAAGAGTTCAACTGGCGTACTGTCACCCCGATTGCCGCCTTCGGCGGCAATAGAGCAGGTGAAGAGTATCGCAAGGGGGCAGATGTGGCAGAAATCCCGTCTGCCAAATGATGCTCCATCACCCGAGGCGACCATTCGTCTGTGATCTCCCGCTCCAACGGATTGCCAGATCGAGTCCGTCAGCATCTACTCCACTTGTCACAAATCCGTCAGCAATGAGTCCGCCTGCATCGAACCCGCCTGCGCGCTGGCCGGGCTTCAGCCGGCTTGCGTTTGCCACCGGTTTCAACCGGTGGTGGACAATCCCAATTAGATTGATTTATCTTTCCATGCTTCATCAGCCGGCTTCAGCCGGACTTGCCCCCGGGGCGTCAACATGAGCAGTCATGTTTATCATGAGGTTTATCTTCACTTCAACTGGCACACCAAGGGCGATCTGCCGCTGCTCACGGGCGACCTCGAAGCGCTCGCCCACGCAGAATTGACAGCAAAATGCCGGCGAATCAAGGGCGCGTACCTGCACGGCTTGGGCGGCACCGACACGCATGTTCACTTGGCAGTGAGCATTGAGCCGTTCGTTGTGATCAGCGACCTTGTGCAGGAACTCAAGGGTGCGTCCTCATTCGAGGTGAACAAGCGCCTGAACCGAAAGGCCCTGGAGTGGCAGCGCGGTTATGGCGTGGTGAGTTTCGGCAAGCGGAATCTCGATTGGGTGCTCGACTATGTTCGCCGCCAGCGCGAGCACCACGCCAACGGCCAGCTCCAGGCCCGGCTCGAAGTCTGCGATTCGCCGGATTCCGGTGAACCAAGACCGGCTGAAGCCGGCTGAAATAGTAGCGCTGGGAGCTTTCTTCCACCCGCCAAGGCGGGCGGCAAACACCAGTCGGCTGAAGCCGACTCCCGAAATCCCGCTCTACTGCCCGCCTCGATCGGAGGACCGGACCACATGCCCATCCACAAAGACATCCGCGCGTACAACGCCGCACAAACCGCCGGCGACCAGCGCATCTGCGACGCCCTCGCCAAGGCGATCGATCGCCAGCTCACCCGGCACGGCGCGGAGAACATGATCTGGCACCGCCACCCGGTCTGGTTTCTCGACGGCAACCCGATCGTCGGCTACAGCAAGCTCAAAAGCCCGCAACCCGGCGGCTGCATCCGCCTGCTGTTCTGGAGCGGCCAATCCTTCGACGAGCCGGGGCTGGACGACGAGGGCAGCTTCAAGGCGGCCGAAGCGCGCTATACGTCCGTCGATCAGATCAAGGCCGGCAAGCTCAAGCGGTGGCTGGCGAAGTCGGTCAAGATTCAGTGGGACTATAAGAACATCGTGAAGCGCCGCGGCAAGCTGCTGCGGTTAAAGTAGGAACGAATTCAGAGGCGAATGCCGCCGCTGATATTAGCTGATGTGCCTCGCTATCAAGTTCACGTAATCGAGTTCTTGACATGGCCACCCTCGACGACGACTTCCGCGATGCCGTCGCCGCCATCGACGCGGGGGATGAACCCGCTTTGCGGCGACTGCTGGATGCCAGGCCGCACGTCGCCGTCGCGCGACTTGATTCCCCCGGCGAATGGCTGCGCGGCGTGGCTGCGAGCGACATCGAGCCGGGCGGATTCTTTCACCGCCCGTACCTGCTCTGGTTCATCGCGGAGGACCCGGTCCGTCACGGCAGGCTTCCGTCGAACATCGCGGCGATAGCCCGTTGCATCATCGACACGGCCCGCCTTAAGGACCCGGCAACCCTGCCCGAGCAAGTCGATTACGCCCTGCGCCTCGTATGCTGGTCGTGGATTGCCCGACAATGCGGCGTGCAGATCGCGCTGATCGACGAATTGCTAGGGGCCGGTGCGTCGCTGGAGGGCCTGAACACTTATCAGGGTCGCTATGGCGCCAACACCGACGCGGCGATCCACAACGGTAACTTTGCCGCGGCCGAACACCTCGTGAACCGCGGCGCGGTGCTCACTCTAACGACGGCTCTTTGCCTGAATCGCTGGGAGGAAGTCGATCGTCTCGCGCCGGCTGCATCTCAAGCGGAACGTGATGATGCATTCGTTCAGGCAGCGCTGCATGGCCATGCTGAGGCGCTTCGGCGAATGCTCGCGCTGGGGATGGCCCCCACATCCATCAGCCGCCGAAACCATTCGCACGGGACCGCCCTGCATCATGCTGTTTCGTCGGGCAACCTCGAAGCGGTACGCGTGCTGGTGGAGGCCGGCGCGAACTTGTCGCGCGTGGATTCCATGTTTGGCGGCACACCATTGGGCTGGGCGGAGTATGGCGAGAGTCAGGAGAAGGACGCGACCCGCGCCGCGCGGTTTCGAGCGATTCGCGAGTACTTGCAGCAACGGTCGAACACGTGATGGTCCGTCCGGCTTGACGAGCCTTTCCGGCGAACTTTCTGCTCCTGCAACGCCTTGACCTGAATTGCTGACCCTGTTTAGAAGCGCGCCCCTACCCTACTGATCGGGACTCACGCTAGTATGGCAAGATGTCAAACGTGCTCATATTCGACATTCGCAAGAGCGATATTACGGTGATCACACCGTGCATCGACGGTGTGTTACTCACAAATCTCGTGGAGCAGTTCGAACGTGCTCGCGGGATGAACGATCCAGCAGGCGGGTATGGAGGACTTGTCATGGAGTTCTTCAAGTACGGCCCGCTTGACCAGTATTTCCGCGGACAGTCTGAAACGCCCTTCTTTGCCAATGCGTCGGGTCGCATCTACGTTTTAGGCTGCGACTGTGGCGAGGTAGGATGCTGGCCGCTCACATGCGTCGTGCATACCGAGGAGACTACCATCACTTGGCAAGCATTTGAGCAGCCCTACCGACCAATTCGATGCTATTCTGCATTCGGCCCGTTCGTCTTCAACCGCGAACAGTACGAGCAAGCGCTCCGAAGCCTGCCGAATTAGCACAACTATTTTGATTCCCTGCTCTCCAGCACCAAATTGAGTCGCCTCGGGGATAAACCGTTGCGGTCTCGCATCCGGCTGAATCGCACGGACGCTTAGCTCGGCGCGAAACAACCCCGCCATTGCACCCCCTGCCGCGCGCCCTATAATCGCCCATCGAACCTCATCCGGTCGGCACAAGTCGGTCGATGAGCTACTTTTGGAGCCGCGTTGAATGGCTGCACACGCATCTCACGACTCGCATGCATCCCACGATTCGCACGGTCACGCGGGCCACGGCGCCGCTCACGATTCGCACGGGCACGGCGGGCAACACGAAGCCGTCATCTTTCGCATCGCCCGGCAGGATCGGCCCGGTGGCGATCGATACCATCAATCCTTCTCCGTGCCGCACGTGCCGGGGATGAACGTTATCTCGGCGCTGCAATACATCGCCGGCCATCCGACGCCGATCGGCGAAACCGAGTCCGTCACGCCGGTCGCGTGGGATTGCAACTGCCTTGAAGAGGTCTGCGGCGCCTGCACGATGGTCATCAACGGCCGCGTGCGGCAGGCATGCAGCGCCTTGGTCGATCAACTCGACCGCAACGACGCGGGCGAGATCGAACTGGAGCCGATGAGCAAGTACCCGGTCGTGCGTGATTTGTTCGTCGATCGGCGGCGCATCTTTGAGGGGCTGAAGCGCGTGCGGGCGTGGATCCCGGTCGACGGATACTACGACGCCGGCGCGGGGCCGACCCAGGGACCGGGCGAGCAGGAGACCAATTATCCGTTGTCGCAATGCATGAGCTGCGGCTGCTGCATGGAAGCCTGCCCACAATATACGAAGGTGGAAATCTCTCGCGCCAGCGGCGAGAGCGATGCCGAGTTTGCCCGGCGCGAGACACACGAATTGCAGAATGGGTTCCTCGGCGCAGCCGTCATCTCGCAGGCCGTTCTGTTCAACAATCATCCGACCGGCAAGATGAGCAAGGGCGAGCGGCTGGAGGCACTGATGGGCCCCGGCGGAATCACCGATTGCGGCAACGCGCAGAACTGCGTGAAAGTCTGTCCGAAGCTGATCCCACTGACGTATTCCATTGCGAAGGCCGGCCGGGACACGTCGATCCACGCCATCAAGCGCTGGTTCATGAAGTAGGCACGGTTCACGCAGCGGCCGCGCGATGCTCGTCGCGCCGCGAATCACCTTGAGACTCGCAACTTTGGCGAATCATCCCACCACGCTGACGGGCACCAAGCGACGGCTGCTGACGCTCGTGCCGCTGGCGGTGCTGGCCACGTGGTTCACCTACATGTGGTTTGTAAGCCGGGTCGTGCCGTCGATCGACAAATATCCGGGCGGCGCGATCCGGGCCGAAGGCTATGCCCAGCGCCAGGGCTTCGGTGAATATGCGAAGACCGGCCACTGGGTCACGTATCACCCCGGCCCCACACCGGGCAAGACCGGTCCGAAGGAATCCGAAGGCTTGTACGCCGAGGGGCAGAAAGACGGCGAATGGCGGTACTGGGACGAGCAAGGCAAGCTGATTCGCGTGGAGCGTTTCACTCGCGGCTTGGCGGCATCAAGCCAGACGTCTCAATAGCACGGCAATCGTTGATCTGCGAGACGCCCATCACATCGTCTGGTTCCCCCGAAATCACTCTGGTTCGCTCCATCAAAAAAGCCCCAGGCAGATGCCCGGGGCTTTCGATTTGGAATCGCAAATCACCGTGAGCCTCACTCGGACTTCACTGAAATGCGCCGCGGCTTGATCGACTCCGCTTTGGGCAGATGCACTGACAGGACGCCGCTACGCAACTCGGCATCGATCCTTGATGCATCGATGCCCTCGCCAACGCGGAACGACCGTTCAAAATCGCCCACGCCATACTCGCGGAGCAGGCTCCCTTCGCGCGTTCGGGGCGAGGGGTCAATTCCTGCGCGGAGCGTCAACAGGCCATTCTCGTAATTCACGTCGATTCGGTCGCCGATTGCGCCGGGAACGTCGGCGAAGAGCACAAACTCATCCGCCTTTTCGATGATGTCAACCGCCGGCACATAGGTTCGGCCGCTGCGGGTTGGTTCCGGCGTCGCCACGACGTTCTGTGGGGCGGCCGGCTTCTCAAGCATTGCATTCGCTGACATGGTTCATTCTCCTCTCGCGCGACGCGCGCGTCACTTGATTCCTTGCCTTTTTCGCGGGACTATCGGGTTCGGCCCGAATCTCTTACTCCGTACGAACGCTGATCTTTCGCGGACGGGCCGCTTCGGCCTTTGGCAGTGTGATCGTCAACACGCCGTTCTTCAGACTCGCTTCGACTTTGTCGGAATCGATCTCGACCGGAAGCGTTACGGTGCGGGAAAACTCGCCCACGCCGCGCTCGCGACGATGGTAGCTCGCGTTCTCATCGGCCAGCGGCCTGCGCTGTCCCTTGATCGTCAATTCGTTGCCGACAACGAACAACTCGATGTCGTCCATTCCCATGCCGGGCAACTCGGCTTCGGCGAACAACCGGTCGCCTTCTTCCCAGATGTTCAGCGCCGGATAGGACCGCGCTCGCACGTCGTGTCCGTTGAATACGCTGTCGAACAACTCCCCCATTTCTCGCCGGACGAGTTCCGGGGCCAGCAACATTCGATTGATGAACATGTTTCGTTACCTCCTCGAAAGAAGACCCTCGCCTTGCGTGCAGGACCGGCCCCTGCCGGTCTGCGAATGCTCCACCCCGCAATAGGCAGATGCCGTGCCAACGGCTGTAGGCACGTGCGAGGCGGCGGCGACGTCGACGTTAACTAGCTGTAAATACTGGAGTAACGGTTGGCAGCGGAACCGCGCCGCCGTTGAGTGGAGTGTCACTTTGACCGGCAGTCAGGCTGCCAAACACGAATTGCGAGATACGAGGTATCACACTGACCGGCGGGATTTCAGCCATCGAATGAAGCCGCGCTTAGCTTCGACTCGGAGGTACTACGTTGCCTGCTCGTCGACTCGCGCGGGACTGGCCATGGAGGAGGGATCCGCGTCATCCGAACTTGGTTCCACCTGGGCATTGGCCCACGCCACGTGGGTCGGTCGATGGCGCTTGACCGCCGACTTTCGATCGGACAAGTGTGTTGCCAGACGCTCGATAGCCTCGTGCCGGCGATAGAAGGCTTCGACAACGACCGGGTCAAAATGCGTCCCGGACGATTCGAGGATGTGTTGCACCGCCTCGTCGTGCGACATCGGTCCCTTGTAGATGCGTTCGGTTCGCAGGGCGTCGTAGACGTCCGCGATGGCGGCGATGCGCGCGGCGAGCGGAATCTGCTCCCCCTTGAGCTGGCGCGGGTAGCCGTTGCCGTCAAACCACTCGTGGTGTGCGTGGGTAATGTCTTCGGCCATTCGCAAGAAGGCGGAATCGGGCGCGTGGGCCATCAGCGAGCGGATCGTTTCGGCCCCGACCACCGGGTGCATGCGCATCACATCGCGTTCTTCCGTCGAAAGCCGGCCGGGCTTGAGGAGGATCGCGTCGGGGATGGCGACCTTGCCGATGTCATGCAACGGCGCCGCGCGCTGGATGTTGTTGATGAACTCGTCGTCAATAATGCGGTTGTACGGAGCGTCTTCCCGGAGGGCCTCGGCGACCTCCACGCAGTAATTCGCCACGCGCTCCAGGTGTTTGCCCGTGTCGTCGTCGCGGTGTTCCGCAAGCTGGGCCAGGCCAACGACAATCGCGTCGCGCGCCGCGTCGCGCGCCTTGCTGGTTTGAATCATGTGAATCGCGGAAGCGGCATACGCCGCCGCCAACTCGAGGTATTCGAGATCCTGCGGAGAGAACGGCCTCTGGCCGACGCGGCCGCACGCACAAATGAGTCCGACCGACTGATCGCGGGATTTGATCGGAATCGCCACGCTGGGCGTTTCGGAGACGTAGTCAAAATCGGGTCGCCCCGCCCACGTGGCGGCTGCTTCGTCGTCCTCCACGAGCAGCGTCTTGCCCGACGCCATCGCCTCGCCGCAGATCGTTCCCACGCGGGCGATCGGCCCGGCCATCATGTCTTCCCGGCGGCTCGCACGGACGACGTCCAGATCGCCGTTGTCCACCGAAATGGCGATCATGACGCGACGGCATGCGGTCATCGCAATGGCCAGCTCCAGCATACGGTCATAGACCGCTTCCAATGTTTCCGCTCGCGAAAGGGCCGTCGTAAAATCAAGCAGGCAGTTCAGCGCCCAGGATTGCTCCCCCAATCGCTCATAGCTCCGCTCCAACTCGCGCGACGCGCGACGCAACCGACTCATGGCCCGCATTCGTAGGACAAATTCCTGCGGGTGAATGGGCTTGGCCAGGTACTCATCCGCGCCGCTGTCCAATCCCGCGATCACGGCGTCCGGCTCCACCCGCGCACTTAGCATGACAACCGGTGTGTTGGCTGTCATCATGTCAGCTCGCAGGGCGCGGGTGGCGTCATAGCCGTCCATGCCGGGCATCATGACGTCCATGATGAATACGTCGGGCGGCTGATCTCGGGCCAGCTCCACTGCTTTCGCTCCATCGGCAGCCTCGATGACGGACCAGCCGTCTCGCTCCAACAGCGCGCGGCAAAGCGCGCGCAGCTGCGGGTCGTCGTCCACGACCATCGCCGTCAGTCCGCCAACTTGCTGGAGGTTCTCAAACAACGGCTGCCTCACTCCGATCCGCGTGTGAATGCACACAATCCGGGGCCGGCCATGCCCGGTTTCGATGTGTTGTCATCGGACGGTGATGAGCGCGAAGTGACCAATCAGGCCGGGCATGAAAGTGACATTCGCATGTCGTTTCGAAGGCGTCTCGGACGTCACCGATGGGTCAAATAATGGCGGCACGCTCCGAACAACAATGTATCAGGCGTGATGAGGCTCGAAGAAACGTTGACAGGCGGACGTTGCGCGTCGGTCCGAGATTGTTGAAGAATCCGCGCGGGCAGCCCATAACCGGCGACATGCGCCGTTTGCTTGCAGCCGTTCGCAAGACCTGAATATATCTACAAATAGTGAATTAGATCGACGCGTTGCGCGGAGACCGGTCCGTGACGTGCTTATTCTGATGTCTTTTCCAAAGGTTTTGAGCCGCGCGCGGCGTCCGATCCCGTTGTGCTGCCGGCTGCATTGATGTCGTCACCCGTGTCGCGCAGGCCCTTCTTGAACTCGACGATGCCGCGACCCAGCGAACGGCCGACTTCGGGCAGCCGCTTGCCGAAGAGCAGCAGCGCGACAATGCCGATGACAATCAGCTCCCACGGACCCAGATTTCCCAAGAACGCCAGCATATATCCGTGAGGTTCCATCGCCATCTGCCCTTTCTGCCCGCACTGCCGCAGCCACGCAGCATCACCCATTACTATATCGCCTGAATCTCGCCGCTGCCACCGGAATCCCGCAGCCTTTCAGGCCGCCACGCCGCGAGGCCGATACAAAATCGGCTGATCGTGCTCGAAAACCGCCCTGAACAGCCTTTTCAGGAGCCTTCTCCAGTTATGCTTCCTGCGCTCGCCCGGCGACTGGTGCTTCCCCTTCACGAACGAATCTGCCGGAGACCCACCTTCCGCCGGCTGCGGGAGCTGGAGCGGTCGCAATGGATGGAGCCCGCAGCGCTCATCGAACTTCAGGAAACGAAGCTCCGCCGGCTGATGCGGCATGCCTCAAGTCGAATCCCGTATTACCGCCGCCGGTTCGTCGATGCGGGGTGCCATGCAGACAATGTCCAAGGGTTTGGCCTGGGCAGCCTCGTTCGACTCCCCACGCTGTCAAAAGACGACATTCGGCAAAATCTCAACGCGCTGCTCGACCCGACTTCCGCCGGCGAGCGGTTTCCCTATACGACCGGAGGCAGCACCGGGCAACCGCTGCAATTCCATATCGACCGATCTCGTCAGGCGGCGGATCAGGCTGCGCGCGCTCGGTCCCGGCGCTGGTTCGGCGTCGACCTCGGCGAGCGCGAGCTGTACCTCTGGGGCGCGCCGGCCGAATTATCCGCACAGGATCGTTTCAAGTCGCTGCGCGATCGCCTGATCAACCACCGTCTGCTAAGCGCCTTCAACATGACGCCTCGCACGATGTCGCGCCATCTGGACGTCATGCAGCGATTCAACCCCGTGCATCTCTTCGGTTACCCGAGCAGCCTGGCGCGACTGGTCCGCCACGCGCGCGACACCGGACGACGGTTCGCCAATCCCGCATTGCGGGCGGTCTTTACGACCGGCGAGTGGCTCGACCCGGCGGACCGCTCGACCATTGAAGAGGCCGTTTCCTGCCCCGTGGCAGACGGCTATGGCGCTCGCGAGGCTGGATTCATCGCGCACCAATGCCCGCTGGGCGCCTACCACATCGCAATGGAAGGCGTCATTGTGGAGATCCTCGGCGAATCAGGCCACCCGCTGCCGGCAGGTGAAGTTGGAGAAATCACGATCACGAACCTTGATGCCTGGGCAATGCCATTCATCCGCTATCGCACCGGCGATCTGGGGGCGCTGCGCGCCGCGCCCTGCCCTTGCGGACGCGGGCTGGCCTGTCTGGAGGTTGTTGCCGGCCGGCGCACCGACATGCTCCAAACGAAGTCCGGCGGCGCAGCCCATGCCCTTTCGGTGCTTTATGTCCTGCGCGATCAGCCGGGTATCGCGCAATACCAGGTGATCCAACAGGGCGATTTGAGTCTGGACGTGCGACTCGTCGCAAATTCGCTCACCGCGCAATCCCGATCCCGGTTGGCCTCCAGGCTCTCCGCCTGCATCGGCACAGGGACACCGGTGCGAATCCATCAAGTCGATCGAATCGAAGCGGCCTCTTCAGGCAAATATCGAAGTGTCATCAGTCTGGCAAGCGGCACACCGTCTCACCGGCCATAGCGATCGAGCAATCGCCAAAAATCGCTGGGCCGCGGCACGAGCGGATCATCTGTCTGCCACGGGCTGGGCTGGGTCGTCGCATCGCGCCGATCGAGCTTGGCCAAGTCCCAAAGCGTATCGCGAACCAACTGGCGCAGCCGCGCCTCGGCGAGGTAGCTCGAGATGCATTCGCCATCGTCGAACTCATGCTCGTGTCGGTCACATGCCTTGCGCTGCTTTTTCTGCAACTCGACCGGGCAGCGAAACGCAACCAGCGCCGTGCCCGACCGTGCATCGTAGAGGACTCCGAAATACTCCGCGTCCGCCGGCGTATCAAGCACGCGCGTATAAACCAGGCACAGGTTGCAACGACCCTTCAGCGCCTCATCGAGAATTTCGCGGTGGTCAGCGCCGCGCGGGTCCAGCCCGCGTTGCCGCTGCACGCGCACCTCGCGCATCCCCGGCAGATCGTCCGCCAAACCAAGCCAATACGCCTGCCGATCCACCGCCATCTGGGCAGGTCGAACTGCGCGCGTCGCCTGCGGCCCGTCAGCGATGGCCACGACCTGCACGACGCTAAGCCCCGTGGGAAAGCGCCCCTGGCTTGGCGACGCGTCAAGCGTGTGTCGGCCTTCGGCCGCAACCTCGCCAGGTGTCAGTCCCATGTCACGAGGCTCGACGGGAACAGCTCCCAATTCATCTTCCGGCGGCTGCACGCGCCAGGCGCGCTTGTAGGGCTCCTCCTCACAGGCACCGATGAAGGCCGCCAGCACTGCCGCTGCGCACCAGAATGTCACCAGGTTTCTTCGATTCTGCATCGCAGGCCGCCTCTTGGAACGCACGATTGCACGGCGCAGAAATCCGCCGCGACTCTCGTTTTATCGGAGTTACCGCCCGCGAACTTGTGCCATGCGAGATCGAGGCAGCTCGCGCCGCGCAAATCTCGCCGAACGGGATTAAGCGGCTCGCCGAAAGTGCCTTCGTTGTCATCTCATGTCGATGCAGGCCGCGTCCGATACCAATACCGTCTTTCGGAGGATTCGTCCCGCGTGAGCGCCAACGTTCTGGCTCCCCTCGATCTGATCGTGCAGCCTGCTGGCCCGATTGCCGCGCCGCAGGAGCCGTCTGCCTCGAAATCGCTCGGCCAGACGATTCCGTCTTCCACGGATGTCCCCACAGGCTCAGTGCTCGGCCGGCACCTGCTCCATCTGCCCCGCGCTGCGTGGATGGCCGCAGACATCACACTCGTTGTTTCCGCGATGGTGATCGGTCACCATCGACTGGTGTGGTGGTCGCCGACGCCCTGGCCGCTTGGCGAGTTTCAGCCGTGGATGCCCGCGCTGATCTTGGCGACCTGCGTCGCCATCGCGGGGAGCATCTTCGGGCTCTATGAATCCAACACGCTCTGGGCGCGATCGCGCATCCTCGCCCGATGCTTCATCACGATCGTGGCCGCGGTCCTGTCCACCTGGCTCATCACCAACCTATTCATGTATTCCAGCTTGAGTCGCCGGACGATTGCGTTCGGGTTTGTCGCGTTCCTCATACTGGCGCCATGCATCCGCCTGCTGGCGCATCAATCGGTGCGCGAAGTTCGCCGCGGGCTGCTTGTGATTGGTCGCGGCCCGCTGACCGGCGCGATCATCCGCTCGGTCCGTCGGGGATGCGTACCGGGGTATCGCCTGATCGGCGTCGCCCTGGATCAAGCCGACTCGCGGCGTGAGCAATTCGCTTCGGACATCCCGATCGTCGGATCGGCCGCCGAAGCATCTCGCATCTGCCGCGAATTCGATGTGGCCGAAGTCATCGTTGCGAACGAGGCCTGCCGCGACACCACGAGCGCCACCGCCGCGCTTCAATGCCTCCACCTGGGGTGCCGCGTTACGGACGAGACAACCTTCTTTGAGACGGCATACGGGCAGGTCCCGGTATCGCACATCTCACCGCGATGGTTCTTGTCCGCCGATCTGAAGGGCCACCGCCGCGAACACGCATTTGTCAAGCGGTGCGTCGATCTGGTCGGAGCGGCGTGCGGATTGATTGTCGCCGCACCGGCCCTGGTGGCGGTTGCGATGCTGGTACGCATTCAGGACGGCGGGCCGGTGCTTTACAGCCAAACGCGAGTCGGCCGCGGCGGGCGGAGATTCACGCTCTACAAGTTCCGAACGATGCGCGTCGATGCCGAGGCGGGCGGCACTCAATGGGCCGTCGCCAACGATGACCGCGTTACTGCGATCGGGCGGTGGCTTCGCCGGTCGCGCCTGGATGAATTGCCACAGTTGTGGAACATTCTTCGCGGTGAGATGTCGTTCGTCGGTCCCCGACCAGAGCGGCCGGAGTTCGTCAAGCCGCTGGCCATGTTGATCCCCCATTACCACGAGCGCCATCTCGTCAAGCCGGGGTTAACCGGCTGGGCGCAGATCAATCTGGCCTACGCCGCGGATGTACACGACGCCCGGCTGAAACTCCAACACGATCTCTATTACATCAAGCACATGTCTCTCGAACTCGACCTCGTCATCCTGCTGCGGACGCTGGGGACGTTTTTTCGCGGCGGGCGTTGAGCTTTCTCAACCGCACGCTATTCTCCAACGGATACGTTTGTCATCCACGTCCGCCATTGTGCCTCATGCTCGGCGAGGTTCACGCCGGTGACCGTCCTGACCGGTGCATAGCGATCCACCTGGCGGACATCCTCCTTCTGGTTCAGCCATTGCACCGCCGAGAGCAGCGCGCCTCGGACGGCATCCTGAATGTCATAGGTAACCAATGCGTGGAGGCGTCCCACCTTCAAGTCCGCCAGCCGCCGGTGTGACGCCGAGATCAGCACAACAGCCATTCCCTCGGGCGCAATCGTCTCGGCAGGGCTTAGAGCCGCCAGCGGCCACTCTCCCAGCAACGTCCAACCTCCGCAGCGCGGATACAACCGCGACAGACGCCGCATCTCTCGCACGGCGGCGATGGCGTCCCCTTTGCAGTTCTCTTCGTGCATGAGGTGAATTTCGCCGTGGTTGCGCAGCTCCTGCGAAAAACCGACGTAACGGCTGCGATCAAGCTCGAGCGACTCTCCCCCGTGAAGGAGCATGAGCGACTGCGCACGGCCTGCAAGTGCCGCCGCACTGGCCCGGGCCGCTTCGCGCCCGAGGTCCATCTCGGACGGACCGCTGAAACTGGTGCGCGACTTGGGCCCGCAATCGCTGCCGATTAGAAACACGCCGACGCCGCGCTGAACGGTGTCGATCAATGCGGGTCCAAGCGGGACCGGCTCTATCGGCCACACGATGAGCATGTCCGCGTGTGCGCGCGTCTCTTCAATCAGGCGCTGCTGTTCGGCCGGGGATCGCGATCCGACCGGCCTGACTTCTACCTGCGCCCGGGGGATTCGCCGAGCCAGCCATTCGCCGGCGCGCTCCATGACTTTGTGTTCGGGTTGATCGGCCGACTCGGGGCTGATCAGTGCGATGCGGTGAACCGTGCCGCGCGGCTCGCGCTTTTCGGGCAGCTCCGCCGACTCGCGACAGCCCGCGTTCAGCGTCAAGGCAACGAACACTGCGACGATGAATCGGTTCACGTCGCCCTCGTCACGCTTCGCTGATGCAACAGAAGAATGATCGCGATCCCGACGATCGCGCCGAACACATCCGCCACCCAGTCATACAGTTCGCAACTTCGTCCCATGATCGGCTGCGTCCATTCGTCCACCGCGCCGTATGCCATCAGGCCCACCAGCCAGGCCAGCGCAGATTTCATCGGATACCGTCGGCCAACCGTCAGTCCACGCCAGATCGACACCATGCCCAGCAGCACGAACCCCGAGAAATGCATCACTTTGTCGTTGATCGGCGGCCGACTGGGGACCGGCGGCGGCGGCATGTGCGACGTGACAAACGCGCCGACAAACAGGCACCCGAAGACAGCGGTGCGCATTCGACGCGATTGCAGATTCATTCGACCCTTTCAACTTTGGTCAGCGAAAACGACCGCTCAACCCGCCCGTGCGACCGCTTCCGACTCCGGCTTGGCCTGGGCCTTGTCATTCGGAGCATCAGCCGGGGCGCCCTCGGCGACGGGCGGCGTCTTCGGGCGCGGCTTTCGTGCTTTTGACGAGGATTGGACGGTTTGGGGAACGGTCGGCGCGCTACCCTGAACCGGCAGCGGTTGCGAAGCAGGTGCGGCGGGCTCATCGGTCGCCCTCTGCACGACCTGCGATTGCGGCGAGAGGGCTGCCAGGAACTCATCGGCCAGCGCGAGGTAATCAATCGCGCCATTGCTCTTGTCGGCATATTCGAAGATGGATTGGCCGTGACTGGGGCACTCCGCCAGTTTCACGTTCCTGCGAATGCGAGCTTCAAAGATTTTCGCGTCGCGCCACGGCGCGTGCCCCGCGCGGGACGAATCGAGAAACGATTGCAAGTCCGCCACGACCTCGGCCGACAGCTTGGTCCCGGCTTCGTACATGCAAAGCACGATGCCCAGCACGCGCAGGGCCGGGTTGATCCGCTGCGACACCAGCGCGATGGTCTCGAACAGCTTGCCGGCGCCCTGCAATGCCAGGAAATGCGCCTGCAGCGGTATCAAGACGCGCGTCGAAGCCCCTAGCGCGTTGAGCGTGAGTATTCCAAGGGAAGGCGGACAGTCGATGATCGCAAGGTCGTAGGTCTTCTTCGCCGCTGCGAGGGTGTCGCGAAGAATCACTTCGCGCCCGACGACGCTGACCAGCTCCACTTCGGCGGCTGCAAGGTCAATCTGCGCGGGGACGATGGTCAAGTTCTTGCCATACGAGTGGAGCGCGTCATCCAGTGGGAGATCGCGCGTCAGGACTTCGTAAATGCCCCGGCCGGGAGCGGCCTCGTCCAAACCGAAATGCGTCGTCAGGTGGCCCTGTGGGTCGAGGTCGAGCATCAGCACGCGCCGGCCGCGCTGCCCGAGCGCCGCGCCGAGATTGACCGCTGTGGTTGTCTTCCCAACGCCGCCTTTTTGATTGATGACTGCGATGCATTCCATTGCCGTGCCCTGTCATGCGGCACCAAGCCTCGCCGCATTCAGCCGCAGGATCCGTCCAGTCGCTGCATCATACTCGCCTTGCCGGAAAAGCTCCAGAATCCAGGCGCGGGATCACCATTCGGCAATCCCCGACGCCGCGAAGCGAATCGAGCGCCTGTGAAATCCGATCCACCACGGGCCAACCAGTTTCTTCCGCCCGCGAAACGCGTTCGGGCCTTTTCTTGATACTGGTTGCCTATTGTTCGCACTGCGCGCGGCTGCAGGTGGGATTGAACTTGGCAAGATCGGGAATCCGCTCCCAAGCGGTCGCCCCTGACCTTGCTTCGCGATGTCATGAATCCCGACTCGGATCACGCGACCGGCTCGCCCTCCGTCTCGGTCAACTCACGAAAGCAGTTGCTCAATCGCGTAGTCATCTCGCCAGCGCGGCCGCCGCCGATGACCCGTCCGTCCACTTTGACGACGGGCGCCAGCTCGCCCATCGTGCCGGTGCAGAAACACTCGTCAGCGCGGTACAGCTCGGTCAGCGACAGGTCGGCTTCGGCATGAGGAATCCCGCTTCGGCGGCACATGCCCAGCACCACGGCGCGCGTGATGCCTTCCGGACACGCCACAAGCCGGCTCGTGCGTACGACGCCGCGTTCCACGATGAAAACATGTGTCGCATTCGTCTCCGCGATGAAACCCCGCGTGTCGAGCATGAGCGCGTCATCCGCTCCGGCGGCGTTGGCTTCGATCTTTGCCAGGATCGATTGAATCAAATTGCAATGGTGGATCTTCGGATCAAGGCAATCCACCGGGAACCGGCGAATGCTGCTCGTCATGAGCGTGATGCCCGACTTGTCATAGACCGGCGGCTTATGCTCCGCCAGCACGATCAGCGTTGGTCCCGAGGTGTTCAGGCGCGGGTCCATCCCGCTCGTGTACTTCACGCCGCGCGACAACGTCAGGCGAATGTGGACGCCGTCGGTCATTCGGTTGGCCGCCAGCGTACGACGAATCTCGTCGATGATCCGAGCTGTCGAGGGAATCTCGGCGAACGCCAGCGCCTTGGCCGAGCTGATGAGCCGCTCCAGATGCTCGGTAAGCATGAAAATGCGACCATGATAGAGGCGCAGTCCCTCCCAGACCGCGTCGCCGCCCTGCACCGCGGAGTCGAACGGGCTGACTCCCGCCTCGTTTCGATGAACGAGTCGGCCGTTGATGTTCACCACAAGATCGTCGTTGCGTGGATCGCGCGGTTGCAGCATGAATCGCTTTCTCTCGTTTGGCGTTGAGCGGCTTAGGTCCGCAGCCGCCGCTCATGAAGTACTTCATACAGCTTCAGGCACTCGCCCATCAACGGCGCAAGCCTGTCCGGCACCGGCTCGGCCTTGGGTTTGTACGGTTCAAACCCGGTCGACTGCTCCACCGCCGCGTACCAGTGCTTTGCCCAGATTCCATCGGTCTCGCGCCGCCCCGGCGGCCAATGCAGCATTGCATCGTCAAACGGCACGCCCAGCGCCTCGCACAGAACGCCCAGCATGCGACGAGGATTCTCAAGCACGTCGCGCGAGTCCACAATCGGCGGCGCGTGCCCCGTCAGGTCCTCGACCAATTGAACGACTTCAAGCTGCTGGGGAAGGCCCGTGTCCGTCAGCTTCGGTTCGGGAATGACCCTCGACAACGAGGTGAGCATCTCGGCCGGATGGCGAATCAGCATTGCATGCGTCAGCGATCGCAACCACTCGCGGTCGATCTCGGGCAACAGGTGGTGGGCCATGTGCTTTTGGTAATAGATGCGTTTTCCGTCTGGAATCGGCCCGAGCAGCCGGGCGACGACCTTGCGCCAGTCGGATTCATGAAACGCAATGACTTCATCCCGGCCGGGATGCTCGACGCCGGTCACGCGAAGATAATGCGCATAGAGGGGTTCATCACAGACGATGGCATCGGGCCGATTTTCCCAGGCGCGCATCATGGCCGTGGAGATGTTCCTCGGCCCGGACCACATGGCAATTCGAATGATGGGCTGCATGGGCTGTCGACTCATTGTTCACGCCTCTCATCAAGTGGAGCCGTCTGTGATCACCTTCGAATCGCTGCAGAGGGATTAATCGCATTCACGACCGGCCTTCAGATGCCCGTGCCTTGTTGATTGCAATGCACGCGCCCTCGGCTCAATTGCATTGGCGACAACTTGCCAAGAAGTGTGCAGCCACTAATGGTCTCCACTTGATCACATACACAATCTGTATGACCGAACTAGACATGCTGCCGTCTATGCATAGTAGGTGCGCCTTCCATCACCCGTTCGAGCAGGAACAAATAATAATCGCTGCATGCGAATGCATCGAAGCCCATCGTGTCGGCAATCTGATTCGCCTAAGGCGTGGTTGGAACCGTTGGAAGAATCTCTCGCAAATGGTCAATCCCGTTGGCGCTTGCATGCAGCTCACCGTGCGGTAAGGCAGGCGTTGCGAAACAGATAGCGGTTTGGTCCGAACCGAGCGCGCGGGCAAGTCCAATTTCCGCCGTGGCGGGCGGGCTCCAAAAAGGTGGCTCCCCCAGACCTTTACCCTCGCAGTCCCGGCTCGTGCCGTGCCGTAATACAAACGCCATCAAATCGGCGCGGTCAGTACAGGTAAAGTTTGGAGCGGCACCCGCCGCGACGTGTGCGATCGGTATGCGAACTTTACGAGTGCCGCGCGGCCCTCATCAGTTGCAAAGAATACAACAAACTGGCTATGCTACGCTGGGTTGGGCCGTCCCAAAGCTACCCAGATCGGCGTTCGTAATTTGGAGAAACATCGCATGCGCGCCTTGCAGACCTTGCTACTGATCGGACTATCTTCACTCGTTGCAACGACCCGCGCCCATGCGGAGAATCGGCCCAGTGCGACACAAAGCGACTTTCGCCAAATCGTACAAAGCGCCAAAGACAAGGTCTTTCCAGCGGTTGTCTTCATTAAGTGCATCCGCGAAAGCATGGAACGCGGGAAGAAAATCTCCCAGGAAGTTTCCGGCAGCGGCGTCATTATCAGCGCCGAGGGCGATGTCCTCACCAACTGGCATGTCATCGACAAGGCCGTGGAGGTTCGCTGCCTGCTGTTCGACGGCCGCGCCATGAATGCCACCATTCTTGGGAGCGACAAGGACACGGATCTCGGATTGCTCAAACTGACGCCGGAGGAGGACGCAAAGCTGCCCTTCGCGTCGTTGGGAGACTCGGAGGTGCTGCGCGAAGGTGATTTTGTCATGGCAATGGGCGCGCCATGGGGGCTGAATCGATCGGTCTCCATCGGCATCATCGCTTGTTCGCGACGCTTCATTCCCAGCCACAGCGAGTACAGCCATTGGCTTCAAACCGATGCGTCGATCAGTCCGGGCAATTCGGGCGGACCGCTTGTCAACACCGATGGGCAAGTCATCGGTATTAACGCCCTCGCGAACATGAGCGGCGGCGATATGGGCTTCGCGATTCCGTCCGTGACCATTGCCCAACTGGTCCCCCAGCTTCGTAGCAGTGGTTGTGTGAACTGGAGTTGGACCGGGCTCCAGCTTCAGCCGCTGAGAGATTTCAATCGCAATATCTATTTCGACGCGTCCGACGGAGTCATCGTCGCAGAGACGGACCCTGAGAGCCCTGCCCGGCGCGCCGGCATCGAAGGACGCGACCGAATCATCCGAGTCAACGGCGAGCCGATAACGGCTGCTACTGAAGAGGATCTGCCGGAAGTGCGCCGCCGTCTTGGTATGCTGCCCAAGGGTGAAGTGGCGCGCTTTGATATCGCCCGAGGAGGAGAATCGATCACGCTGGAAGTCACGCCGCGCGTCAAGGGAAAAGTCGAGGGAGAGGAATTGGACTGCCCGCGATGGGATCTCACGGTCAAAGCGATTAATCAGTTTGACAATCCCGAGTTGTTTTTTTATCGCAAAGTGGGCGTGTTTGTCTTTGGAGTGAAGTATCCCGGCAACGCCAGCAACGCGGGCCTGAACGAGCAGGACATTCTCCTGAAAGTGGGCGAGACAAAAGTAGAAACGCTGGATGACGTTCGCGCGGCTCACAAAGCGTCGCTTGAAATTGAGAAGGGCTCCATGCGCACGGTGATCACAGTCCTGCGGCAGGGCCTGCTCCGACAAGTTGTGCTTGATTACTCGCGCGACTTTGAGAAGGAATGAGGCGAGTACAAAGTGAGCGGACGGTCGCGGCGCGAATGCGGCGAGACCTCGTCCTTCCCATGAAACAGTGCACTACTCATCGGTAACCATTGAAAGGACTGGCTGATGATTTCGGAATTGAAACTTGCATTCTCCGTCGCGCTCATGGCGTTTCCCTTGTCCGATCCAACGTCTGCGACGGGCGCCGACGAGGAAGTCGAACTCGCCCGATCCGTCCAGAATGGTCTTGTTCGCGTCGAATACACCATTCAATACGACAAGGGGGACGCACCGCGCGGCACCGGATGGGACTCACGATGCCCAAACTGCGGACGATACCACGGTGCCGACAGCGCATCAAAATTGGTTGAAGAAGAGCGACCGTTTGAACTGGGGGGCTATCTCGTCACGGATCGCGAAGTGATGGTGCGCGACTTCCCGCTGCACCCTCGATTCATCAAATCGATTGATGTGAGCCTTGGAGACGAACGAGTCTCCGCGAAAGTAGATCGTCTCGCGATGCAACAGTGCGCACAGATTCTCCGATTGGAAAGGCCCCTCTCCGGCGCAAGCCCGCTGGTCATGGACCCGGCCGCTCAAAAGCCCTATCGCATCGTCACCCACGAGCGGTCCAATGGGGTATGGACCACGTCGGTGCGCAGCCTCCCTACCAGCATCAGTACGACCTCCGACGGCCTTGCATTTGTGCCTGTTACAACGCCCGGGCTTATCGTTGGCGGCGGCGGCCGGCCTGTGTCGATGTGGATGAGCGAAGAATTTCCGCCGGATGACTCCTGGAAGGAGTCCTACGAAACGTGGGAATGGCTGTCGATGGAGCAATTGTCGAAGCACCTCGCGACCCTGGAATCGCGCGCGGCTTCCGGGCTGGTTGGCGTCACCATGAAGTTCCGCAGTCCGCGAAAGGGAGACCGCGGCGGGAGCAGCCGGTTCAGTTGGAGCGACGATGGCGACAACGAAGACAGCCAGGAAAAGCACGTCATGGGATTGATCTACGCACCTGATCGCGTCCTCGTTCTCGCGAACTTGACGCCAAAGGTCACATCACGGCTGGAAGAAGTCGCGATTCAATCTGCCGAAGGGAAATCGCGTCCCGCCAAGTTCGTCGGCAGCCTCCAGGACTACGGAGCGTTTGTGGTCGAATTGGCCGCTCCCCTTCCGGAAGCGCCGATTCCATTTTTCAAGGGTGACCTGCGCAAATATCGCCGAGCAGTCCAACTGTGTGCCGATGTCTATATGCAAGGCAAGAACCGGATCGCCTACTTTACGCATCAGCATTTTTCCGGGTTTGAAACACGGTGGAAAGGCCGTACCTTTCCCGAATTGTCCGGATCGCAGGATCGCGAGTTCCTCTTTGCTACATCGGGCGAGCTGACCGCGTGCTACATCGTTCGACGGCCGAAAGTGTCGATTGAAAAGGATCGATGGGACAGCGACGAACGCGCCCTGACGCCTGCACTGTACCTTTACGAAGCCTTGAGTTCGATCCCTCAATCGACGGACCCGAGTAACGTCCCGCTCAGCGCGGAAGAAGAAAATCGCCTCGCCTGGCTTGGCGTTGAGTTTCAGGCGATGACACGCGAATTGGCGAGAATCAATGGCGTATCGGATCAAACGCGCGATGGAAGCATTGGCGCGCTCATATCGTACGTGTATCCGGATTCTCCGGCGACCAAGATCGGAATCGATGTCGGGGACATTCTGCTACGGCTTCACGTACAAGGTCAGCCTAAACCGGTCGATGTCAAACTGGAAGACGCCGATGATTACCTTGGCGGTCACTTCCCATGGGACGAGCTTGACCAGGTTCCGGCGGAATACCTGGACGATCTGCCCAAACCGTGGTCGCCGGCCGAAAACTCCTTCATTCGCGCTATGACCGATCTCGGAATCGGCAAAGAAATCGAGGCGGAACTGATCCAGAGCGGGAAAGCAGTTCGCAAGAAGCTCACCATCGCGCTCGGCCCGGCACATTACGATTCGGCTGCACAATTCAAGTCCGAGCCGTTTGGCTTGACGGTGCGCGACTTGACCTACGAGGTGCGGCGGTATTTTCAGAAACAGCCTACCGACCCGGGCGTCATTGTTTCCAAGGTCGAATCAGGCGGCAAAGCTGCGGTCGCAAAAATCATACCCTACGAGGTTATTACGCATGTCAATAATCAGCCGGTGAACGACGTTAAAGCGTTTGAGAAACTGATTGCCAACCAGGACGAACTGCGCCTGTCCGTTAATCGCATGCACAAGGGTCGCATCGTCAAAATCAAGCCCGGCAAGAAGAAGCCAAACTCGCCGGCGCGGGTGGATGCCGCGAAAGCGGACGAACCGACAAGGAGTGACGAATCGGCAGCATCTGGCGATTCGCCTAAGGCGGCCTCCAAGTCGGAAATTGACGCGACCAAGGCAGTCTCGCCGCAGGACGCCAAACAAGAACCGTCGAACACCGATGAACCCGATGGCGGGTGATGATCGGTACGCCACCAAGGAATGCTTTAAGAGCCTCGCGCAACCATGAACGGCATTCGAACACGCGCGTCGTCGTCCGACTTCAGCCGATCGACAACGGACCGTTCCGCTAACTCCGCGTTCTGACAGATCAACTCTGCAACATACAGCCGCACCCACCAGCGCGGATGGCGCGAGAGATCATCCAGCGCGCGCACCGCCGAGGCCTCCACCGCGTCGCGGGCGACAAACCCAAAGCGTCGCTTCCAGAATAGCTCGGCCACGACATGCTCCGACCAGAGAATCGGCTTAATCTCCGCGGGGTCGCGCAACTGACAGGCTCGGGTCATCGTCTGAAGCGCCAGCCCCGGATCCGATTCGTACATCAAGAGAGCAAGCGATGTCCGCGGTTCGCGACCGACGCGGGTCTCCTCTTCGATGACGGCTCGATAAGCCGAAAAGTCCGACGCGCGACTCGCGGAGCGATCTTCGTAACCAATGAGCAGCTCGCGCGCCATTGAACGAATTGTATCCTCGCGATTGTCCAGTTGCGGCGCGAGCGACGAGACCAAGGCGTCCTTCGATGCCGCCAGCCGCGAAAGCGACACCCCAACGAACGCTTTGATTCGCGCGCGCTCGTCCTCATCGATGCGACGGACCGCAGCCTGATCGGGCTGGGCCGGCTTCCCGCCCGGCGCAGCGCCCACAGCGACGTTGCCCACCGCCTCCATGCGCCGCGCGGCAAACAGCAGCACTTGCGGAACGAATGCCGCAGGGTCGTTGCCGGTTTTCGCAATAGCCGTATCCAGCTTCATCGCTACGGAGTCTCGGTCCTTCGCTTCGAGTGCATCTTGTAGCGCGTCTTGCACGGCCTCAATCGGATCGACGACAACCACGGGGCCGGTCCGCGGCGGCGGTGTCGGTTTTTCGGCGCCAAGTACCGGCAGTGCCGCAGCGAGCAGCGACAAGGTACTCATTGCCACGCATGTGAACAGCGAGCCTTCTCTAGGTCGCAATCGACTCGCATGCTTGTATCGCATCATGCCCCGCCTCCTACCGCGACAGCCGGCTTTCAAAGTTGTCCTGAATGTAGGTACGAACCTGCACGTAATCGTCAACGAGATAGTGCGTCGAACCCGCGCCCCAAGGCGTTGACTCGACGTTCAAGCCGGTCGGCGGCGGATTTGAATTCGGTACCGGCCCCCCGTCGAGAAAGATGTCCACGAATGAGCCGACTTGATAATGATTCGCGTGATACTGCGTGCTCGGGGGGCGTCGCAATTCCTGATCCAGATCGAAATCCGAGTCATTCTCGACCGCATCGACATAGGACGAGACGACAATTTCGAAGACGCCGATGCCCGGCCGGTCGATATCGAGCCGCTCCGCAAGGTCATACGTCGAGCCGCCGCCGTGGCTGTAGCCGAAGATGGCGATCTCGCTGACCTGTCGCGCCGCCACGGCCGTGACGGCCTCGTTCAGGACACTCCCGGACCCATTCGGTGACACGTTGTCTTCATCATAAAGATGCACATCGTAGCCGCGCCCGTACAGCGCCGTCGCGACGACAAATGTGCCGTGATTGGCATCCACGGGTACCGACGGAACCTGCCCCTCGCCGCCCAGCGCGAGGACAACGCCGTGAAATGTATGGAATCGAATCGCGTCAAGTGTATACGCGCCGGACTCCGGCAACAATTCGATTTCGCCTTCACCGTGCGCGGCGTCAGCCCACTCCACCCAGACCGTCATCGCCGGCCCGATCATCGCGAGCGGGAGCGTCACATCACCGATAAATGCAACATCACTTCCAGACTGCTTATCTCGTGTCAGCCAGACGCGAAGCGCGGCGTGGGTGCGCTGCAACACAATCGGTATCTCCGGCTGGGCGACCTCGATCGTGACTTCGATCAGGTCATCTTCGCCCTGCGGGTCGCTGTCGCCTGGAGCGTTGATGCGAATCCCCGGCCCCAGCGTTGCACTCGTCTCCTCCGCGTCGGCCACAGCCGTCCGCGCAAACGGGAAATACGCCGCACCGTGTTGCGGGCGAAATGCCGTGAGATTCCCCCACGCACACGGATTCGATTCGCACGTCGTGTTCGGCCCGAGCCAGAGTCCGGCACAACCCGCCGCGGTTGTTTCCGTGCAGGCGTTCACCGCCGTGCAACACGCCCCAACGACCGGCGGCGCCAGAAGGCAATTCACGAACATCTGTACGTCGCGCCCGTCGCGCAGGTCATTGCCGTCCAGATCGCCCGCACAGGGCGCGCACCCAAAATCGCCGCTCAAGAGTAATCCGATGAAATGATCGATGTCCGCGATGTCGTGCTGGGTGTCGCAATTGGCATCGCAGGCGTCGCATGGGCCGGTCGCCGCAAGGCCGAACCCATCACGCCATCCATCAACGCCCAACGCCGGACGCGCGATCGCGAACACAAGCAACAAGCCGGCGAGGACAAATGACCGCGAAGAACGAATGGCGAGGTCACGCGGATCGGGTGCATGGCAAATCATGGGAACGATTATACCACGCATCGACGACGCCGCCCGGCGAAGGATCCACCGGGCGGTGTCGCGCATCCAACATGGCGAACTCCCACCGAGCCTACGCCGTCAAATCGAATCGATCCAGGTTCATCACCTTGCACCATGCCGCGACGAAGTCCCGAACGAACTTCTCTTGCGCGTCCGAACACGCGTAGATCTCGGCGATCGCCCGCAACTGCGAATTCGAGCCAAACACAAGATCGACCCGCGACGCCGTCCACCGACGCTCGCCCGTCTTTCGATCGCAACCGTCGAACAAATCAGCTTCTTTCGAAGTCGGCTTCCATTCCGTCGCCATGTCCAACAGGTTCACGAAGAAGTCGTTGGTGAGAGACTCCTTTCGCTTCGTGAAGACGCCGTGCGGTGTCTGCCCGTGGTTGGCATTCAACACGCGAAGCCCGCCCACCAGCGCCGTCATCTCCGGCGCGGTCAACGTCAGCAGTTGCGCCTTGTCCACCAGCAGATGCTCGGCCGGCACCGTGAACTTCGTCTTCAGATAATTGCGGAACCCGTCAGCGACCGACTCCAGCACCGCGAACGACGCCGAGTCGGTCTGCTCCTGCGAGGCGTCCATCCGCCCCGGCGAGAATGGAACCGTCACGTTCATGCCGGCGTTCTTCGCCGCCTGCTCGACGGCCGCGCAGCCCCCCAGCACGATCAGATCAGCGAGCGAGACTTTCTTCCCGCCGCCCGCCGATCCGTTGAACTCGCCTTGAATTCGCTCCAGCGCCTTGAGCACCTTCGCCAATTGCGCCGGTTGATTGGCATCCCAGTCCTTTTGCGGGGCCAGTCGAATCCGCGCACCGTTCGCGCCGCCGCGCCGATCCGATCCGCGGAATGTCGACGCCGACGCCCATGCCGTTGACACCAGCTCCGAAACCGACAACCCCGACGCGAGAATCTGTGCCTTCAGCGCTGCAATGTCCTTCTCATCCACCAGTTTGTGATTGACTGCGGGGATCGGGTCCTGCCAGATCAAGTCCTCCTTCGGTACTTCCGGGCCGAGGTAACACGCTCGCGGCCCCATGTCGCGGTGCGTCAGCTTGAACCACGCCCGCGCGAATGCATCCGCGAACTGATCGGGGTTCGCATGAAACCGGCGCGAAATCTTCTCATACGCCGGATCAACCCGCAGCGACAAATCGGTTGTCAGCATCGACGGCGCGTGCTTCTTCGACGAATCGTGCGCATCGGGAATCTTCCCCGCGCCCGCGTCGCCCTTCGGCTTCCACTGGTGCGCCCCGGCCGGACTCTTCGTCAGCTCCCACTCGTACCCGAACAAGTTGTCGAAGAACCCGTTGCTCCATTTCGTCGGCGTCGCGGTCCACGTCACTTCCAGCCCGCTCGTGATCGCGTCGCCGCCCTTGCCCGATCGGAAACTGCTCTTCCAGCCCAGGCCCTGCTCCTCGAGACCCGCCGCTTCCGGGTCCGCGCCAACCAGCTTCGCGTCGCCCGCGCCGTGCGTCTTGCCGAACGAGTGGCCGCCGGCGATCAGCGCCACCGTCTCTTCATCGTTCATCGCCATCCGCGCGAACGTCTCGCGGATGTCCCGCGCCGCCGCCAGCGGATCGGGCTTGCCGTTCGGGCCTTCGGGATTCACGTAAATCAAACCCATCTGCACGGCTGCCAGGGGATTCTCTAATTCGCGGTCGCCGCTGTAGCGCTTGTCGTCCAGCCACGTCGTTTCCTTGCCCCAGTAAATGTCCTCCTGCGGCTCCCACGTGTCGGCCCGGCCCCCGCCGAAGCCAAATGTCTTGAACCCCATCGACTCCAGCGCCACGTTCCCCGCCAGGATCATCAGATCCGCCCACGAAATCTTCCGCCCGTATTTCTTCTTCACCGGCCACAGCAACCGCCGCGCCTTGTCCAGATTCACGTTGTCGGGCCAACTGTTCAGCGGCGCGAAACGCTGCCCGCCCGTCGTCGCCCCGCCCCGTCCGTCGGCGACGCGATACGTCCCCGCGCTGTGCCACGCCATGCGAATGAACAACGGCCCATAGTGCCCGAAGTCCGCCGGCCACCATTCCTGCGAATCAGTCATTACCGCCGTGAGGTCCTTCTTGAGCGCTTTGAAATCGAGGCTCTTGAATTCCTTCGCGTAATCGAACTCCCGCCCCATCGGGTCGGACTTCGACGAGTGCTGATGCAGAATCTTCAGGTTGAGTTGATTGGGCCACCAGTCGCGGTTCGTCGTCCCCACGCGACCACCGTGACCGAACGGGCACTTGCCTTCGTTTGACATGAAACTGCTCCTTGCTCCTGCGGCCGATTGCCCGGCCGGTAAATGATGAACGGCCCCGGTCGATGACTACCGCCGGGGTTTTTGTGGGAGTTTAGCTCCGAAAGTTGGACATGCACAGCCGAGTCGGCGCGTTAAGGTTTTCCCCGCCCCCGGAGTACCATTGCAACGCGTTAAGGCCTCGAGGGATCGGACCGTGTGCGACGAATGATGCCCGACAAGCTCCGCCTCAACCTGCTCGAATCACGCCGCGGCCGCAAGCTGCTCTTCACGGCGCTGTACTTAAGCGAAGGCGCGCCGATCGGCTACATCTGGTGGGCGCTGCCGACCATGCTTCGCAGCGCGGGCGTGCCGGTGGACCGCATCACCGTCACGACCGCTTCGCTCACGCTCGTGTGGGCCCTGAAGTTCCTCTGGGCGCCGCTCGTCGACGTCGTGCGCTCCAGTCGCTGGGGCCTGCGCCACTGGATCATGCTCACGCAAACCTGCATGGGCCTCGCCCTGCTGCCGCTGATCGTCACGCCCTTTGACGGCCGCCTCGGGCTGCTCACGACCATCCTTTTCATTCACGCCTTCTTCGCCTCGACGCAGGACGCCTCGGTCGATGCCCTTTGCATCGCCTCGACTGCGGGCGAAGAACGCGGCGGAATCAATGGTTGGATGCAACTCGGCATGTTGCTGGGCCGCGCGGCCTTCGGCGGTCTGGCGCTCTATGTCCAGCAATGGATCGGCCAGCGCGGCGCGCTCATCTGCCTCGTTTGCGTCATCTGGTCCACCACGCTGCTTGTGCGATTCATGACGCGCGAGCCCCCGATGGCCATCGCGCCCGACGGACAGCAATCCAGTCTGCGCGATCTCACCGCCCGGCTGCGTAACGCCTTCGGCCAACCGGTCACCTGGTTCGCCGTGGGTTTCGCTTTGCTGGGCGGCGCGGCGTTTGAAGCGGCCGGCGCGGTCGCGGGGCCGATGCTCATTGATTGCGGCCTTGCGCCCGATCGCGTCGGACTCTTCTTCGCGCTGCCGGTCGTCCTCGGCACGGGGCTGGGCGCGCTGGCCGGCGGCACGATTTCGGATCGGCTCGGCCACACGCGCGCCGTCGCATGGCTGACCGGCGCGTTGGCGATGGTCGTCGCGGCGGTCGCGGGCGCGTACGCCGGCCTCGCGACGTTCGGCGTACCGACGGTGATCGCGCTGCTGTCGATGCTGTACGTCCTGTTCGGGGCGTTCAGCGTCTCGTCGTATGCGATGTTTATGGACCTGACCGACCCGCGGCTGGGCGCGACGCAGTTCAGCGCGTTCATGGGCGCGACGAACCTGTGCGAAGTGTGGGCCACCTTCGCCGTCGGCAAACTCATCGTGCAATCGGGCTACGGCCCCGCCTTGTTGACGTTCGCGGCAGTCTCGTGCGCGTCGGTGCTGTTGCTCCGCGGAATTCGCGCGGCGCGGGTGGTTCCGGCGTAATTGATTCGGCGCGGGCTGTGGATTCTCCGGCCTTCAGGACCGGTACATTAAAAAAAGACCTCTGACAAAGATTCGCAAACTCTGAGCTTAAAAAGCACGGTACTCCGGCCCGACTGGAGACGAAGGGATTCGAACCCTCGACCTGCTCATTGCGAACGAGCCGCTCTCCCAACTGAGCTACGTCCCCGAACGTCCTTAACTCTAATGGCGTCGCCGACCGGCGGCAAGGGGGACGAGGAAACGCCCAAACGTCCAAAAGTCAAAACGTGCGAGCAGCCAGCACAATCGTACAATCAGGGGCAGTCGCCATGGCGGCCGTGAACCGTTAGCCGTGTGCCGTGTGCTTTGAGCCAATCCGGTCTACGCCTCCCGCTGTAGGGTGGGCATTGCCCACCAACCGAGCGCGCGGCGCGCTGGGTCGAAGATCCGTTGCTTTGGAGACGTGCCATACGACATCACGAAGCAGCCAAATAGTGGCCGATTCCAACTCTACCAATGGTGGGCGGTGCCCACCCTACAAGATGGCTTGGTGCGTTCAGGACGCACTTACGGCTAATGGCTAACAGCTATTGGCTAACGGCTCGCAGGTTCGAACCTCAAGCCTCAAGCCCCAGGTCTCAAGTCTTACGTCTCAAGCCTCACCACTGACAATCCTCCGCACCTTGCGGCCCGCTTCTTCCGACGGATGCTGCGACTCCGCCGCGATCAACCCCGGCAACAACGGGCCCGTATCGCGCAACCCGCTCGATTGATCGCCGGCATCCGTAGGGTGCGTCTCCGCCACGGCGGATCCGCGACTCGACGCACCGGTCTTTGCCGCCCGCTCCGCGCGGCTGGCGGCCAGCCACCGCCGGGCAAATTCGCCGCTTTGTATCTCATCGAGCATCGCTCGCATGGCCGCGCGCACGTCATCAGTGACCAGCCGCGGGCCGTTGGTCAGGCCGCCCCAGGCCGCGGTGCGCGAGATCTTCGACCGCACGCGCGCCAGCCCACCGGCGTATTGTATATCCACAATTTGCTTTAATTCGTGGATGCACTCGAAATACGCCAGTTCCGGCGGGAACCCCCGCTCCACCAGCGTCTCGAACGCCGCCTTCATCAGCTCGATCACCCCGCCGCACAGCACCGCCTGCTCGCCAAACAGATCGGCCTC
Source organism: Phycisphaerae bacterium RAS2 (assembly GCA_007753915.1). NCBI lineage: Bacteria > Pseudomonadati > Planctomycetota > Phycisphaerae > Phycisphaerae bacterium RAS2. The sequence continues at coordinate 2,395,324 of CP036352.1, forward strand.
GCACTCCTGCGCGAACGTCGCCTCGATCAGCCCGGCCCGGCCGCTGCCGATGCCGCCGGCCCAGCCGAGCGTGATCCGCCGCGCGTCACCGGTCGCGTCCTGATGCACCGCGACGATGGCCGCCAGCCCTCCGCCGCGCGTGAACACGTCGCGCACGAGCGGCCCCGGCCCCTTCGGCGCGACCATGATGACATCGACATTCGCCGGCGGCGCGATGGTCTCGAAGCGAATGGCGAAGCCGTGAATGAACCCCAGCGCCTGGCCGGGCCGCAGGTGCGGCGAGACTTCGGCGGCGTAAATGTCTCCCATGCTGTCGTCGGGCAATGCGAAAATGAGCAGGTCAGCCGCGCGCGTCGCTTCGGAAACGCTGACCGGTGTGAAACCGTGTTCGACGGCCAGGGCGTGCCGGGGGCCGCCGGGGCGCTGTGCCACAATCACGTCATGCCCGCTGTCGCGCAGGTTTCGGGCGTGGGCCTCGCCCTGCGAGCCGTAACCCAACACGGCAATGCGCCGGCCGGCCAGCGCCGAAGGGTCGATGTCCTTTTCGTAGAGGATTTGGGATTGCATGGGATTGGTCTGATCGTTCGCCGCGGCGCATTCGCAGCGCGCGACCGGCTCCTTGGGACCATCGTCCCGGCAATTGAGCATGGCCGCCAGAAGCCACGGCCATGCCACCCGGCTATTGCATGGTTTCCGAATGCCGGGGACATGCCCCCCGCGCATCACAAACGCGGAAGACGTGCACTGTTGCCTGTGAAATCAACTTCAAATCCATGCGTGTTAGGGACTTGGCGGCGAGGGAGTTACCGATAATAATGCCGCTGCCGCTTTGCCGACCGCCAAGTCGTGCCGAGTCGTCGCGGCGGTGTTAGGTTATAGCTGGAACGATTGCGGCGCAAAAGGAGTTGGCCGAATGAGCCTGCTACATCTCTTCTCCATCTGCTTCCTTGTCAGCCTTGGGCAAACGGGCGCGAACCCGACCGATCCGGCGGTGACGCGCGACCCGCCCGCAGCCGGGAACAAGTTGCAAACGCCGCCGCCGGCGAAGCGCGCGACGGCCCAGCCGGGGCAGCCGACCGATCTGGATGCGCACGCCGCGCAGTGGCTGGTGGAATTGGCGCAGCATCAGGGGCACATGGTGGGCCGGGCGAGTCCGAGAAGTGCTTCGCTGCAGGTGATCGCGCTGCTGGAAGCGGCTCGGGCGACGGATGCGAAATGCGCCGACGCGTACTACTGGCTTTTCGATTTGTATCAGCGGATGGGCCGGATCGACCCCGCGCGCGAGGCGCTGACGCGGTACGTCGATCTGCTGCCGACGGACGAGGCGGCATGGCTTCGCGTGCTGGATTTGCAAATTGACTCGCGTCAATCTTCCGAGGAGCGGCTGGCGTTTGTGAAGGCGGAGCTCGAGCGCCCGAAGATCAGCCCGACCTGCGAGAGCGAGCTGCGGCGGCGGCTGGCGCGGCTCCTTTATGAGCAGCGCGAGATGGAAGCGGCCGGCAAGGAGATCGAGCGTGCGTTGCGATTGAATCCGGCGAACGTGGCCGCCCGCGAGCTGGCCTATGAGATGTTCGGCGAGACGGAGGCGGCGCTGCAGCGCGTGGAGCTGGCGCTGCAGATGATTTCGATCAATCCGACGCAGGCGAACCTGGTGTGGGAGCTTGGGGAGTTCCTCGATCGCTTGAGCCTGCACAAGGAAGCGCAGGAGTGGTTCAACCGTGCAATGGAGATGCATCGCCGGTCGGATGCGCGGGCGATTCCAGCCGACTATTGGCAGAAGCTGGCGATGTCGTACGTGGCCAGCGGAGACTTTCAGCGGGCCAAGGACTCGGCCGACGCAGCGCTGACCGCCGAGCCGAACCATGCGCAAGTGCGTCTGCTTCGCGCCACGGCGCTGGAGAAACTGGGTGACGCCAAGGGGGCACAGGCTGATCGCGACGCGGTGCGCAAGCATTACGACGAGATGATCCCGGCGATTCTGGATGGCAAGCTGCCGGACAAAGCAGCCGAAGCGGCATGGTATTACAGCTATCACCAGCCCGATGCGAAGCGCGCGGCGGAGCTGGCGAAGATCGCGGCCGAGCAGCCGGGCGGCGGATCGCTGGCGGCCCTGGCGCGCGGCTACACGCTGCGACAAGACGGCAAGTCAAAGGAAGCGATTGACGTGCTCAAGCCCCTGGCGGCGAAGGACCAATTGGCGGCCCTCGGCCTGGCCAAGGCGCTGATTGAACAGGGTGAAAAGGCCGAAGCGATCACCGTGTTGCACAAGGCCGCGGCGCTTCAATACTCGGGCATCGCATATCGACTCATCAGCGAACTGCTGGAGAAGCACGGCGAGAAGCCGCCGACCGCGCCGATGTATGCGGATGTGAAGCAAGCGCTCGAGCGATTCCATCGCGATGTGTTTGATTTTCCCAAGAAGCCGGAAGCGTTCCTGCAATGCTCATTGCGATTCGAAGAGCCGATCTCGCCGATGGGGCCGATGCGAGGGACGTTGCGGCTGGAGAACGTCGCGCCGTTCCCCATCACGCTCGGCGAGGGCTACATGGTTCGCCCGCTAGCGGCGATCTCGGCGAAGGTGGCGTGCGGCGACAACGTGACGGAGTTCAAGAACTATCAGCAGGTGCTGATCAATCGCCGCCCCGTGCTGCTCCCCGGTGACGCGGTGGAGAAGACCGTCTGCCTGGACATTGGCCCGATTCGCCATGCGCTGCGCAAGACGGTGCTTCAGCCGACGACCATCGAGTTGTCGGCCTGGATTGATCCGGTCATCGAGAACGGCGAACTGGCGGCCGGGCCGGGCACGGTTCGCATCGGGCCGGTTCGCGCAAGCCGCCCGGTGCTTGATATCTCTCCGACGGCGGTGAATTTGCTGGTCGACCAGTCGACGGACCGCAATCCGCGGCGACGGATCGAATCGGCGCAGGGAATCACGGCGATTCTCGCCTCGGTTACGGGCCAGCCCGCCGAGGCGGACATGCCCATGGACAAGATGCGTGCCGCATTGGTTTCGCTGCTGAAAGACGCGGACTGGCACGTTCGAGCGCAGGCGCTGTCTGCCTGCGAAGCCGTGCCGCTCAATGATGCGCTGATGCAAGCCGCCGCGCCGGCGGTCAAAGATGAACAGGCCGTGGTGCGCATGATGGCGGTGCGACTATTCGCCGCGAAGCAGGGCAAGCAGTTCATGCCGGTGCTGGAACAGTTGAGCAAGTCTGACACGGTCGCCTTTGTGCGGATGACCTGCGCCGGATACCTGCCCGAGTCCGGGGCACAGGCGAGCCGCGAGAAGGAATAGTTCTCTACCGGGCCGATTTCGTCGACTGTGCGCCGCCGCGAATTTTCTCTCGGCAGGACGTCCGCCTGTTCGGAGCCTGGCTGCCAAGGGCCACGGCTTTGCCGCCTTGTCTTCCCGTTTTGCATCAACACGCAATCAATTCCGGGCCCGCGACCTAAGGCTGGCCCCAGTATCGGTAAGGGTTCTATCCGAACTGCCCGCCACCGGAACGGTCAACCCGCCCGGTCGGTGATACAATCCGCCACGGTCATCGGGAGAGGGAACGCATGTTCGAACTGGAGAGCGGCGATTGGCAGCAGCGCATGAGTCTCGTTGTCGAGACGTTGCGCGAAATGAGCGAGCACACCGAGCCTGCGGCGATGGTCCGGAGCTATGGTGCTCGGATGCGCAACCTTCTGGCGACGGATCGCATGGTTGCCGTCAGCCGCCGCGACCTGCCGCCGCCGCAGTACCGGATTACACGCAGTACGCTGTGGAAGGAAGAAGTCAATCCGTGGCTGGAGCCGCAGAAGTTGCCGCTGCTCAAGGGCGGCTTGCTCGGAGAACTGCTGTACGCCGACAAGCCGCAGCTGCTTGACGACGTGCGTGTTCCTGCCGACGACCCCGCCGCTGAGTATTTCGACGGCATGCGTTCGCTGATCTCGCTCCCGCTCTTTGACAAAGGGATCGCCACGAACATGGTGGTGTTCATGCGTCGCGCGCCCGGCGCGTTCGACCCCGAGAGTTTCCCGCAATGGGTCCTGATGACGGGGTTGTTTGGTAGAGCGACCTCCAGCCTCGTTGTTTCGGTTCAGCTTGCCACCGCCTACGCCACGACCGACCGCGAATTACAGACAATCGCCGACATACAGCGATCGCTCCTTCCCTCCGAGCTGCCGAAGATCGATACGATGGAACTGGCGGCGTACTATCAAACCAGCCGCCGAGCGGGCGGAGATTATTACGATTTCTTCCCGCTGGAAGACGGCCAATGGGGAATTCTCATCGCCGACGTGAGCGGTCACGGTACGCCGGCCGCCGTCATGATGGCCATCACCCACAGCATTGCGCACACGATGCCCGGCCCGCCGACACCGCCCTGCCGCCTGCTGGACAACCTGAATAAGCAATTGATCCGGCACTACACGCGCAATTCCGGCACGTTTGTCACGGCGTTTTACGGAATCTACGACGCTCGCACCCGCATGCTGCGCTATGCCAATGCCGGCCACAATCCGCCGCGACTCAAACGCTGCGATGACGGCTCAATGGCATCACTCGACGGCGCGGGCAGCTTCCCGCTCGGCATCACGGCGGATGTCGTCTATGAAGAGGCCACGCTTCAGCTTCGCCCCGGCGACCAGATTGTTTTCTACACGGACGGCATCACCGAGGCCCAGAACGCCGCGGGCGAGATGTTTGGCGAGGCGCGGCTGGATGACGTGCTCGGCGCCTGCCGACCCGGCGCGCAGCAACTCATTGATGCGGTGCTTGAGTCCGTCGCCGCGTTCAGCAACGGCCGCCCCGCCGACGACGACCGCACGGTCCTGGTCGCAAAAGTGAAATAACGGCGACGTCGCCGGACAGCGTCGCGAATGGCCCGTCATTCGCCGAACGTCAGTTCCGCCAGCGGCACCTCGGCCTCCATCGAGTCCATCGCCACGACCGCTTGCTGCCGATCCAGCTTGATTCGAACGACGCGCCCGGGTTTGTCGAACCGACGCACGAACACGGCATCCCCCGGCTGCAAGCGCATCACGCGTTCGACCCATGCCGCATAACGCGACTTCTGCTCCGCCAGCTTCTTGGCGATATCGACGGCCGTCAGCGCCGCCCTGGCCGCCTCGGAGCGCGCCGCATCCGCATCGCGCCGGGCTCGCTCGGCGTCGCGCCGCGATTGAAGCGTGCCGACGATGGCGCGCTGCAGCGCACGATGCCGCCCCGCGAGGTGCTTGCGCGCGGCGTCGGCCAATTTGCGCGGCATGCCCAGCTTCGTCGCGATCGTGATCGCGCTGCTGTGACCCGGCTCGCCGATGCGCAGCTCATAGGTCGGGCGAAGCGATTCGATGTCAAATTGGACCGAGGCATTGTCCACGCGCGGGTGATCGTATCCGACCGCCTTGAGCGCCCCCAGATGCGTCGTGATCATCGCGAGGCAGCCGCCATGCAACAGGTGATCGATGATCGCGCGGCCGATCGCGGCGCCTTCGTCCGGGTCGGTGCCGGCGCCGAGTTCATCCAGCAGCACGAGCGTGCCCTTCCGCGCGCGGCGGATGATGTCGAGGATGCGCGCCAAGTGCGCGCTGAACGTCGAAAGCGATTGTTGCAGGCTCTGCTCATCGCCGACATCGATCCAGATGCCTTCAAATACCGGCATTTCCGAGCCGGTCAACGCAGGAATCGGCAGGCCCGACTGGTGCATCAGGCTGATCAGGCCCACGGTCTTGAGCGCGGCCGTCTTGCCACCGGTGTTCGGGCCGGTAATCATCAAAATGTCGAAATCATCCCCGAGGCGCACGTCGATCGGCACGACCGATCGCGTCGAAGCCGGTCCGGTCGCCGCGCCGGAGCCCTCCGCATCCTGCGCGCCGGACATCGCGAGGAGAATCGGATTTCGCGCCTGGATCAACTTCAGCCGGCCGGACTGGTTGAGGGCCGCGTAGGCCATGCCCCAGCGCGCCGCAAAGCGCTGCTTGGCTGCGAGCAGGTCAACGACCGCCAGGGTCTCCATGGTGCGCAGCAACTCCGCCTGGTTCAGATGAACCAGATGAGTCAGCTCCCACAGGATGCGATTGATCTCGTCCGACTCGTCCTGAAGCAGATTCATCAGCCGGTTGTTCAGCTCGACGGCTTCGGCCGGTTCGACGAAAAGCGTCTGCCCGCTGTCGCTGCTGCGATGAACGATGCCGGGGATGCGCCCGCGCTGCTCGGCGCGAAGCGGCAGCACCATGCGGTCGGCGTGAAAGGTCGCGTTGGGGTATTGCAGCCAGCGCAGCACGCCCGGCTGGCGCAGCAGACGGTCAAACACGTTGCGCGTCGCAAGGCGCACATCATCGATGTCGCGCCGGATGCGCGCCAGCCGCGCCGAGGCGTCATCGCGCACTCGCCCGCGCGCGTCGATCACGGCATCGATCCGCTCGATGATGGCCGTGAAATCTCCGATTCGATCAGCCAGCTTTCGAACCAGCGCGGCCCCTGCATCCAGCGGCTCGAAATAGCGCCGGACATTAGCCGCCCCACGCAGCGTGTCCGACAATTTCGCAAATTCCTCCGGCTCCAGTTTGGCTGGCGGCACGGCACGCTTCACCACCGCACGAAGATCGGTGATTCCGCCGAACGGCGGCATCCCATGGCGCGCCACGAAGGCCTCAAACTGCTTTGCCTGATCCAGCCACTGCGCCACCTGACCGGCCGAGCGCGACGGCGCGATGCGCGACGCCAGCTCCCGCCCCAGCGCGCACTGCGCCTGTTCGGCCACAAGCTGCCGAATGCGCTCGAACTCCAGTTTCTCCAACGTGTGCGCGTCCATGCGACATAGTGTAGCCGCCACCCCATCCGGCGGGCGAATCGTCATCGCGCGGCAACCTCGAGACTCTTCGCTCGCAATGACCCGTCAAAGTGAGAAGATGTTCAGAATGGACAATCAACCAGTGCTGGCTTGCTTTCGCAATTCGCTATTCGCCGTTTGCAATTGCTCAATTACGGATCCCGCCACGTCTTCCATTCCGGCACATAGTGCGGCCCGTTCTCATGGCCGACGCTTCCAATGCGGAACGGCTTCGACTTGAGCCAGCCCGGCTGCAGCGCGAACGTCTCGACATGCCCATCGACCAGCGCCGCCTGCGTGCGGCCGTCGTGACGGAACGACGTGGTCGGGCTTTCGTTTTCGCTCCAAGTGCCCGACGAGTAGAGCCACGGCGGATCGAGCAGCGCGGTGTTCCACGGCTGACTGCCACCCAAATCGAGCATCGCGTCGGCGAATGCAAACACGCGCGATGCGTCTTTCACCGATGAAAGCGTCTGCCAGCGCAAATGACCGATGGACCACGAGTAGCTTGTCGCGTGCGGCGGGGAGAGGTAATACCCGTTGTAGCCGTAGGTGCTGGTCACGCGCTTGGCCGCGCCCTGCGGCCTGTAGCTCCCGAACGGTTGCTGCGGGCATTCATAGACACTTGTCGCGCTCAACGGGGATTGCAAGTAGGGCCACAGAAAACCCCGCTCGTGATCGACCTGTCCCGCTTCGTTCGTGCCCCACCAGTAAACGGTCGGCCCAGTTCCGATGATCTCCGGCGCGGTGTAGGCCAGCGGCATCAAGCGGCCGTCGTGCGCGTCGGCGTACATCGTCAGGCCCGTGCCGATTTCGCGCAGCCGAGCCTGGCATGCGGTCGCCCGCGCCCGGCGCGAGGCTCCGGACAGCGCCGGCGCGAGAATCGCCAGCAAGGTCGCGATGATCGCGATCGCTACGAGCAGCTCGATGAGCGAAAGCGCCGGTCGGAACCGCGGGCGCAATCGTGTCGTGCTCTTGCGAATGTTCGACGCAAGCGTCATGGCACTCCCAACAGGGCCGCGACGAAGTCCGGCACGTCTTCCACCGTCAACATGCCGTCCGAAGTGAAATCCAGCAGCGCCGCGTCGGCAATCGACGACCCGTGAAGGAGCCGATCCACGAAGCAGGCGATGTCCAGACCGTTTAGGGTTCCATCTCCTGTGCAGTCGCCTCGCCGCGCCAGCGCCGTCAAGCCAGCCGGACCGATCGAATACAATTGGCCATCGGCCAATGCCGGGCTGCTCCCCATGCCCATACGGTGTTCACGCACAAAGAGCGGATCGCCCGGTGAACGCGACACGTCCAGCGCGTACAAGTCTGTGTAAGCACCAAAGAACCCACCACCCGTCGGAATCTTGCCGACGTACAGCACACCATCCGAATACACCGGTTGATGCGTCCAGCCGCCGAGGACCAGCGCACCGCCTGTATCGACATACGTATCCCACAGCTTCACCGCCAATGCGCCGTCGTCGCGGAAGCACTGCACCTTCGGCGCGGAGCCGAATCCGTTGATTCCCGCCGACAAGTAAATGCGATCTTCCACCACGACGGGAGTCGAGCTGGTGCGCTCGCACGGTATGGTCCAGACGGGTTGCCCGGTCGCAGCGTCGAGTTTGACGAGCAGCGAATTATCGCCCGAGCCGCTCAAGTTGTAGCTCGCCGCGTACAAATACCCATTCGCGAGCGTCACGCCTCCGAAAAAACCCGTCCCCGCGCAAGTCGTCCACAGCCGACGCGATCCCGGCGGCGCGGCCACCTCAAGCGCCGTGATGGCGCCGATTTCGAAACAACTCTGCTCGTCAAAAGAAATCGACGACACATAGACGATGCCGCCCTCCCCCGCTGCCGTCGCGCCCGAAGCTCCGCCGATCGGCTCGGACCATACGATTTCGCCCGGTTCATACGGATTGCCCACCGCGTTGAGCGGCGATGTATTAATGCAATACAGCGACGCGCTCTGGCCGAACCCGTCGAAGTCCGTGATGAACGCCCGGCCCGCCGCGGCATCAGGCAACACCAGCGGCGAGGCGTTGACGACGTTGCGATTCAGAACAGCTGTCCATCGCAGCTCTCCCGTCAGCGCATCCACGGCGTTCAATCGCGCACCAGTCGCAAGCAACACCAAGCCGTTCACCTCGTCCACCGCCGGCGACGACCACGAGTCCAGCACCGACTTTGCGACAAGCGTCTGCCACAGCACCTGCCCCGTCGATGCCTCTACCGCAACGAGCTTGTTGTTCACATGAAGATTGCTGACCAGGTGCCTCGCGTTGACATACACGCGGCCGGCAAACACGACCGGACCGCTCGGCCCTTCAAACGCGATCGGCGTACCGGGCGGATGCTGTGAAACCGACCAGAGTGTCGCGTTGAGCGAATCGGGCGCATGCTGCGCGATGCCGCTGCGGCGCGCGTCGCCTGCGTAATGCAGCCAGTCGTCGGCTCGCGCGGTTGCTCCCCACGCAGCAGCAATTAGCGCCAGGATCGTGCATCGGTGAATCATCGCGCCCTCGATGACCTGTCAACGTCTGTCTGTCGTCACGAAGTATAGAAAGGCCCGGGTGCGCTTCCCCTCCTTTGTTCCACGCACCCAGACCGAAATCGACTCTATCAAGCTCGCCGTGACCGGCCGCGCCGCAGCAGCAACATCGCCGGCGCGAGCAGCGCCAGCGTCGCCGGCTCCGGCACGCGCACGAACGCATCCACCTCGGTGCTCCAGGTCGCGCCCTCCGGCACGCGCACGCGCGCAAACGCCGCGCTGGCCAGGCCGGACTCCGCGATGTCGCACGGCGTGCCGCCGCCCGATCCGTCGTACAGCGCCAGCGCCTGCGAATAGGTCAACCCGACCAAATCGCCAATCGTCAATGTCGGATCGATCGGCTTGAGAAAATCCGTCGGGACCGAGCCGGCCGGGAAACCGAACTCGCCGCTGTCGAGGTAGCCCTGGGTCGGGAAGAGGCCGTCCGCCGCGCAGCTCAATGGTCGCCAGTCGAAGCCGTCGGCCGAAACTTCGACGATGCCCGGCTCCGGCGAAATGCCGGTGATGGGGAAGTTCGGATCGCCGAAATCGAGATTGAAAAAGGTGTTGCCGAAGACGATGAGGTCCACGCCGTATGGATGCAACGGGTCGTTCACGATCGGCGCGTCGAATCCGACCGTGATCCAGCCGCCGGCGCCGACGCTCAAGACTTCATCGGTGCCGAAGGGCGACGAGAACATCGTCACGTCACCGGGAAACGGGGTCAGCTCGCCGGTGTAACGCTCGGGCGAACCAAGCACGACGGTTGAATCGCCCGTGTATCCCGGCTCGGCGCCGATGCCGGGGCTGTAGTCCAGCGCCTGCGTGGCAAACGGCGTTGCATACGCCGACCCCGCCGCCGACATCGCGATAACTGTTGCGATGATCCCTCGCATGATGGCCCGTGGTACACCACTTGGCCGGGCCGCTTGCGACCCGCTGCATGCAACGACCACACCATTTCTGAACTCTTTGCAACTCGCGACTTTTGTCCTCATCCCAGACTTCCTTCCTGCGGCCATCATGCGTGGCCACAAAAAAACCTCCGTACCGCGGTTGCGGAACGGAGGCGGAAGCCTGCGAGCGCGAGGGGCGCGAAAGCCCGTGCGCGATCGAAGCCGGCCCAGATCCGGGGCGGTACGACTAAATCGACACAGGCAGGTCTTCTGGCTCTCGGATCGATCTACTGGCCGCGCCTTCTCATCGACTTGCGACAATGGCGTGTGCGGCGTTCGTCCCCGATTACAGCGGCGGGACCGCGGTGGACTTGCACCACCTTCCCTGCAAACAGCCTCCCCACACGGGAGACCTGTGCCGTATCTATTCAATTGTCAATTTGCGACCGTGCCGAAGCGACGACCGGCTCGGCCGGTAGTCTGCCGCAGCGTGCCGCCCGATGCAAGCATTTTCTTTCCGGACGCTGGAACGCGCCCCTTCCCGCGAATCGCAAGACAATGTCCTGTATGCACTTGCCGCCGGGCTTGTGTCGAATGCTCCAGCGGCTCAACTGGCAAAACTCCGGCCGATATCACGCGCCGGGCAGGCATTCTTTCACGACTTCGCGCGACGCAATTGACTCCGGCCGACCAGCGCGCGTACGAATACTCTGGAGCGCGAGTGAATCACGCTTCAATCCGCGGCGGCTCGAAATAACCGGCCGCGCCGCGCATCACAGGTGAATCGACCCGAGGGTGGAGGGGCCGATTCCGCGACGGCCGGCCATCAGATGACCCCCCAAGGTTGGGCGCCCTGCCCAACCGTTTATGCCCCGCTGCGACCGAGCGCCCACTCGGTCGCGCAAGAATGGCGCTGCGGCTCGCTTCCCTACGGAGGCCCGCAGCGCCATTTGCATTGACTTCAACTGTAGCCGCAAGCTTTGATGCAGCGATGGGTTCCGCGACATACGCGAACAAGCCGCTACGGTCGCCCGACCACGTGAACGTAGAACGCGGCGTCGAGCGGAACAAATGCAGCGCCATTGAAGGCCTTGGTCGATATATCGACGTAATTCTGGTTGGCAACGGCGGTGGCCATGACGGGATCGTTCAGAGATTTGACTGTGACGACGGCCGACACGCCGTTGGGTAATTGGCGTTTGAACGTTGCGCGATAAAGTCCTGTGCCGCCCAGTTTGGCCACTGTGCACCCATAGCTGGATGCTGCGACGCCGTTGAATTGAACGTCAGCCCATGCATACACAACATTGTCATTGTATACCCCGCCTTCCGCGGGCGCATTAACGGGACCCAGGCTGTCTTCGGCTTCGAAAAACGGAGAAACGACAACTTCTGCCGCGTCGAGTTCCAGAACGCCGGTGCGGCCGTTCTCGCCAATGATGAAAAGCGGGTCTTCGTCCCCATCCGCAATTATGAAGAGCGCATTCGCTTCGTCGTCGTTGGAGTCCAACTTGAATCCGAAATCGCCATTGCTGAAGAAAACGAGATCACTGCTTGGCAGTACCGGATCGGAACGGATAAGTCCATTATCGTTGCCATCCGTTCCTCCCAGCACCAGGTCCGGCGTGTCATCGTCAGCTGCTTGTGCATGCAATGCCCCCTGCGGAGCATTGGTGTTGATCCCAACTCCTCCCGCCGAACGGATTAAGAATTGATCTGACGCCGTTGACTGAAATGGCACGGGAACTCCTGCAGTGTCTGTCCAAACGAAAGCGCCATCGTGAATCGCGCGAGCATTGTATCCAGCGGCAAGCGAAGCAAATCCCGTTGCGTGACACTGGAATCCGCCGGGGACCATCGCCAGCAACGCGGTGGCGCGGTTGTCCCGGCCTCCGCCGATGTATGATAGATTCGCCGTGGCTTCGTTCCCCTGGCCGCCGGCTATTGTCGAGTACTCGCCCTGGGCTTCGTTTGAAGTGCCGCCGCCTACGGTGGAACTGAAACCGCTTGCCGTATTGACTTGGCCGCCGCCGATTGACGCATACCGATTGGCGAGGTTGTTTTCGCCGCCCGCGATCGTTGCACGGTCCCCGCTCGCGGTGTTGTTGGCTCCGCCCCCGATGGTCGCTCGCGAATCTTCGGACTTATTGTTTATGCCTCCGCTGATCGTCGCATATGCACCGGACGCGCGATTGTTCTCTCCTCCGGAGATTGTCGCAAACGGCTGAAGCGACGGGTCGCCATCGTCGTTTCCCGCTCGATTGTCACCACCGCCACCGATCGTTCCAAAGGAGTCGAATATGTGATTCCCCGATCCCGGGGCTGGAGCATTGTTGACACCTTTGAACCCGCCGCCGGCGATAGTCCCGGCCATGACACCTGCGGCCATCGTGTTCTGATCCCACCCACCGATGATGTTAGGGCCGAAGTTGTCCGTTGGTTCAAGCCGCAGCGCCCGGTCGCCCCCCGCGTGCAGATTAAGGGGCTGCGTGTCGGTCGTGCCGATGAAATCCGTCGCCGGATTCGTGCTCAAGTTGCCTCCAAGCTTCCAGTAAAACGTATCAGAGAATGCTGTGTCCAAAGAAACCACGCCGTTGTTCACGGTTATCCCCTCGCCCGCCAACACCGTTGCATTCTGGCCGGGCGGCCCTGGCGGTCCTGGCACGGGAGCCGGCGCCGGCAAGGTCTGATCGACATTGGGTGGACAGGCCTGCCCGCTGCAAACGACCGCAGTGAGCAGAACTAAGGTCAGGATGGATTTGCTTCGTGATTTCATCACACACACTCCCATAGATTTGAGTCAAATGCCAGCCCTGACCCTGCGCCGCGCGGTGCCCCGAGATCATTCGGACCGTTCTCGCATCGGCTGTTTGCAGGCAAGGGCACTCCGGATGATCAAAGGTGGCGGCACGCATCGTTTGATTGTGGTAAGATTCATTGGAACGATGGTGTCCTCACTCATCTCCGTATAGGCTGGTTGCATTCAACATTGGACGGCACCACCGTTTTTTTGTTCCTCGCATGTTGGGGCTTTCTATGGAGTCCCAAGCGACCCGAGCGAGCTTGTTGTCGCGCGTTCGCAATTCGTCGGATCAGGAGGCTTGGCGCGAATTCGATGAGACCTATCGCGAATTGATTCTCCGCTATTGCCTCGCCCGGCGGCTTCAGACTGCCGACGCGGAAGATGTACGACAACTCGTGATGCTTAATCTTGCGAAGGGGCTGCGCACCTTTGAATATCGCCCGGAGCGGGGGCGGTTTCGGCACTACCTCTGCAAGACGATTCGCCATGCGATTTCGCATCATGCCGCGCGTCCAAAATCGACGGGCCGGGCACTAGATACTCTTGAGATCGCGGAGATCGCCATCGGCGATGTCGGCGCACCCGACGACGTCTGGGAACGCGAATGGATGGACCACCATTATCGCATCGCCATGAGGACGATTCGTAAGTCGTTCGAGCCGCAAAGCATCAGCATGTTCGATCGCCTGCTGGCCGGACAATCAGTCGAAGACGTGGCTGCGGAATTCGGCACGACGTCCCAGGCGGTGCACAAGGTGAAGCAGCGGATCCGCAATCGCATGATGGAACTCGTTCAGGAGCAGATTCGGGAAGAGGATGAACCGCTTTGACGACAACGCGGCAGGGCATCGCGAGGTCGGCTCCAGCGCCGATCTTGCAGGATTTGGGTTTGATCTGCCGGATCATGCGTGGCTAAGTCGCGTTCACCATGCCGAGCGCAACGCGGAACTGGGTTGGATCGGTCCTTATGAACTGCTGGAAGAGATCGGTCGCGGAGCCCAGGGCATCGTCTATCGTGCGCGACAACGTACGACCCAAAGGCAAATCGCGCTCAAGCGACTGATCGCCGGCAGCTTCGCCAATCCTGAATCGCGCGCTCGGTTCGATCGGGAAGTGCGCATCGCAGCCGAATTGAATCACCCCAACATCGTGACTGTGTACGGCGCGGATATTGTCGACGGCGTTCCAAATCTCGCCATGGAATGGATAAACGGCCTGCCGCTTGACCGATGGGCCCGCACACACGATGGGGCTGTTCGCTCGATGGGCGATCTCCTGCGCGCTTTCGGGCGAATCTGTGACGCTGTCCAGCACGCACATCAACACGGCGTCATCCATCGCGATCTGAAACCGTCCAACATCCTTGTCACGCCTGACGGCGAGCCGCACGTGCTGGATTTCGGGCTGGCGCGGGCAGTGGACCCCGATGGGTCCATCGCAACAACGCTGACAGCCACCGAGCAGATGCTCGGCACTCCCGCCTACGCATCGCCAGAGCAGGTCGGATCGGAACCGGCCATCGTTGATACACGTACAGATGTATATTCTCTTGGTGCGATTCTCTTTCAATTGCTCACAGGCCGGACTCCGCACGACTCGTCGGGCGGCCTCGCCAGGCTGCTTGATTCAATTCGACATGACGATCCCACGGCTCCTTCGCACGTCGCGACCGGTGTCGTTCGCGAGCTGGACCTCATCACGCTGAAGGCGCTGGCGCGTGATCCGGGACAACGCTATCAGTCCGTCGACGCGCTTCGATCGGACGTGTCGCGCTTTCTCTCGGGCGAGCCGGTACTCGCCCATCCACCGCGGTTTACGTATCAGGTTCGCAAGTTGATCCGTCGCCATCGCACGGCCACGGCGTTCAGCGCTGCCATCGTGTTGCTTGTTGCAGGCATGGCGGCGTTAGCTTTCGTCATGGCCTTGCGGATCGCCGATCAGCGGGATCGCGCGATTCGAGCCGAATCGACAGCCGAGCGACGCTTCAAAGAAGTGCGTGGTTTGGCGCGGGCCATGATCTTCGATGTCCATGAACACCTGGCGCCGATCGTCGGCGCGACCGAAGCCCGTCGTGCGCTCGTGACGACCGGACTGGAGTACCTCGACCGTCTCGGTCGTGAAGCCGGCGATGATCCCGTTTTGCTCGCCGAGATCGCCGAGGGTTACCATCGCCTCGGCGCGGTGCAGGGGCTGCGCACCATGGGGAGTCTGGGAGACCTCGCCGGCGCTCGGCAGAGCTTCGAGAAAATGCAGTCCATCTGCCGCACGATGCTTGAGTCCGACCCGGACGACGTGCGAGCGCTAAATCTTCTGGCCGGCAGCTATCGAGGGCTGGGTGATGTCCTGACGTTAATGGGCCTTCGCGCCGATGCAATCGCCAGCTACCAGTCCCAGATTGACATTCACACCCGCGTTGCGATACTTGATCCTCACCCTGCCAAACCGCGCCGACACGCCTACGTCGCCCGCATACAGATGGCAAAGCAGCACCGAGCAGCCGGGGATGCCGATAGCGCAATCAAGTTGTACAACCTTGCCGCTGCTGACATTCATCAACAGATTCCGCTCTATCCGGACAACACCGACCTTCGCCGCGATCTCGCATTGATCCGTGCACTGGAGTCCGAATTGCTGCTGCAGACGCAACACATCGACGAGGCCGAAGCTGCTTCGCGCGAGGCGATGAATGTGACGCAAATGCTTGTGTCGCGGCATCCCGAGAACAATCAATTTCAGCGCGACCTCGCATTGCGCCATCAGGAGATGGCCGACATCGCACTCGCCCGAAAGGACTATCCGGTAGCCCTCGGCTCTTACAGGCAATGCTTGGCCATTCTCGCGCGATTGGCGGCGGCCGACCCGGCAGACACGGTGGCGCAGCGTGACCTGTCGATCACGCACGAGAAGTTCGGTGACGTCGCGCGGGAACAAGGCGACGGGGCTGCGGCGCTGGCGGAATACGAACTTGCGATGCAAATCACTTCTGCGCTGGCCGACGCGCAACCTGACAGCGTTGCCCAGAAACTCGACCTTTGCATGATTCGCACCAAAGTCGGCGGCGCACGAGCGCAACAGGGCCAGAACGGAAGCGCCATAGAGCTAATTCAAGACAATCTCGCCAGGCTGGACGAACTGACGGATCCCGATTCACCCGACGTAGATCGCTCCAATACTCGGCTGCAATCGCTTCAGCTCCTTGCCGATGCCCAGCTTGCGATGGATCGCCGTGAGGAAGCTGAAGCGACACTGATACAGTATTACGAAAGTGCAACCGCGGATGCGAAGCATTTCCCCGACCACGATTGGTTCGTTCACCATATCGGTGCAGCCACTGGCAAATTGGGGGAGCTTCACGAGGCAATCGGCGTCGACGCCACCCAACCGGCCGACACGCGCCGAGACGCCCTGAACACGGCCGAAAATTGGTATCAACGCTGCAAAGAAGTTGCGAACAAGATCATGCAGGATGAATCAACACCGCCCGATGACACACGGTCTTCGAAGGCATGCGATGAAGCCATCGCTCGGTGTAAAGCAGCGCTTGCGGGTTTGCATTGATCATACGAGTGGATGAGAACCTCTACGAAGGGAGAGGATGTCAGCAAGACGTCCAACTTGAGATCGTCCGTGGCAGTCGATCGCACCACCTCCCTTTCGCGAGTCATTCAGTCCGGCGGCTCATTGAAGCTGCTCTTCGATTGGCACCTTCGTCACAAGTTACTCCTAGCCTCATGGCGTCTCTCCCATTGCTCTTTGCACCCGTTGACATCCCCCAATCCTCCGCCAATACTCTCCCCGCAGTTTGCCCCCATCGTCTAGAGGCCTAGGACACCGGCTTTTCATGTCGGCGACCGGGGTTCGAATCCCCGTGGGGGTGGTTTCTTCACCGGTTTTTCCCTATCTGCGGGCCATTCCCCAAGTTACTGCGTTTTTTTGCTTACCGCTTTTTCCAATCGCGGCTATGATGACGGACGGATTGGCGGCGCGGTCTCGTCGGACCGGGGCGCGCCCCTTCTGCCCGTACATTCCAGGAGCACCGATTGGAACTGCCACGTCGCAAAACAGATGACATCTATCTTCCGGACGGCGAATTCCAGGCCATCCTCAATCGGCTGCGACAGCGCACGGACGCGCACGATCTCAACATCGGCATCGTCTATGCGTTCGACTTTCGCACGCGCATGCTGCCCTACTGGTACGCCGACAAGCGCATGGCTCCGGCCTGCGTACGAATTCTCGCAGACTGCCTCGCTGCCGCCGGTTTCCGCAACGTGCGCGTCGTTCTCCAGCAGTGGACGCCGAACTTCACACCCAGCCTCGCGCGCCTGAACGGCCGACCGCTCGATATGCTGCTCGTCTCGGCGATGCAGATTCACGCCGAGCCGGCCTACGACATGATCCGCGAAGCGCATGCCATGGGCGTGCGTCGGCCGCTGATCCTCGCGGGCGGGCCGAAGGCGGTGTACGAGCCGACCGACTATTTCGAGCTTGGCCCGCAGCCGGGCGTCGGCGCGGATTGCGTCTCCACCGGCGAGGGCTACGTGTTCCTCGCTTTGCTGGAGCGCATCCTGGAGATGCTGCGCCCCGGCGAGAAACCGCTGGCAGGCTTCGAGCGCGCTCGACGCTGCGGCTCGTTGAAAGACATTCCGGGGCTGGTGTATCTCGACCCTTCGCGCCCGGCCGACAAGCCCATCGCGGTCAACACCGGCGTGCAACGGCTGCTGCGCGACCTCGACGAAATGCCCATGCCGGACGCGGGCTATCGCCTGCTCGAGCCACCGCACAAGAAGCAGACGCTCGCTCCGCAACCCTTCCCGGCGCACAAGGTCGGCAAGGTCTCGATGGTCTCGTCGGTCATCTCAACGCAGGGCTGCAAGTTCGCCTGTTCGTACTGCCCGATCCCGGCGCTGAATCAGCGCACGTGGCGGCACAAGAGCCCCGCGCGGCTCGCCGCCGAAATCAAGCACATTTACGAGAACTTCGGCATCAAGGAATTCTTCAGCACCGACGACAATTTCTTCAACACGCGCAGCACCGTCGTCGATCTCATGACCGCCATGGCCAACACGACGACGCGCGGCCGGCCGCTCGGCGAAGTCATCCGCTTCTACACCGAAGCGACCGAGTACGACGTGCACAAGAACATGGACATCCTGCCGCTTTGCAGGAAGGGCGGCATGGCGGCGATCTGGTTCGGCATCGAGGACATCACCGCCGAGCTGGTCAACAAGGGCCAGACGCCCGGTAAGACGACGGAAGTCTATGAGCGCCTGCGCAGCTTCGGAATCGAGCCGATGGCCATGATGATCCACAACGACCATCAGCCGCTGCGCTCGCCGCCCGGCACGCTCGAAGGCGTCATCAACCAGGCGCATTACATGTTCGAGAAAGGCGCCGTGTCGTATCAATGCACCTACCTCGGCCCGGCCGTCGGCACGGTCGATTTCGAAGCCGCCGCGAAGGGCCGCGTCATCTACAAATCAGTCGGTGGCGAGCCGATTCCGCAGGCCTTTCAGGACGGTAACCACGTCGCTGCGTCGCGCCACCCGCGCCCGTGGGAGCGGCAGCTCAACATCATTCGCGCCTACTCGGCGTTCTACAACCCGATCAACGTGCTGCGCATCATCGGCAACTGGCGAAACGACCGTCTGTCGGCGCGCCGGCTGCTGTTCCAAGTGATCGGCCTCATCGGCATCGCCCTCACCGCACCGGCCTTGTGGAAATGGTCGCGCAAACTCAAGCGCGGTCCGATTGAAGTCTGGGACGGCCTCCAACGCGCCCGCATTCCCATGATCGACGCCGAGGAGGGCCACGAAGTCAGTTGGGGCATTGAGTTCCTGCCCAATCCCGAGCTGCCACAAAAGGGCGAGCGCCGCGCCGTCCGTGAGACATCGTCGTTCCGCGATGCCGAACGAAAGATGGAGCGCGAGTCGGAAGCGGTCACGGTCTGACACGACTCACACGCGGATGACCGCGAGCGCGTCCCCGTTGCCGCTATCATTCACGTCATGGTTGATGCAACTCCTCCAGGGCAACCGCGCGGGTTTCGCGCGGCGCGACTCGTCATCACGCTGATCGCACTGGCGGCCGCGCTCATCACCGGCCTCTGGTGGTATGTCGGCCGCGTCGGGTCCACGCCGCTGGAACGGTGGATCGGCAAACAGATCGTCGCGGCCATCGAGCAGCACATCACGCCGCGCGTCACCTATTCCGATCTCGACTACCAGGCTCCGCTGACAGTCGTGATCGACGATCTCGCACTGCTCAATGGCGAAGAGCGTATCCTCGCGGTCCACCGCGCGACGCTCTCGCTCGCCGAGATTCCTCGAGAAGGTCAACCGGTTCAGATCCGCGAGATCGACCTCGACCGCCCCATCCTTCGATTCGTGGCCGACGAGAACGGTCGCATGTCAGGCTGGAGCAACTTTTCGCGATCGCGCGGCCCGACCGCTAGCGCACCGTCGCAGCCCAGGCTCTCGCCCGCCGCCGGTGCGATCCCGCGCTTGAGCGACCTCCTCGTTCTGCGACAGGCGTCGATCCGACAGGGCCGCATTCTCTATGACGCCGGGCCGGGCCATCCCGCCATGATCCTCCCGGGCATCGAGCTGTTTCTCGCCACGCCGCCCGCCGCGACCGGCGACGGCTGGTACGAATGCGACGGGCACCTTGACCGCGCGCCGCAGATGAGCCTGCGATTTGACACGCGCGTCAACATCAACACGGGCGACCTGAACCTTCAAAGTGTCCGCCTCGATGCCGCGCTCGATGAAGCGACCTACAACACCATGCCACCGGCCGTGCAGCGGTTTCTAGCGGACCGCAACATTCGCGGGCGGCTCGCACTCACCGCCAAAGGCAACGTGCCGCTTGGGCAGGCAATGGATGCCGCGATCGATGTGGAGGCCGACTTCGACCGCGTCTATTTCACGCTCGGCGAAACAGCATGGCCCGCCGAACGGATCGACCTGGATGTGTCGCTCGCCGATCGCCGGCTCCGCACCGCTTGCGAGGCGCGATTGCTCGGCGGCGCGGCGAACGTGCGAACTCGCCTGCGCCTCGACGGCAACCGCGACTTTGATGCTCAATGGCAGGCGGCCGGAGTCCGGCTCGAGGAGACACTCCGCATCGCGCAGGGACGCACCCCGAAGTATTCCGGCCGAACCAACTTGCAGGGAAATGCGCAGGGCACGTTGGGGCCGGTCGTGACGGCGTCCGGTGCAGGTCGTGTCGAGATCACCGAGGGCGTGCTGATCGCGCTGCCGATTCTCGCTGAACTGCATGCCCTGATCGGTGGCCCGCGCCCCGCGCCCGACGGCACGACGAAAGGCGGGACCGATCACGCATCGCTCGACTTCCGAATTACGCCGACCCATTTCAACGTGACCGACATCGAGGTCGTCTCCACGCTCGCCGCCATGAAAGGATCGGGGCGCATTTACTTTGACGGCCGGCTCGATCTGCTCGTCAACGCCGGACCGCTCAAGCGCCTGGAAAAACTGCTCGGCCCCATCGGCTCGCTGCTCGGCACGATCACCGACCGCGTCGCGCCTTATCAAATCCGCGGCGTCATCGGCAACCCCTCCGTTTCCGTCCGCCCGCTCGGCTTGTAGCGCTCACCCGCCGCAACTGCCGCCGGTTTCGATGATCTGGAACGGCTGGCTCGGTTGTGGATTGCCCGGGGCGGAGAGAACTTCACTCGCCCACGTTCCGCAATCGGGTCCGCCGTCGGCCCAGCGAAGGATGACCGTGTCGCCGCAATGGAATTGATACCCGATCTGGCCGCCGAACTTCTGATCCTGCAACTGAAGCGACTCAACGGTGTCACCGAATCGCCAGCCGCAAAGGCCGATCATGAACTGCGGCGAGGCGTTGGTGCAGTCGCCCTCGGCGCCGCCGATCTGGCGCGTCGTAAACGCGTACGACTCCCCCGGCGCCAGCACCGGCGGCTGCTCGATGAACCGATGCGGCTGATTCTCCAATCCGAGCGAGCACAAGCCGAGGTTTCCCGCGACGTAGCGCGAGGCGCTGGTGTTGACCAGGTAGACTCGAACGCTCCCCGGATCGCTCGCGAACAGGCTGAACCACTGCTCGGTGCAACCTCCGGTCAGCAGGAGAATCGCCACTAATCCCGCCGCAACGATTAAGACGTGCTTCTTCATGATGTCCACTCCACAAACGCGGACGGGTCATCGCAGGCACAATGAAATCCCCATCGCACCCGCTCCGCCGCGATACCCTGCAAACGGGCAATCCCCGTGCCGCAACCGCCGGGCACGTTGAACACGCGATGTGGAATCCGGCGCGGCCCTGCGAAACTTTCGCCCAACTGCCGAACACCCGCTAAGATCGCGTGCGGGAGGTGCCTGGATGGCGCGTTACAGCGGCGAAGTGGCTCGCGACTGCGAGAAGTGCGACGAGCCTTTGCAATTCGCGCTCGGAATCGACACCGAAAGGGAGACCCTGCGTGCGCAACATTTCGGCCCCGGCGGGCCGCAGAACGTGGTGGTTTCGGACTGGTCGGCGCAGCTGGTCACCGAGGCGCAAGTCGTGTTGAGCGTGTCATTTGCGTGTCCAATGTGCGGCGGGGTGCAGGCCGCCCACGTGACCTGTCGGCGCGTACCCTCGCCCGGGGAAGACACACATTTTGGATGACCTGCGTCCATTGACGCGCCTGTGGAAATATCCGATACTTGCCCTGTTCGGTGGTCTCGTTCGACACCTGTTGAACGTTTCGAAGCAGTGTTTGTTTTGAGGACACGTGCCGGCCGGGGCCCCCCAAGAAGTTGAGGTTTGGTAGCATGCCGCAAGGTACAGTGAAGTGGTTTAACGACTCGAAGGGTTTTGGCTTCATCGCCACCGATGATGGCCAGGATGTCTTCGTCCACCAGAGCGAAATCAAGATGGACGGATATCGCCGTCTGGACGAGGGCGCTCGCGTCGAGTTCGAGGTGACCCAAGGCCCCAAGGGCATGAAGGCCACCGAAGTCAAACTGGTCCAGTAAGTCGATCCCAGCGATCGCTGAAGTATCCATGGACACCGTCGCACATCGCGGCGGTGTCTTTTTTTGTGCCTATCGCGCCGCTTTGAAGAACGCCAGCGCCGCCTTCCTTGCCTCCGCATGATCGACGATCGGCGACGGATAATCGCGGCCGATTCGGCACCGCGCAGCGCCTTGCGCCGCCTCACCGGCTTTCCACGGTTCATGGATGGCTCGATCATCGAACCCCGCCAGCTCCTGCACGTGCGTTCGAATGAACGCCCCGTCCGGGTCGAATCGCTGCGATTGCGCGACGGGGTTGAAGATTCGAAAATACGGCTGGGCATCCAGGCCAATGGACGCCGCCCACTGCCAGCCGCCGACGTTTTGTGAGAGGTCGTAATCGAGCAACCGCCGGGCGAAGTAGCGCTCTCCCCATCGCCAATCCACCAGCAAGTGCTTTGTCAGGAACGACGCCGTGACCATGCGCAGCCGATTGTGCATGTAGCCCGTGGCGTTGAGCTGCCGCATGCCCGCGTCGACGAAGGGGTAGCCGGTTCGGCCCTCGCACCACGCGTCAAACATCCGTCGATCGCGCCGCCACGGAAGCTCGGCGAACTTCCGTTGAATCGGCTCGGTCTGGGTGTGCGGAAAGTGATGCAGGACCATGTTGTAGAATTCGCGCCAGATCAACTCGTCGATCCATTTCTCCGCGCCGGGAGAACCGACCTCGCGCGCGACGCGAATCGCATGGCGAATCGAAATGGTTCCAAATCGCAAATGCGGACTGATGAACGACACGCCGCGTTGCGCGGGGAAATCGCGCGCGGACCCGTACTCGCCAATTCGTGTCAGGAACGCGTCAAGCGTCCTTCTCCCCGCCTTGGTCCCGCCGGGCCATTTCAAGTCGCTCTTGGCGAAACCCAGGTCCTCCAGCCCCCACGCGTCGCTCTTTACGCTCGCCGGCGGCATCGCCAGGCGCTTCAAATCGGCCCGCACCGACCGCTCGGACAAATCATCGTCCGTCAGCCTCGCCCGCCATGCGTTGCGATAAGGCGTATAGACCTGAAACGGCCGCCCCGCCGCCGTCAGGACTTCATCCTGTTCGAAAATGACGTGATCCTTGGCGGTTTCCAGCCTCCGGCCCCGCTCCGCAAGCGCCCGGCGCACGCGCTCATCGCGTTTACGCCGCGCCGGTTCGTAATCATGGCTGGCAAAGACCGCGTTCACATTCAATTCGTCCGCCAGTGCGGAAATGGCCTCGCTCGCGCGCCCGTGACGCACAATCAAGCGCGACCCCGCGGCTCGCAACGCGGCATCGATCTCGCTGATGCATTGATGAATGAAATCGACGCGCCGGTCGTCGCGGTCCTCGAGGTGTTCGAGGATCTCACGGTCAAAGACGAAACAGGCAAAGACGCGATCGCACGCACCCACTGCACGTCCCAGCGCTGCGTTGTCTTCAAGCCGCAGGTCGCGCCGCAACCAGACGAGACCGGTGCTCATTCACGAGCGCTCCGCGCACCCGTCGGATGCAGCGTTTCCACCAGACCGATTAGATGAGAAAGTGTGTCGCAATAGGCCGTGTACTTCATGCCCTGCCGAATGGGCTCTGTCAGCGCTCGACCACCGACGACAATTGGAACGCCCCGCGCGGCAGCCTCCTGCTGCAGCGCCGCGAAGTTCTTCAAGAACGCCTCCGGTGAGTCGATGTAACAGGAGCTGACCCATAGAAGTCGAGGCTGCACATCGCGGGACGCAGCAATGAACGTCTCGACCGGCAGGCCGACGCCATAGCTGTCGGCTCTCCAACCCACCTCGCGCAGGACGAGGGCGACCATCGTCGTGGGGATGAAGTACGGATCGTTGCCCAGCGTCGCGCCGATGGCGACCGGCGCGTCGTCCTCCACGGACGGCAGGATGCTCTGCAAATTGACCAGAGTCGTCTTGCACATTTCGCCCGCGCGGCGCTCCTTGTAGATCTCCGTGTGACCGTGCTGCCAGCGATCACCGATCTCGTGAAAGGCGCGCGCAATTAACTTGTCACAGATCTCGCACGTCGTGTGGCCCGCCAGGTACAGGTCAAACGCCATGCGCCACACCGCGTCGCCATCCCCCGCCTCCAGTGCTTCGCGAAACGCCGGCGCCGCCCGTTCGAGCGATTGCTCGCCTCGGCCGGACGCCGCAGGCAGCCCGAGAATCTCCGGTCGCACCAGCTCGTGACCGCTCGCGCGCAGGTAGCGCACGACTCCCGCGACGGTCAACCGTCGGTGGCCTCCTGCCGTGCGCGTCGCGGCAAACATCCCCTTGTCGGTCCAGCGCTTGACCGATGCCTCGCTGACACCGATTGCCTGTGCGACCTGCTTTGGAGTTAGGACTTGTTTCATAAAATGAATGCTCTCATTGAATCAGGCTTCAACCCGATGACCCCAGGAGCATATGCACGATTTGAACGAATATCAACTTGGTATTGCTTTCGAAGAAGGCGGGCGATCACCGGAAAGCACATATTTATAGTATTGAAAACAAGTTAAGAGCGATCATGGCCAAGAACTTAATTTTCGATTGAACGATTTGATTACTTTTCAGCGGTCACCGAGCACTCGCTTGAATTAGCAAGGAAGGTTTGCGCCGACGTCGAAACGTGTTCGTAGAGCGACGCGAGAATCCCCATCAACGGAACCGCGCCACGTGGGAATGGCAGCGGTCCCAAATGCTTCAACGCTGTTTGCGACTCTTCATCCTTGAGCCAACCCGGCGGGCAGTCCCACCCCGTTCCCCAGAACTCGTCCACCATCACGCGACGATGCGCAGGTGTTGTCTGATCAACCGATTCCATGTGTGTTTCCCTCGCGGTCATCAGTCCGCCTCCGCAACGGCATCGTCCGACAACGTGAGATACTCGCGCAGCTCGACCGTCGATAGGCTTGTGAGCCAGTCGTCGCCGCTGCCAACGATGTTCTCTGCCAGCGCCGATTTCTCGGTTAGCAATCGGTCAATGCGCTCTTCGACCGTCCCGACACAGACAAACTTGTGAACCTGGACACGCCGCGTCTGGCCAATGCGATGCGCGCGATCCGTGGCCTGGCCCTCGACGGCCGGATTCCACCATCGATCGAAGTGAAACACGTGGTTCGCGCGGGTCAGGTTCAAACCGAATCCACCGGCTCGCAGCGAAAGCAGGAAGATTCTCGCCGGGTCTTTTTCATTCTGGAACCGGTCGATCAACTCGTTTCGCTTCTTCATCGGCGTGCCGCCGTGCAGAAACAACACCTCGGTGTTCAGCCTCTGCGCCAGCATCTGCTCGAGGATCACGCCCATCTCGCGAAACTGCGTGAACACCAGCGCCGCATCGCCTTCGTCCAGCACTTCCTCCATCATTTCCATCAACCGCTCGCATTTGCCGCTGCGGCTGTCGAGCTTGCCAGTCGTCTTGAGAAACTGAAGCGGATGATTGCATATCTGTTTCAACCGCGTGAGCGTTGAGAGAATCAGCCCGCGTCGCCGGATGCCGGTCGCCCGATCCACCTGTTCCAGCATCGACGCGACGGCCTGCTCATACAGCGCCGCTTGCTCCGGCGTCAGATTGCAATAGACGCGCATTTCCATCTTTTCGGGCAGATCGCACGAGACAGTCGGATCATTCTTCAACCGGCGCAACACGAACGGTCGAATGAATCGCCGCAATTGCTCGGCCCGCGTGACGTCGCCGTTGCGCTCGATCGGTGTCGCATAGCGCGCGCGAAATCGAGTCAGCGTGCCGAGCATCCCCGGGTTCAATGCGTCCATGATCGACCACAATTCGGACAGGTGATTCTCCAGCGGCGTGCCGGTCAGCGCCACGCGATGAGCCGCTCCAATCGACCGCAATGCGATCGTCTGCGCAGCCGACGGGTTCTTGATCTTCTGCGCCTCGTCCATCGCAACCCGATGCCACGGCACGCGAGAGAAGTCCTTCAGCTCGCGACTGGCCAGTCCGTACGTCGTGATGACCACGTCGCTTTGAAGCGCTCGTTCAACAAACGCATCTCCCCCCAATCGCATCGCGCCGTGGTGCACCAGCACGCGCAGCGATGGCGCGAATCGCGCGATCTCCCGCTCCCAGTTGCCCACGACCGACATCGGCGCGAACAGCAGCGTCGGCCCGACGGAACCGTTCATCGGCTCTGCCGACCGATCGCCCCCATGCGCCGCGCGCAACCGCTCGCGTTCATGCAGCAACAATGCAATCAATTGAATCGTCTTGCCCAGACCCATGTCATCAGCCAGACACGATCCGATCCCCAGCCGATCCAGAAAATCCAGCCATGCCAGGCCGCGCAGCTGATACGGCCGAAGTTCCCCCAAGAATCCGCCCGGTTGCGGCAACGGCGACACCTGCTGCTCGGGCGTTTCCGCCAGCAGCTTTCCCAGCCAGTCGCTGCCGGACAAGCCCATCACCGGCAGATTCAGATCGTTGTCTTCCGCCCCGCCGGCCAATCGCAGCGCCTGCGCCAACGACATGCGCCCGCCCTGCTGCTTGCGGACAAACTCCAAGGCGCGGCGCGCCTCGTCAGCATTGACGCCGATCCATTGATCCCGAAACCGAACCAGCGGCGCGTTTTGTGACACGAGTTTCTCGAACTCGTCGGCGTTCAGTCGCTCCTCGCCCACGGCAATGCGCCAGTTGAAATCCACGAGCGTGCCCAGACCCAACGCCGGAGCACCAGAGCCGGTCGCACCGCCGGCGGCCGGAACGACCTCGGCCAACCCGGGCGCCGACAAATCGAGAAAAAGCCCGATCGCGCGATCCGATCGTCTGGCCCATTCGGGAAGCACGACTTCGAATTCGGCCGTCACCAGCGCCGGCACGCCCTCGCGAAGAAACTGGTGCGCCTCGCGTGTCGTGAGAGTAGCATCTCCCGGGGCTGTCATGCCCAGCATGCGGCGAATCGGTGCAAAGTGCGTTGCCGCCGACTTCAACTGCGAACGCAACTCGTCCCATCGCCGCGCGGCTCGGCCGCGTAGCGCCGTGCGACCGCCCGACAAAGGTCGCCAGAAACTCGCAAGGTCGAGCGGCTCGCCCGTTTCGGAAGACTTCAAATTGACCCGCAGTCCCCAGCCGTCCGATGCATCGCCATGCGCCGTCGCTTGAGATGTCGCGTTCGGCTCAATCAGCTCGAAGCCGACGCGATGCGAAGCCCCCTCGGCCGAGTCCAGCAGCGGAGCGGTCCATGTCGTGAGGCGTTCCGCGATGCCCGCCCACTCTTCGGATTCGCCCTTTACTGCTCCGCCGGGCGCGACCAGCGCCGAAAGAAATTGAAGCTCCCAATGCCCCTCGCGCCGCGCGCGGCCCGGCAGCTCACTGAAGAATTCATCGCCCTGGAGAAAGCGACGATTCAACCCATCGATCAACGCCTCGAGAAACGACTCCACCAGCGACACGGGATCGACGTCCGCCGCCTCGTCCGTGACCATCGCGCGACACACCTGCGGCATGGTCGCAACGACGCGCTCCAGCCACGCCACTTCGGCTTCGTCGCAGATTGCGGGCAACCACCGCGCCCGATAGCTGTCCCCGACATCCTCCAGCGCGGGCATGAAACGCTGCCGCGCCAGAAGCTCAACCCCGTATCGCGTCAGGGCCGCCCAGTATTGCACGGAAGCGCTGATCGCGCTCCTCTTAACGAGACCGCGTGCAATCAAATCCGCTGCCGCACAAGCGGAATAACCAATCGCGGAAACTTCCGTCGGAACGATTTCAACCGTCTTGGATGCGCCGTTTTCCTCTGGGCCGATGGAATCGTCATCCGGCAACCAGAGTCGCAGGCGGTCCGTGCTCGGTTTTTCCGATGTTAGGGAGACGTCGAAATGATCCGCAAGAGCCTTTTGAATGTCCGAGTCGGTCGGCGGATTGGAGCGATCAGATTCGGCCCCCGCGCGGGCGTCCGGACACAACCAGAACCAAAGGTTGTCGCGCCACCACAGCGCCTGGAGGCGGGTCGATGCGGGCTTCTCGTGGTCCGGTCCCTGGGTCACGCTCACGGCAATTCCATAACCGCCCTCTCGGCGGGCCGAAAAATCGAACGGAGCATTGTATCAGAAACCTCATTGAATTGGGAGCGTCATTCTCTCGCAGAATCCTTTGAAACTGGAGTGATTCCCGATTGCAATTGCCGTTAAGAGGTCTTGGGTTCAACAACGACAAGGTCTCCGGAGGTTTCTGGAAGGCATGAGCGATGAAGTGGAAGGGCCGCCATACTCTCGCGCTCCTGCTTGCCATCGCCGGAACCGCGTTCTATTTCTACTTCGTTCATCGCACTTTAGACCGGAAGGAACTGAATGGATGGAAACTGCGATTTTCCTATCAACGGTTCCACTGCCGCGTGTGCCTCGGGGCGGTCGAAGAATTGTCTTATCAAGGGACTGAAGTCTCCATTCCAAACTGGGCGTGGACATCGAGCCAATTCGGCACGCCCATGGTAATTATCTCCACTCCGGTCGGGGACTTCCGTGCCTGGAAGGAAACGAAACACTGGCGGCTTGCACACGGCGTCCTTGGCAAGGAAGACTCACCCAACGAGATCTCCCTAAGCGAATTGTCACAGGGATGGTATGACGCAATTTCCGATGATCGGTCGAACTACGATCCGATTTTTGGCCCCTTTCAGTTCAAGAAGAACACGCCTGCTCATTGGTGCGTCGTGGCCAACAATCTTCGCGCTCGCTGGATCGACCCGCTCAAGATCGCTTCCGTCGATTGGTAGCGCGCGAACTTCCATTCAAGCGTTGCACTCCGCCACCTCAATACACTGATGCCGATCGACCCGATTTCGGCTAACATGGCCCAGCCTTTAACGGAGTCAGGGCTGCATGGACCCCATCGACTGCTATCGACTCATCGGCCGGCGCGCCGTCGTCTGCGGCAGCACGCAGGGCATCGGCCGCGCCTGTGCGATGCAGTTCGCGACGCTCGGCGCCGCGATCACGCTCGTCGCGCGGGATGAAACCGCCCTCAAACGCGTCGCGACGGAGCTGCCCACGGGCGAGGGGCAATCGCACGATTACGTCGTCGCCGATTTTGATGACCCGCCGGCCATCGCCGCCAAAGTCGTCGAACACCTGGGCCGCATCGGCCCCGCGCACATCCTGTTGAATAACTCCGGCGGCCCGCCCTCCGGGCCGATTGTTGCCGCCGATCCGGAGGCTTTTCTCCGCGCGTTCAACCGGCTCGTCGTCTGCAATCAACTGCTCGCCCGTGCGACACTGGATGGCATGAAGGCCGATGGCTACGGGCGGATCGTGAACATCATATCGACATCCGTAAAAGAACCGATCCGCGGCCTGGGCGTCTCAAACACCATCCGCGCGGCCGTCGCCAACTGGGCCAAGACCTGGTCGGTCGAAGTCGCCCCCTTCGGCATCACCGTCAACAACATCCTCCCCGGCTACACCGCCACGGGACGGCTTAACGAGCTGATCGCGGCGAAAGCGAAAAACGCGGCGCAGTCCATCGAGCAGGTCACGCAGGAGATGATCGATCGCATCCCGATGGGACGGCTGGGGCGGCCGGAGGAGATCGCCGCCGCCGCGGGCTTCCTCGTCTCGCCCGCCGCGTCGTACGTCACCGGCACAAACATCGTCGTCGATGGCGGTCGCACCGGGAGTCTGTGAGGATGGACGTGAAGATCGCGAATTACATCGGCGGGGAACTCGTTGCACCGATCGGCGCGGCCTACCTCGACAACTTCGAGCCGGCCACGGGAAAGGTCTACTCCCATGTGCCCGACAGCGACGCACGCGATGTGCAGGCCGCCGTCGATGCCGCCGAAAAGGCTTTTCCCTCGTGGTCGCGCACACCGGCAGCCGATCGGTCGCGCGTCATCTGTCGAATCGCCGACCTGATCGAATCGAAGCTGGATGAACTGGCCCGGGCCGAGACCATCGACAACGGCAAGCCGCTCTCGCTCTCTCGCTCGCTCGACATCCCCCGCGCCGCGGCGAACTTCCGATTCTTCGGCACGGCCATTCTGCATTTTCATTCCGAATCGTACGTCACCGACGGCCTCGCGATGAACTACATCCTGCGCGGGCCGCGCGGGTTGTGCGGAATCATCTCGCCGTGGAACCTGCCGCTCTATGTGCTGACGTGGAAAATCGCCCCCGCTCTTTCGACGGGCAACGTGGTCATCGCCAAGCCTTCGGAGCTAACGCCGATGACGGCGTTCCTGCTCTCGCAGATTTGTCGTGAAGCAGGTCTGCCGCCGGGCGTGCTGAACATCGTCCACGGGCGCGGTGCTACGGCTGGCGGCGCCATCTCGGCACACCCGAAGATTTCAACCATCTCGTTCACAGGCGGCACGGTCACGGGCGGCGAGATCGCGAAAGTTTGCGCCCCGATGTTCAAGAAAGTGGCGATGGAACTGGGCGGCAAGAATCCTACGATTGTCTTCGACGACGCCGACCTCGACACGGCGGTCAAGGGAAGCGTGCGGGCGTCGTTCGCTAATCAGGGACAGGTCTGCCTGTGCGGCTCGCGCATCTTCGTGCAGGAAGGCGTCCATGATGAGTTCGTTCGGCGCTTCGTTGACACCGCGAAGGCGCTGAAAGTCGGCGACCCGCTCGTGGAAGGCACCGACCAGGGCGCGATCGTTTCGAAAACGCAGCTGGAAAAAGTGAAATTCTATGTTGACCTGGCACGCAAGGAAGGCGGCACGATCCTCGCCGGCGGTGGTCCGCCCGGCGACCTGCCGCCCCGCTGCCGCGATGGCTATTTCCACCAGCCGACCGTCATCACCGGGCTCGATTCGTCTTGCCGGGTGAATCAGGAGGAAATCTTCGGCCCGGTCGCGGCGATCCTTCCGTTCAAGGACGAGTCGGACGTGATCGCACAGGCCAACAGCGTGGAGTACGGCCTCGCATCGAGCGTCTGGACCGGCAGCGTTTCGCGGGCGCATCGGGTGGCGGAACAGATTCAATCGGGCACGGTATGGGTCAACAGTTGGATGATCCGCGATCTGCGTGTGCCCTTCGGCGGCATGAAGAAGAGCGGAGTCGGTCGCGAGGGTGGTCTGGAAGCGCTGCGATTCTTCACCGAGCCAAAAAACGTCTGCATCGGGACATCGACCCCATGAGATCAATTCGATTGACCATATAGCCGGTGAGCTTGCTCGCCGTGGTGCACGTTGAATCAACATGTCATGATGGGTGCTTCGGAGAATCCCGTGACCGAGAACGACCGAATTGTAAGCTCCCGCGCGCCCGAGCCCGTGGGCGCGTTTCCGCACGCTCGGCGCGCGGGCAATCTGCTTTTCCTCTCCGGCATCGGACCACGTAAGCGCGCCAGCAAGGAGATTCCCGGCGTCACGCTCAACTCGGCGGGTGAAATCATCTCATACGACATCGAGGTGCAGACCCGCGCGGTGTTCGAGAATGTCCGGCTCGTGCTCGAAGACGCCGGTTCCGCATGGGAGAACATCGTCGATGTGCAGGTGTTCCTCACGGACATGAAGCGCGACTTCGCGACCTTCAACAGGCTCTATGCGGACCATTTCGCAACCAATCAGCCAACCCGCACGACCATCGAGGTCGGCTCCCTTCCGACTCCCATCGCGGTCGAGCTGAAAGTAATCGCATTAATTTGACCCCTGCGCATTGGGGAGCAGTAGCTTCCTCGCCTTTTTTGACCCGCAAACAGCGGTTCAACTGAAGGCGCGATGCCCGGATTTGAATCATAAGTCTTTGTTTTTGAGAGCTACCAAGTCCGATACAGCGTTTCGCTATCGATCTCTAAGTTTTTATTTTACATATGCTTATGGACGCCCTTCGGGCGGCGGATTCTGTGAGTAAAAAAACAAGGGTACTCTATGGACGAAACCCTTGGATCGAGGTATATTTTGGTTGGTCCCCTAGAGAGCCTCCTTTCAATTCTCTACTCTCCGGCCCGAGAGGTGGGGACTAAGGACTCGCAGCCCTGCGAGTCCTTTTTTATTGCGACCAGCCGGGTGTGTCAAGTCCTGACACACCCCCTCAATCCCTTCCCTTCAGTCATCGACCCAATGGGCCCCAGAAAAGCATAGGGAAAACTCCCTATCGACTGCACTCACTGCCCGATCGTGATTGACAAACGTGTGAATGCGAGCCGCATCAATCATTCCTCGACGCTCGCAAGTAATAGGCGCCCAGGGATTCCTGGGGCCGTTGCGTCAGGTTTGGCGGATAGGAAATATCCGGTTCCGGCGGAACGGGCGTGACTGCAATCTTTTCATAGATGACAAACTGAATCGCGTCCGAGGTTTCGCGCGTTGTCTCGTGTATCCGGCGATAGGATAGATCCGACTCAAACCATTCGCGCGGCAACCGATGGAAATCACTCGCGCTGTAAGTTGAATCCCAGATCACGATGGTTCCGACCGGCATCGATGCGACGAGCCGCCTGCCTTTGTGGACACGAGGGTCTTCGGCCCAGTCGAAGTAATACGCAAACCATGAATTCGTCGCGAAGATCGGACGATCCGAAAGACCCTTCGAATCCATCCAATTCACGATCTGCGCAACCGCGCGGGACGCGCTGTTCATCCGCAGCGGCCGCACGAGCGAGGCGAATTGAATCACGACCATGCCGGCCAGCCAAACCGCCACGAAGCGACGTATCGCGCGCCCCCGCGCCCCATCACCGAGCAAGCCGCCGAGTAGTACGATCAGGCACGTCGTCCCCGCGATCATCCGGATCAATACGAGGAATCGCTCATCGCGAATGCCCAATCGACCGGCCCGCCATTCAAGCTCCACCGCAAGCCAGGCCACGGCCACGACCCCTGCCATCACGAACCATGGCGATCGAATGCCCGACCGTCTTCCCGTGGCAATCTCATGCTCATTGCGCACCGACCATCCTGCCGCAGCGAGAATCGCTGCGAGCGGAGCAATTGTGACCATGAACCGCGCGTAGCCGCCGCTGGCAAAGATCCCCGCCGCCATCACGATAATGTGCACAATGACGAACGTCGCGCACAACGCAGGGATGATCCAGGCGCGGGGCGCTGCGCCGCCGGCGTGCTGCGGAGATGCCGAATTCAACGAATCGGAGTATCGGGCCGCTGCGACGATGCGCGCACCCGGTAGCGCCAAGGCCGCGAGCACAAACGGCACGGCCACGAACAGATGCGGCAGGTACGCAAGTACTCCGGTAGGTGGATATTGCGTCGAACCGGACGGCACGAGAAAGAGTTGAAACGGCCACGCTTGATAGGCCGCGAAGAATGCGACATTGTGCAGAAACGGGGCAAGCAGTGAAGCGGCCAGCGCGAACAAGCGCCTCTTCACCGGCCCGCCGGACATCAGCACAGCCAAACCCCAGATCGGCAACAACGCCACGGTCTCATGCCGACTCACGAGCACGAGCGAAAACACGGCGGAGGCCGCGATGGCTCGTCTGCCCAGCAACAAATGGACCGCCGCCGTCAAATAGAACGCGGCGAAGTTCTCCGTTAACGTCGTCGCCGCGAGCAATGTATTCAAGGGCTGAACGTAACAGAGCAGCACGACCAGCCAACCGGGCGCGATTCTTAGTCGCCGCGCGATGTGCGCCGCCAGCAACGCCGACCCTGCCGTGACAAACGCTGATAGAATTCGCAGCGCGTGCCAGCCCGCCTGCGGTGAACCGATCCATGCGACCGCCGCCGCGGGAATCGTGAATCCCGGCCGGCCCCAGATGTTCAACATATAGCCGGGGAAAACGGCCGACCATCGAGCCATCAGGAAGTGCGTCAGATCGTCGTCGTGATAGGCGCCATCCGACCACGCGCCGAGGAGAATCGTGCCAAACAGTGCGACGGCCAGCACGGCGCGCGTACGGAATCGGTCGAGGTCATCCGTCGGTTTGTCTGGTGCGATGGCTGTCAATCGAGGAGAATCGTTTGATGAGTCGTGGCGCGCCTGCGGCCCCGGCAGCCGGCATCACGCCGGCCCGGTAAAGCCCTGCCCCCATTTGAGCTTCTGCACGAGCAGGTCCCACTGGTGGCGATGGGGATTCATGACAAGCTGAACCTGTTCGGCCGACCGATGCACCAGGAGGCTCGCGCCGCCGGGGACCGGCCGCACGACCTGGCCGTCAAGCACGACTGCCACGCCGGCGCTGGTCTTGCGCACATCTACCTTCACGCGCACGTCCGGCGCGACGACGATCGGCCGATGGGTCAGCGAATGGGGGCACAGCGGCGTCATAACAATGGCACTTACGTCGGGCTGCACGATCGGCCCGCCGCAGGCCATGTTGTGGGCCGTCGATCCGGTCGGCGTGGCGATGATCAAGCCGTCGCCGATGATGGTGGTCACCGGGTGGTCATCGATGCTGACCGAAAGCCCCACGGTGCGATACGGGTCGCCGACACGCAGCACGCAGTCATTCAGCGCGATGCCGCGCCATGTGCTCCCACCGGCGTCCACGAGCAGCACATCGAGCAGCATCCGGCGGCTGACGCAATCCGGATCGGTCAGAATGCGATCAAGCTGCGATTCGAACTCGTTCTCATTGAAGCCCGCGAGGTAGCCGAGCTTGCCGAGGTTGACGCCGATGATCGGCACCTGCCGATGCTGCATGGCCTGGACGACGTTCAGAATCGTGCCATCCCCGCCGAGGGCGACAACGTAATCGGGTTTCGCCTCATTGATGGCCGCCGGCTTCCCATCGAGGTCGCTGCCGACGAGCAGACCCTTGCCGTCCAGCCAGCGGGCCAAGCGATCGAACGAGACCTTGACGTTGGCCTTCTGGGCATTGCCGACCAGAAAGAAACGCGGCGTCTGGTTTCGATGATTGGCAGCCATGCGGACCACACCCCGGCTCGGATGCTAAGTGAAACAGAATCAACGTGTTATAGCTCATGCGCTGCCTCCCTGTCCACCTCGTAAGTACCCAAATGACGCTGAAACGACGCTCAATTCGAGGAGGATGTATCCCCTTTCCTGCTTCAATCCACGTGTCCGGACGAGGCGCAGAACCCATTGAAGCGACCGATAGTTAACGCGGATTCGAGCCATCTCGCGACCGCGCCTGGGCATAGTCAGACACCTTGCCCCGGCGAATAATGGAGGGGTCCGCAGGCGGGTCGCGCAAAGTGCAGCGCGGGATCGCCTCTTGCACGCACGGGAGCATGTTCGATGCCGACGTTTCAATTCGAAGCGATGAATGCCGCGGGGC
The DNA here is from genome assembly GCA_007753915.1 of Phycisphaerae bacterium RAS2. Classification (NCBI taxonomy): domain Bacteria; kingdom Pseudomonadati; phylum Planctomycetota; class Phycisphaerae; species Phycisphaerae bacterium RAS2. The sequence goes on from CP036352.1 coordinate 2,430,520, forward strand.
AGGAAATCAAAGACGAGGTCGACGCCCCGACATCCGAAGACGCGATCGCGAAGATTCGCGCGCAGGGGTACTTCCCGACCAAGGTGCGCCAGAAAGGCGGCGCGAAGAAGGCGGCGGCCGCCGGGCCGGCCAAGCGTCGAAGCACGGGCGGCATCGGGGGCGTGTCGCAGAAGCAGCTCACGCAGTTTACGCGACAGTTGTCAACACTCATGGACGCCGGCCTGCCGATTCTTCGCTCGCTTCGAATTCTCGAGCAGCAACAGAAGCCGGGCGTGCTTCGCGTGGCGCTGCGATACGTCGCCGAGGACGTGGAGAGCGGCTCGACGCTGTCGGAGGCGATGGCGCGGCACCCGAAGGTGTTCGATCGGCTTTACTCGAACATGGTCGCCGCGGGCGAGGCGGGCGGTGTGCTGGACGTGATTCTCCAGCGTCTGGCCGATTTCATGGAGAAGGCGCAGAAGCTGAAGCGTAAGGTGATCGGCGCGATGGTGTACCCGGTGTGCGTCATCACCTTTGCGTTGCTGATCGTGTCGGGCATCATGTACTTCGTCGTGCCGAAGTTCAAGACGATCTTCGCCGACTTTGGCGCGAAGCTGCCGGGGTTGACCATGCTGCTGCTGGGCATGTCGGACTGGATGATCGGCAAGACGACCGATGCCAACGGCAAAGAAGTGGACATGCTGATCCCCGGCTGGGCATACATCGTGGTCTCGCCGATCGCCTTCTTCGCGGCGTACAAGCTAATTCGACAGTTCAAGGAAGGCCGCTACGCGATGGATGTCGTGAAGATCAAGGTGCCGATTCTCGGGACCATCCTGTCCAAGACATCGGTCGCGCGTTTCACGCGTACGCTTGGGACGCTCGTGGCGGCCGGTGTGCCGATTCTTGAAGCGATCACGATTACCAAGGACACATCCGGGAACGAGGTTTATGCCCGGGCGCTGGCCAAGGTGCACGACGCGATTCGCGAAGGTGAATCGTTCGCCACGCCGCTCAAGGCGACCAAGGTGGTGGACAACCTCGTCGTCAACATGGTGGACGTCGGCGAAGAGACCGGCGACCTCGACAAAATGCTGATTAAAGTGGCCGACAACTACGACGACGAAGTCGAAACGCTTGTGGCCGGCCTCGTCAGTCTGCTTGAACCCGTGATGGTCATCGTGCTGGGTGTCATGGTCGGTTTCATCGTCATCGCGCTGTTCCTGCCGATGGTCAGCCTGGTCAACAACCTGACGGGCGGCGGCGGCGGCGGCGGGGAACTGTGATTCCGGCGGCGGAAAGCAGCGGAAATGAGAGCGCCCGAAAATGCTCAATGGGTTGACCGGAATGCGCAGACGAGCCATGACGCTCATCGAAGTGCTCGTTGTCATCATCATTCTGTCGGTGCTGGTCGGTGGTGTGCTGGTCAGCAGCCGGCTGATTGGCGATGCGCGAAAGGTCTCCCGCGCGCGGATGCAGCTCAACCTGATCTCGCAGGCCATTGAGAAGTACGCGGAGTTCTGGCCCGCGTGGCGATTGTTCGATCCGTCCGTCTACCAGTTTCGGCCGATCGCCGACAAGGGCTGGCCCGACTTCATCGCATCGCGGCAATTCCCTTCGCCGCCCTACTCGATGGTGACGAACTTCAACGACGGCCCGCCCTCGATCACGCTGCCGCTTCAGGATTGGAGTCTCGCGTCGATCAATCGTGACCTGCTGGCGTCCAATGCATGCCTGGTGTTTGCGCTGACCGCCCGGTCGGGCAAGGGACCTCACTTTGACCGGGACGACGCGAACCTGCTGGACCTTCGGACCTACAAGGGCGGCATTCCTGAACCCCTCTATCCCGCGCTGGGCGGTGCATCGGCCGATTCGCGCAAGCTGGTGACGGACCCGTGGGGGACGCCGATCCGGTATTTCTGGGTCTATCGCGATGCAACGCCCCCGGCCGGCAACCGCGCGCACTTCGGGTACCTTCCGGTGGATTACGGGCCGTATCACGTCGGAGCGGGCGCGGGGAACATCAACGATCCGGCGTTCTACCAGCCGACGGGCGAAGCAAAAGTCGCCGTAGGCTACGTGCTGGAGTCGGCCGGGCCGAATCGGAGATTTGGCAATTTGTGGAAATACAATCCGACGGCGGCTGAACTGGACGATGCCTCGGACAACCTGATGCTGAAACCATGACGGCGAGAAGATGATTCGATCGGCACGACATCCCGGAACGCACCACACGGCAAACCGCGAAGGGCGAACCTCGCGCGGGGCGCGGCTCCGCGCCGGCGGATTCTCGCTGGCCGAGCTGCTCATCTCGATCCTGATCGTCTCAATTCTGCTGGGCATCAGCGCCTATGCGTTTCAGCGGACCGTGCGGTCGAACATCCTCGCGCAGGCGCGAAACAACCTGCTGACCTATGTCAAAGTCGCTCGCGCTTACGCAATGGCCAACAACATCGAAACCATGCTGGTGGTCAATCCGTTCAACGGGCGCTTCGAGCTTTGGCACCTGAACCCGCCGACTGACGGAGGCCCGTTCGACCCGCTTAGCAACGGCCTGAATCCGCCGCAGACCGACGGCTATGCCTTTGCAAACGTGCTGGATCCATCGGCACGGATGCCGCTCAACGCACGCGGCCAACCGGCGGCCATGGTCAACCCGATCGACTACGACGACCCGGTCTATCGCCCCACCGTCGACGATCCTGACGAAGAAAATCTTGACAATCTGACGTGGACCGCGATTTGTTTCACGGCCGACGGGCAACTGGTCGTGCGTACGCGGCGAATCGCCACGAGAACGTTCACGATGCGCGATGGAACACCGCGCATGCCGGTTTCGGCCCGCAATCGGCTGCTCGATGAAACGCCCGATCTTTCCCTATCCACGATCGTCACCGGCGACGACTCGCCGATCACGTCCACGCGCGGCGTGGTCATCTCGGAGTTCACTCCGATGAGCGAGACGTTGCGCGGCGCGGCGCTGAACCCGGTCAATCTCATCGGGCGCTGGCTTCTTCTAACGCGACCGGGTCAGCCTTTTGCGGACTTTTCAACTACCGTTGTCTTAAATCGCTTTACCGGCCAGGTTGAGCAGCAGTCCGGAGCGCAGTGAAATGAACCCGACCGGCCCGATCATTCGCCCCTTGATGTCGCGGAGCGCCGCACCGGGCGGTTGCCTGCGCGCCGAAGGTCGAGCCTGCCGCAGCGGCTTCACCATTCTCGAAGGTACGATCGCGCTGACGATTCTCGGCATCGGCCTCATCATGATCGCGGCGATTTTCCCCGTGGCGCTTTCGCAGCATCGCGACAGCGTCGAACTGGCCCGGTCAGCCGAGCTGGCCACCAAAGCAGAAGCACTCATCAAGGCGCGCATCGACCCGACGACGCTCTGGGTCAAGACGCCGCCTGCCGATCCAAACTGGTACATGCTGGGATCGCTTAATCTGGAGGCCGGTGCGGTCGGATGGGACGAAATGCCCGTCGGGCTGCCTCCCAACTACTTGATTTCGACGCAGTACGCCAACGTGATCAACGGCGTGACCGAGGCAGACATCGCGACGGCAAATCCGACGGTGTTGACCGCGATGGATGTTCTGGGGGACCGTCTCGCGCCGTTCACGCTGGGCGATTCGCTCTCGCCGTTCACTGACGACGAGTTCGGCGAGTCGGCGGGTCGGCTGGCATGGACGGCCTTTTATCGCCGGCAGGCCACGACGACTTTTTGCACCGCGCTTTGTGCCCAGCGCCGGGGACAATACTTCGCGCAGCAGGACCTCGGCCAGCAAACTCTGAACTGGGCGCAACTCGACACGGCCGCCCGGACACCTTACGCCACGCCGATCGCGAACGTCATGCAGTTTCGGCGGCTGCCGGTTCCGTGGCGTGTGTCGGTGGGTTACGCGCGACCTGCCGGCCCCATCGCCGTGGGCGACCCCAGAAATCGACAACTGGCAAACACGATGACGCCGCTGACCGATCCGCCGCGAATGCTGGGCGGCGGCGTACCGCTGGGGGTGCTCGCGCCGCGCGGCTCGCGCATCATGATCCAGGGCGCCGTCAACAAAGGTCCAGCGATCGGCCCGGTGCCGACGGTCCCATCGGGCAGATTGCTCACTGTGGCCGATGTAGTCTATGACGCCGCCGGTTCGCCGACGGTCATTGAAGTGCTGGAGGACATCACCGATCTGCCTTCGTACGATTTTGAACCCGGCGCGCGCGTCACGTTCGACGTCTGGATCTTTCCGCCCAACGTGCTGCTTTCCGGCACACCAACTTTCGGTCGGGCCTCGCCGTTGGTGGAATGGAGGTTCCAGTGAACCTGCAAACCCTGGGGCAGCGCTCGGCAGCGCGCAACCTTGCGAGGCGCGGCTTCACGATGGTGGAGCTGATGGTCGCAATCGGCATTCTGCTTGCAGCCATCCTCGCGGTCTCGCGCATCTTTACCATCAGCTCCGACGTGACGAGCCGGACCGCGGCGCACGCCGAATTGATCGAAGCGGCCGCCGGAGTGCGCGAACGCCTCGCCGCCGAACTCGCCCGGCTCGCACCCGACAGCCTGCTCGTCATTGACTCACCGCGTCCGACACTGGCCCGCGCAGACATTCCCAATGATCGCCGGCTGTTTCGCCTGCGGCACGACCGCCTCGTTTTCGTGACCAACAGCCCGACCCTTTCGACCTATCAATCGCATACGCACCGCTGGGCCGCCACGCCGGCGATACCGGATCGTTCACCGCCGACCTCTGGTCAGTCAATTGCCTATTTCGGGCCGACCATCGCGGTGCAAGTGGATGGAGTTGAAATCTCGTTTGAAGATGATTCGACCGCCCTGGCCGCATCGCAATGGACTTACGGGCATCGCAACACGCTCTTCTTCACCGAGACCCCGTCCAACACCGACCCGGCCTGGACGCCGATGACGACCAACGCCTTTGAGACCATGCTCACCGGCTCACCGCTGGCCGCGACGCTTCGCGAAGGCGAGACCGATGTCCTCATCGACAGCGACCCCGCTTCGATCGAGGGCAGCTACGTCGCGCGATTCAGCGACTTCATTCGGAATCAGTCATTCGTCGATCTCCTGTCGCCGACGCCCGGCATCCGCGCCCTCTGGGAGCCGCACCTGACGCCCACTACGTTCAGCCTCGTCGACGCGGCGGACCGCGACTTTTACACCCGGCTGGGCGGTGCGCTAAGACACGGAATGGCCGACGTGCGCATCGAGTGGACCGACGGCCGGCGGGTGAATCCCGACGACCCCAACCCCGCCAATCGCAACTTCAACACGCGCTGGTTCGGCCTGTTCCCCGACGGCACGCAGGATGTTGACCTGACCCAACCCGACAACGTGACCTACTACGCCTCGCGCCGCCAGAACGCAATCGGCGACACCACCGCGTCGGAAAATCAGACCTTCGCGAATCAGATTGAGTGGTCCGCGTTCGCCAATGGCGCGAATGTCAACGCCGCGTACCGGGCGATCTGGCGGGCGGATACCTGGGCCTTCCGGCCCAAGGCCATTCGCGTCACGATTCGCCTGTACGATGCGTTGAGCCGGCTCAAGGACACGTCCACCATTGACCTCGACGAAGACGGCGACCCGGACCCAGACGGCACGGCCCTGCCGCCATTTGTCGTCACTCGCTACGGCATTGAGCATTCTTTCGTCCTGCCCGTACCGTAACTTGTTAATTCATAGCCTTTTACGATAGAAAATCGCCCAAGCGTCTCGCCATTCCGATATGTGCCCTCGGAATGTTTCACCCTGCCCGTAAATCCCGATCTTGCAACAAGTTCCATGCTGGCCCGGCACTTGCCGACGGTTGGTGTCTCCCTACATTTCAAGCGAGAGAGGATCGCACATGGCTGTTAAGCCGTTGCCAATCAAGGACCTGCGTTCACGCATCCGGTCGCGCCGGGGCGTGATCATGGTCTTTGTGCTGGCGATTCTCACGCTTCTGGCGTTGGTGGGTTTTGTGATGATCTCGCGGACCCACGGCGAGGCGCGGCGCGTTGCGATGGAGAGCGACAGCGGCGCGGTTCAGTCGGCGATGTCGGGCGTGGTCACATCAATCCAGGAAACCCTCCGTAAAGACATCTGGCAAAATAACAGCACGGCGTCGCCGCTGCTTAGCAGCGTGCCGCTGAACGGCGCCGGCGGCGACACGATCGGCAAGGACGAAGGCAACGAGCCGTGGGACGCACCGGGCATCGATGATCGCTGGCTCGCGTCGACCATGCCCTACCTCACGCTGCAACTCGATCCGGCCCTGCCGGGCTACGGCAAGCCGCGCCTGTTCCAGACCGGCCGAATGCTGCCCGACCCGGTCGTCGAAGATCAGGTGCTCACTTGGCCGCACGTTTCCTATCTGGGGAATGACCTGACGCAATCGGCCTCAACAAACGCGTTCACCTGGGGGCGCAATGCCCGCAGCGCCGCGGTGGCACAACCCGTGCGGTACAGCGTGGACAACCTGTCCAACGTTCGCGTGCAGCAGATCCCCCCGCCGGGTTTCAACAACGCGATGGTGACTGGATCGACGACAAATGTCACCATTTCCGAGGCCCGCCAGATCTGGTCCGACGCGTCGCACGCGCTTAGCCCGCACAATCCCGCGAACACGCCGCCCGCCGGCCTCGTGGCACGGTTCCCCTATTTCGACACCAACGCCGACGGCATAATCGACCTGTACGACGCCGACGGCGACGGCGTGCCGGATTCCCCATTGAGCTTCTGGGTCCCGCTCGATGGTCGCGACCCGAATTCAGCCAAGCGGCTGTACGCGGCCGTGCGCGTCGTCGATCACGGCGCGATGTTGAATGTCAATACGGCGTCGAGCCTGCGGCTGCCCGGCGGAGTCGGCACGGCACTCATGTACGACGAATCGACACCCGACTTGCAGCGGCGCGGCCGGCGCGTCGGCGAGATGTTGCTGGATGATCTGGTGCATCCGCTGGACGGCGCCTTCGGCAACGATCGCACGCGCAACATGGTCAACAATCGTTGCGGCGCTGATCCCATCGCATGGGAATACATCATTCGCAGCAAGCTGGCGGGCGGCGCGGCGGCCCCTCCCCCGGTGGCCGGGCCCTATGTCTATCGCCTGTTCGGCCTGTCGGACGAGGCATCGCTGCGACATCGCGGCATGCTCGTGCCATACGAGCGGCGCGGCGATCTCGCGCTGGATCAGTACGACACGATTGATCGCGCGCTGGCGGGGAGCCTGCTCTGGACGCGACAGGTTGATGCGTCGGGAAATTACTCGGGTGCAATCGCGCGATGGAATCGCATGTCGGCGAACATCATGGGCGCGGCCGGCTCCTACGAGGGGTACGACTCGGCCGGCGGCGCGGGCTGGCGCAAGCTGATGACGGAGGACGAGACGACGGCGGTGCGCCGGCGCATGATGACGACGGTCAGCCATGAAGTGGCCCTGCCGCCGCGCGGCGTCGCGCTGGATGCATCGGGGGACTACGCATCGAACCTGCTTCCGGCCGCATCGCCCTGGGCGCCGGTGCGATTCGTCACTTTGCCGAACGTCTACAGCTCGCCGGACTACTCGCTCATGGAGTGGCCGATCATCGGCCGGACGGCCAACCCGAACGCCAATGAGAACCTTCGCATTCAGGCCGTCGATCTGAACATGACCTACGCCGGAAACGCCGTGCTGGGCAAGCGCGATTTCATTCTCTACAGTGCCGCGGCCATGTACCGCGCCCTCGCCGGCGTCAGCCACTATCAGGGCTTCCGCCTCATCGATGACCCGGCGACCGCCTTCGACGAATCGGCCAACCGTGTCTGGCTGGCGTGGCAGTTCGCGCTGAATCTCGCTGATTATCGCGACGGCGACAACGACCCGACGATGCTCGAGTGGCCGGCCGGTTCGGGGCGATACCTCATCGGCATCGAGCAGCAGCCGTTCTTCACCGAGGGCTACGCATACCTGATCGCGGGCAATGGCGCGGCCCCCGGCCCGGCGCCGTTCGAAGACCCCGACGCGGAAGACAAGTGGTTCCACGCGGTCGAGCTGTACGTCCCGCCGCATTACAACATTTCGACGGCTGACTTGTACATTCGCACGCCGGGCGCGCAACCGAATCCCGGCCTGCTGCCGCTGACGATGTTCACGCGCGTGGTCGGCAGCACGCCGCCGTCGCTGGTCGGTGGCGCGTCGGGGCAATACATCGTTTTGTGCGGCAGTCTGACCAACAAACCGGCCGCGCTCGTCACGGATTCGTTCTATCGCAACGGCCTGTTCCGCATGGCGGTCGACGGATCGGCATCGGTCGATCTGGTGTACGCGCCGGGCGGCAATGTGAATGATCCGCGTTCATATGTCGTGGATTCGCTGTCGCCCGCCTACGCAACCAGCTCCGCCCTTAGCTCGACGCCTGACCCGACGACGCCCGGGCCGTGGGCCTATCGCCTGCCCGGCATCGCCGCGGGCAATCGCCACGGATTCAGCCTTCGACGCAGCACCAAAGGCTGGCGGTTCGCCACCGGCTGGCATCACGCATCAGATCAACAGGAACCGGCCCCGTTCCAGCTTCCCGGCTTCGAGGAATCGCTCGGCCGGGCCAACAGTGTCGGATCGCTGGCATTTGGCAGCGGGCCGGACGTCAATCTGCCCGAGTTGCCGTGGCCGGCGCGCGTCGGCATCGGCACGCCCGGCGACCTGCCGATCGACGGATTCGCAGCCGCGCAGCCCTATTCGGTCTTTGATTCGCCCGGTGAACTGGGCCGCGTCATGATGCTCGGCCCGATCAACCGACCGACCGGGACCGAACCGCCCTACCTGCCGTGGACCACCTGGACGGACCAGCAGATTCCGGTGACCGGCGTACTCGGATTGATCACCAACACGCGCAGCGCGGGGATGGAAGACCTCCCCTCCAACATCAAGACACGCGTCGCGGTCGGCCGGCCCGATTTCGCCCCGTTCCCTCCGAACGACGGCTTGCCGGAGGATCGATTGTGGGCGCGACGCCTGCTGAACTTTTTCACCTGCGCCGGGCCGATGTACGACGGCATCAACAACGACGGCGTCGGTCCGGTGGACGACGTGCTGGACGGCTCGAACATACTCAACCGCATCGCCGGGCGGATCAATCTCAACACCGCGCCGGTCAGCGTGCTGCGCTCCGTGCCGTTCATGAGCCTGCTGCCCAACTCGTCGGAATACGAGCACCACGCCGGCCCCGTTGCCAATCCGTATTCCGCGTACAACGCCCAGCCGGCGACCTTCTGGGATCTCGCCAGCGCCATTGTCTCGCGCCGTGAAGAGCGCCTCGTGCCGGTGCGGTTGTACGATCCGACGCCGGGGCCGGACCAAGGCATGCGCGTCGTGGCGGTCGCAGGCAAAGCGGCCGGCCCCGCGCCGACGCAGCCGCCGCCGGGCGGATTAGCGTTTCGCAATGTCGGACAGATTCTCGATCTGGGGCGCACGTCGCCACCGATGAGCGATGTCTATGCGCTGGGACCGGGTAACGACCTGATGTTCCGACCGGACCGCTATCTGATGAATCCCGCGGTGACGCTCGGCCAACACATGCTGCCGACTTCCGCGGAGCCTGCGCTGGGCGTGGCGAATGTCTACTCGCCGGACTACCGCGCGCGACAGGTCGGGCCGAATCAATACGTCGCCGACTACGTCGCGCCGGAAACGGGTTTGTTCATCGAAGACAGCGAAATCGAAACGGCCGGCATCCGCGCTCGCGACGCTTTCCTCGCGCGGTGGGCCAACGTGTTGACGACACGATCCGATGTGTTCACGGCCTACATCGTGCTGATCGACGAAAACGGGCAGTATGTGCTGCGTGGCCAGGTGACGCTGGATCGCAGCGAGTGCTTCCGTGAAGACCCGACGCGCTCACCGCGAATTCCGGTGCTGCCGAAGGTCTTGTTGCACACGGTAACCAGCTATACGGATGACCTTAGGTGACGCCGAGGGCAGAATTGCCGCCGAGAACACAAGCACGCCGCGAGTTGAAAACCGCCGCACCGGATGACCATGCCGGACATCTGGGAGCAGCTATAAAGAGGGTGGCGGCCCGACCTTACCGGGCCATCCGGCTTTACATGCGTCCAAGTGCCCGCCTACAATAAGGATGGGTACCAGCCGTACGAAATCATACCGTCGTTCGTCCTGAAGGAGAGTTAGTCATGAGGTTGCAAAACAAGACACGCCGAGCCTTTACGCTCATTGAGCTGCTGACGGTGATGGCGATCATCACCCTGCTGATCGGCATTCTGACGCCGGCGCTGGGCGCGGCCCGCGATCGCGCGCGGCAGACGGCGATCAAGGCCCAGCTCAACGCGATGGAAGTTGGCCTCGAGTCGTTCAACGGCGTGGAGGGTTTCTACCCGCCGTCTAACGCGTACTTGATGGCCAACAATCCAGCCGCTCCGGGCACGCAGTTGCAGCAGCCGGGTTGGGAAGTGCAGACCGGCGCGACGGTTCTGCAGGGCGCGCACCTGCTGCTCGACGCGCTGGTCGGCCGCGATTTCCTCGGCTACGACCCCAAGGCAGCGGTACCGGGCCACGGACCGAACACCTATGACCGCTGGAACGCCATCAACGATCGGCGACAGCCGTATATTCCGGTCGACGGCATCGACACCACGTCGCTGACCGATCCGCCTGAAGACAAGTTCGGTACGGTTCCCAACACGCTGGGCGACCCGCAGCCGACGATCCACAACGTGCTTTGCCGTGTGTTCCGCGATCGATTTGGCTGGCCGATCCTGTACTACCGCGCGAATCCCTCGGCCAACTCCAACACGCCGATCATCAATCAGACCGACGCGGTGCCGGCGCCGGATCCCAGCGGCTTTTTTGGCAACGGTGTCTATGACGGCCTGGATAATGAAATCTTCACGAGCTACAACAACGCCGGGCCGATCGCGAATCGCCATCGGATTTCAGACGCGGTGACGCCGCTTACATCGGCCGACTACAACATGCTCGAAGCGATCAACCACAATTTCGCGGAGTTCATTCGCTCGTTCCGGTCGAGCTCCTACCAGCCGCCGCCCAACGATCAACAGTTGGCGTTCCCGCGCCCCGTGAAGTCGGATCGCATGATCCTGCTTAGCGCCGGCAAGGACGGCATCTACGGCACGCTGGACGACGTGGGCAATTTCCCCGTTTTGTCGACGGAACGCTGATCGGCGCGGCGCACCGATTGGATTCCCGCTCTCGCGGGAACAACGTTGTGTCGGTTTCGCTCGTTTGAGTGTCCCCCAAAGCCCCAGGCATTTGCTTGGGGCTTTTTTATGCGAGCGAGTGCCGGTATTGGGATCAATTCGACCTGCGGCTCGCGGCTCGTTTCCTCCTGCTCACGGCCTATGGCTTAGGGCTTCGCCGGCCCTAGCGCCTTGTCGGTTTCCTCGCGGCAGCGTTTGTAGTCGCGGTTGATCTGCGTGAGCTTCGGATCCAATTCGGCGATCTCTTTCAGTTTCTCATCCGCCTCGCGCCATCGCTTCTCGTCGACGTCGTCGCGAACTTCCTTCAGCAACATTCGAACTCGGTCCTCCTTGCGCATCTGCGGAGCGATCTGCCGCTCAACGCCGTGCGTCAGGAACTGCACCAGCTTTACGCTGCCGTACACACCGCCGCCCAGCACCGTCGCGATCAGCACGTACTTGACGAACAGGTTGCTCATCACCGCCCCGAATGCGTCAGCGATCTTTACGACCAGCGTCCGCTTCTTGGGCAACTCCTCGGTCGGACGCTTCTTCTTGCCCTCGGCTTCGGCCTTCTTGTCGGCCTCGGTCTTGCCGCGGCCGGTGAGCTGGTCGTAGCTCTCGATGAGTTTGTTCTGTTCGGACTTGTACGCGGCTTCGTCTTCGAGGGACTTCTGCTTGCGTTTCTGGGCTTCTTCGTAGCGGGCGAGCGCGGCCACGACATTCGGGCCGTCATCGCTGCCGGGCTTTGCCGACTTGCCGGCCGGCTTTGCAACCGAGGGTTTGGAGGGCGCCGCGCCGTCTTCCGGCACGCGTAGGGGGGACTTGCATTCCGGGCATCGCACGGCCTTGCCGGCAAGGTGTTCCTTCACCTTGAAGTGTTTCCCGCACTTGCAGGCAACGTGGATGGACATGTGGCAGTCAGCTCTTTGCCGTACCGGTTCGGGCCGGGATTCAATTGGTGCCGGGAGTACAGGCCCTCTGCATGGATTATTGGCAGGCTGGTGCGTAAACGCAAGTTTCCGGCAGTCTCGGTGGCTCTTGACGCGACGCGCCTCGCGGCTTGACCGCGTCCCCCACGGCTGTACGATCATGCGACCATCATGCCTCGTCGTTCCCCCATCAACCAGTGCTGGCCGTTTCGCCCGGCGATGACACTCGTCGAGATGGCGATTGTCTTGTGCGTGGTCAGCGCCGCGGTGTACCTGCTGGTTGGTTGGACCGGTCAGCTACAGCAGCGCGCCAAGCGCGACCTCGCGGTGCGATTGCTGTCGGACCTGGACAAGGCGCTGTGGCGATACTCGCGCGCGACCGGGAGCTATCCCCCTTCATACGGCCCGGACTCGGCGATCTCGGCCACGGTTTGTTTTCTTGATCACGACAGGACGCGACCGATCATGGAGGCCCTGCCGGACAGCCTTTGGCGCGGCCCAGGCCGGCGAACGCTGGTGGACCCGTGGGGAACGCAACTTCAATATCACGATGCGAAGTCGCGCTCGCCGCTTGTGAAGGCCAACGGCGGCCGCCCCGTGTTTGTTTCGGCCGGGCCGGATCGGGATTTCGGCGAGGCGAACGCGGCGGGCAAGGGTGACAACCTTCGAAGCGATGATCCCGGGCCGGACGGATTCCGGCTGCACGACTCGCTGCGTGAATCGATGGAGGAGGAGGGAGCCGCGGGTGGCAAAAAAGGTAATTGATCAGGTAGACGTCAGCGGGCGGCGCGTTCTGATGCGCGTGGACTACAACGTCCCGATGGAAGGCGGCGCGATCACCGACGACCGGCGCATCCGTCAGTCGCTGGAGTCGGTTCGCAGCGTGGTGGATCGCGGCGGCAAGCTCGTATTGATGAGTCACCTGGGGCGACCCAAGGGCAAGGGCGTTGAGCCGGAGTTCAGCCTCGCGCCGATCGCGCGACATCTGGGAACGCTGCTCCAGCGCGACGTGGCGTTCGCTGCCGATTGTGTCGGCCCGGCTGCCGAGCAGGCTGTCGCCGCGATGAAGAATGGCGGCGTCCTGCTGCTGGAGAATCTTCGTTTTCATGCGGCGGAGACGCTGATCGACTCCGCGAAGAAGAACCCCGACAAAAAGCCGACGGCCGAACAGCAAGCCGCGATTGAGTCTTTTGCCGCGGGGCTGGCCCGGCATGCGGATATCTATTGCAACAACGCATTCGGAACTTGTCACCGCAAGCACGTGAGCATGTACGACGTGCCGATGCGGCTGGGGGCGGGGCGTCGCGTGTGCGGCCACCTGGTGCAGAAAGAGTTGAAGTTCCTCGGCGAAGCGACGACGAATCCGCGGCGGCCGTTCGTGGCGATCCTCGGCGGCGCGAAAGTCTCCGACAAGATCGGCGTCATCGAACGTTTGTTGCCGCGCGTTGATGCAATTCTGATCGGCGGCGCGATGAGTTACACGTTCTACGCAGCGAAGGGCCTGGGCGTCGGCGCGAGTCTCTGCGAGCGCGACAAGATCGACCTGGCGCGCGGCCTGCTGGACAAGGCGGGCACAAAGCTGCATCTGCCGCAGGACAGCGTTTGCGCGGCGAAGATCGAAACAGGCGCGGCGACCTCGACCCACGCCGGCAGCGTTCCGGAGGGTCTGATGGGTCTGGACGTCGGACCTGCGACGGCCGTCGCGTACGCGAAGCAGATCGAATCCGCCACGACGGTGCTGTGGAACGGCCCGATGGGCGTGTTTGAGACGCCTCCGTTCGACGCGGGCACGCTGGCGGTGGCGCGGTCGATGGCGAGTGCGACGCAGCGCGGCGCGACGACGATTGTCGGTGGCGGCGATTCAGCGGCGGCGGTCGATGCGGCCGGGCTCGCGGAATCGATGTCGCACATTTCAACGGGCGGCGGCGCGAGTCTTGAATACCTTGAGCGCGGTTCGTTCGCCACGCTTGACCTATTGGACGAAGCCTGATCCGCCCGGACCGAACCCGCCATGCCTAAACTGATACTGGTTGCATCGGGCGAAACCGACTGGCGCTTGCAGGAGCGCCTCGCAGGAGACGTGGACCTCGCGCTGAATGAAACCGGTCGCAAGCAATCGCTGGCCGCGGCTCAGGCGATCGCGCCGCTGATGCCGCAAGTGATTCGATGTGGTCCGGAGCAGGCGACACATCAGTCGGCGGCGTTGATCGCGCACGAATTGGCGATGAAGTTTCGCGCGGCGCCGGAGCTTCGCGAAGTGGACCTCGGCGTGTGGGAGGGGCTTACGCTTGACGAGTTCAACAAGCGGTTCAACCGGGTCGCCAAACAATGGCGGCTTGATGCCACTTCGGTTGAGCCGCCAGACGGAGAATCCATCCCTTCGGCTGAAGCGCGGCTGCTGTCGGGCTTACGCAAAGTGCTGAAGCGGCACAAGTCCGAAACGATTGCGTTGGTGCTGGGGCCGATGGCCTTGGCAGTCCTTCGCTGCCGGCTGGTCGATGGGCACAACGACAATTTCTGGGAGTATTTTGAAGCATCCCCGTCGCACTACGTAATCGATCCGAGTCCTTCGTTGTAAACTGCATGCGTCCAGCGGCGACCGGGGCGCGGGGAGATTGCCCGGCGGCTGCTTGATGACCGCGCTCCAGTTGAAGTATCATCCACGACCGAGGGGGAACAGGAGCGACACCATGACCGAGCGCGTACGAGAAATCCTGGGCTGGTACCGAAGCGAGAATCCCGGCGTCCTGACCAACCTGGCGCGGATGCTGAATCACGGTCGACTGGGCGGGACCGGTCGCATGGTCATTCTGCCGGTCGATCAGGGCTGGGAGCACGGCCCGGCGCGGAGCTTCGGCCCCAACGACGCCGGCTACGATCCGCACTATCACTTCAAGATCGCGATTGAGGCGGGCTTGAATGCCTATGCTGCGCCGCTGGGATTCCTGGAGGCCGGCGCGGCTGATTTCGCGGGCGACGTTCCACTGATTCTCAAGGCGAACAACCACGACTCGCTGGCGGACGAAAAAGATTCGTGGCAGGCGCTGACGGCGTCGGTGAAGGACGCGCTGCGGCTGGGGTGCGTCGGCGTCGGCATGACGATCTATCCCGGCTCGGCGCTACGCAAGCAGATGTACGAAGAAGTCCGCGCGTACGCCGAAGAGGCCAAGGCAAACGGACTGGCCGTGGTCGTCTGGAGCTATCCGCGCGGCACGAGCTTGAGCAAAGAGGGCGAGACGGCCATCGACGTGGCGGGCTACGCGGCGCAGATCGCATGCCAGCTTGGTGCGACAATTGTCAAGGTGAAACTGCCGTCGGCGCACATCGAGCAGGATGCGGCCCGGAAGGTGTACGAAAAAGAGAAGATCGTCATCGGCACACTGGCGGATCGCGTGAAACACGTGACGCAGTGCGCCTTCGCCGGCAAGCGCGTGGTGATTTTCAGCGGCGGCGCGAAGAACGACAACGACGCAGCGGTTTTTGACGAATGCAAGGCCATCCGCGACGGCGGCGGCTTCGGCTCGATCATCGGGCGCAATACGTTCCAGCGGAAGAAGAACGATGCGCTGAAGTTCCTTGACGAGATTCTGAAGATTTACGGCAAATAATACGAGCGTTCTGCCCTGTACGTGCAATTCGAGGATTGCACCGCGGGTGATCGAATTGGTGCTGCATCAATGAAGCCGGCGGATTGCAATCCGTCGGCTTCCGTTTTTAGTGAGCGTCACTCATTTTACGTTTGACGCAAACTGTTCCATCTCCTTCGCAATCGCGGCGATCCGATCGTTTGCCGCTCCTCGAGCCGCCGCCAGATCGCGCGAGTCGATCCGCGCGAGAATGTAAAACTTGATCTTCGGCTCGGTGCCGCTTGGCCGGGCGATGACTTTCGTCCCGTCGTCGAGCGTGAAGATCAACACATCGCTCGGCGGCAGGTTGTAATGGCCAATGACCGTTCCCCGTCCGTCGCGAATCTCGTCCGACTTCACGTCGCCGATGGACACGACCGGGCGGCCGGCGATTTGTTTTGGCGGAGCGATTCGCAAGGACGCCATCAGCGCCGTGATGCGTGCCGCGCCGTCTGCACCGGGCATCGTGAAGCTCTTTGCGCCTTCCGCGTAATACCCGTGCATCAGGAACAGCTCATCAAGCAGGCCCGCGAGCGACTTGCTCTCCTTCGCCAGCACCGCCGCCAATTCCGCGAGCATCGCCGCTGACGTGACCGCGTCTTTGTCGCGCGTGAAGGTGCAGGGCATGTAGCCGTAGCTTTCTTCCGCGCCGAACAGAAACTGTCGCGCGGGCTTGCCAGGCTCGCCGGCCTGCTCGTCCTTTCGAATGGCCTCTGCGATCCACTTGAAGCCTGTCAGCGTTTCAACGACTTGCACACCATAGGATCGCGCGATCACTTTCATTAGGTCGCCCGACACGATGGTGGAGAGTACGACGCCGTTGGACGGCAGCTTGCCGCTGCGCTTCAACTGCTCGCAGATGTACCAGGTCAGCAGCGCGGCGATGTGGTTGCCCGTCAGCAGACGATAATCGCCGCCGGCCTCGCGCACGGCGATGCCCATGCGATCGGCGTCGGGGTCGGTAGCGAGGACCAGCTCGGCGTTCTCACGGCGAGCCAGGGCGAGTGCCATTTCAAATGCCGCGGGTTCTTCGGGGTTCGGTGATTTCACCGTGGGAAACGCGCCATCGGGTTTCATTTGTTCGTTGACAAGGTGTACGCGCGAGAAACCTCGGCGAGCCAGGGCCTCGGGGATCAGCGTCGCGCCGGTCCCGTGCAACGGCGTGTATACCACACCGGTCCGCGGGCCGAATTCGCGGCATGCTTCGGGATTCAAACAGGATGCCTGCACACAATCGAGAAACGCTTCGTCCAGGGCTCGCCCGATCATGCGGATCAAGCCCGTCGACTTCGCGGACTGGAAATCGCTCGATTTCACGTTCGAGAATGCCCCGACTCGGCGGACTTCGTCGATGATCTCGGCGTCGATCGGAGGCGTCACCTGCGCGCCGTCGTTCCAGTAGGCCTTGAAGCCGTTGTATTCGGGCGGGTTGTGACTGGCGGTGATAACGACGCCCGCCGTGCAACCGAGATGCCGCACAGCGAAGGACAACTGCGGCGTCGGGCGGAGCGCTTCGAACAGGTGCGCCGTGATGCCGTTGCCGGCCATGACGCACGCGACACGCCGCGCGAAGGCCTCGCTGTTGTGACGACAATCGTATGCAATCGCGCAGCCGGCGCGTTTCGCCGCTTCGCCCTGCCGCGCGATCACGGCAGCCAGTCCCTGCGCAGCCGCGCCGACTGTGTAGACGTTCATGCGGTTGATGCCCGCGCCCATGATGCCGCGCAGGCCGCCCGTGCCAAACTCCAGGTCGCGATGAAAACGATCGGTCAGTTCGCGCTGGTCCCCGGCAGCGATTAATCGGCGAATCTCATCCTTGTCTGTCTCGGCAATCGCCGGGTCGGCCAGCCAGGCCTCGGCCCTGCGAAGAGCCGCATTTTCAATCTCGTTGTTCATGGCTGGCATGATAAGGCAATTGAACAAAGTCCAAACCCGCCATGGCGGTATTGGTTGTGTTTGGGCCAATCCGCATCCGGGAGACGAACTTTCGCCGTGGCAGGCGAATCGGAATACTCCCGCGCCGGGAGCCTGCTCCCTGACGGCCGCGGCTCGGACCGAAACACTTTCGCCAGCAGAACCACTGGTCGCGGAAGGGTTGAACGCCGGGGCAGACCGCATAGAATACGGGTCCGACATCGCGGGCGATTAGCTCAGTTGGCAGAGCGTTCGGATCACACCCGAAAGGTCACAGGTTCAAGTCCTGTATCGCCCAGTCCCGCTTTCGCAGACCGGCCCAGCTCCGCCGGGGCAAGCGGCTACGGCCGAAGTGGCGGAATGGCATACGCGCCGGTTTCAAAAACCGGTTCCCGTAAGGGATTGAGGGTTCGAGTCCCTCCTTCGGCAATCTTTGCAGGTTCACCCCCCTCCTTTCAATCGTTGCGCCGCCCGCCGTACCCATCACGCTTCGGTTCATGCTGATTCACTTTCATTGCGTTACTTCGACGCGAGGGCACGCCGATTCGGGCTTATCTCCCGGTCGCAACCCCGCCGATGACACTGATGGAGTGATGCCGGTTTCAAGTCGTGCCACCGCCAGGGTTCTTAAATCGTGATGTCCATCTCCACCCAGTCCCGCTTGCGTTCCGGCGGGGGAAAACGGGCCATCAGTCTCCGCCGCCGCATCCTCTTCCTGTCAATCGTTTTCTTCGCGCTCGCCGCTGTGCTTGAGCTTGGCACGCGCGGGTACAACCGCCTCCGTACGGGTCGCTGGACCATCGGTGATCCGGAGCGTGCCGCGGTCAACGCGGGCCTCTACACGAGCAACATCTGGACCGGACAGATTCCACGGCCCGGAGCAATCGTGGAGTTTCCCGGCCGCAGCATCCACATCAATAGCATGGGCTTTCGTGGTTACGAATTTGCGCCACACAAGTCGGCGGGAACCGTCCGCATCGCCTGCCTCGGCGGCTCAACAACGTTTGACGTGAAAGTCAGCGACGATGCGCGCACGTGGCCGGCCCAGATGGAGGCCGTTCTTCGCGCGCGGCATGGAATCCGCAACATCGAAGTCATCAACGCGGCGACGTGCGGCTACTCACTTCAACGGTCGCTGATCGACCTGACGACGCGCGTGCTCGACGTGCGGCCTGACTGGATCATCTGCTACGCGGGCGTGAACGATCTCGCCGCGGCCCATCGACCCGACCACCAGGTCGGTCAGTCGCAATTCGCAACCATCACGCCGCTGGAGATTCCGTGGTATCGCCGGCTGATGGGCACGAGCGAATTCTGCAACGAAGTGGTGTCCCGCCTTCGGTACGCCCGCCAGCTCAAGTACGGCAACTGGGAAGGCCGGCCGATCGAGCGAAGCGACGAACCGGATCCGAAGGGAATCGCCGCATTCGGCCGCAATCTTAAGACACTTGTGGGAATATGCCGGGCCCACGACATCCGCCTGGCGCTGGTCACCGTGCGCACGGCTTACGCCCCGATGCAACCGATGGACGTGCAATTGGAACTGGCCCGCATGGACCTGATGGATCACTCCAACCTGTCGCTGCAGGGGCACTACCGGGGCTATGCGATGATCAACCAGGTGATTCGCGAGGTCGGCCGGGCCTACCAGGTGCCGGTGATCGACCAGGCGACGGCGCTGCCGGCGGGCGACATGCACTTCGCCGACTCGGTGCACTTCAACGATGCCGGCGCCGCGGCACTGGCGATGCTGGCGGCCGACGAGCTGGCCCCCCACCTCAAGCCCGCCACGCTGCCGGGCGAGCCGATCGTCGTCTCTCCGACTATCGCAGAATAAGAAGCGCCGCGAGCGAGGCGACGGCGACGAGGCTCAAGATCGTCGCGGCGATCGTCTGCCGGCGCGATTGCTTCGCGCGATGCCGCAATAGACTGGCATGCGCATCGCGGATCAAGGCCTGCCATTCTGACGCACTGGGCGACCGGGCCAGTTCAATCTTCACACCGGCAGCATCCCATCGATCCATATCGGCGTGATTCTTCCAGACCATCTCCCAAAGCGCGTCGAGATCCGCGAACAACACAGTCGCGAACCGCCCAGTCGACAACTCGCTGTTCAGTTCGTCGTCGTCCTTGATCTCAAACCACGCAGGCTCGCCCTCCGATCGCATGGACAAGTATCGCAGAAGTGCGTCCTGGCCGGCCGCATCGCTCGCCCGGCGCGCGGCGAGTTGCCCTCTCGATTGTTGCACGCCGGTGCTCGAGTTGTTCATGGGGCAATGCCTCCGAAGGCATGATGCACGATGGCGGTCAGCGTGACGAGCGCCGCGATACCGACCACGCCGGCAAAGGGAAAAATGCTCGCACCGGTGAGCCACGCCGGCCCGGCATAGCGGACAAACGGCCGCACACCCATGATGACGAGAATGCCGCCTGCATGCAGCCCGGCCGCGAGCCAAAGCGAACCGGTTTCGAGAAATGCGACGCCCAACAAGACACCGAGGGCAATGTGACCGGGAAACGTCCAATGGCGCTTCACTGCACGGACGTAGTGCGCGATGGCAAAGACCAACGCGCTGATTGCGACGGCCGAGCCCGGCGACCAATTTGAGCGGAGCAGGTCCGCCATGAGTACACCGCGAAACAAAAACTCCTCAACGAAGGCGCCAAACATCGCCGTCGGCCCAAGCAGAACGAGGCGGCGAATCCATTTCTTCCGCGCGTGATGAACCTCGACCACAAGCCGCTGCGTGGCAAGCCAGATCACGAACAGCACAGACAGGAACAGTGCCGCCGATGCGACACCGTAGCCGAAGTGTTCCGCGGCCGGCGCCGGAGGGAGCAAGCGACCGTAGTACGCAATGATCGCTTCGCCACGCACGACCGGGTACAACACGATGACCGCAAGCAGGCCAACCTGCGTCGCAATGCGCACGGCCAGACGCAGGTGCTTCGCGCCTCCGCGAGAATCAATACGCCAACGAAGGGGTTGTCGCGCCGCTGCCAGGCAGACGGACTGCACCGACCAAAGCACGATGGGAATCGCCAGGAGCATGAGCACAGCGGTCATGGCGCGACGCTCCCGATGTTCGCCAACACATTCGAATTGGATGACATTGAATGGGGCACCGGCGTCAGCGCAACGTATCGCTCATCCGTGCCCTGGAACACTCGCGTCCAGCGGCTGTCGCCCCAGAGAAACCACGCATCGGGCGACGCTCGCAGGAACCGCTCGAATCCACCCGCCCACTGCTGCATCGCCGCCGCCAATCCGGCCTTGCGCCCGCCCTCGGCGCGCGATTTCGCGCGGACCTCAATTGGCGCCTCGGCATACAAAACCTGTCGGCCGTTCTCGATTCGCCCGAACAACGGAATCAACGGCGCGTCGGCCAGCATCGCAATCGACGCCGGACCGCTCGGCAAATACATGCGGCGGCCAAGCAGATCCACCGGTACGCCCTTGTCGGATTTCTGCGCGATGTCGGGCGTCATGACCAGCGCGGCCCCGCGCTGCAAAGCCTCGACGCACGCGGCCGCGCGGCTCGTCGGGTCGGAGGCCGTTGGTTGCTCGATGATGAGCGGTAATCTTGCCGCGTCACACCAGATGCGCTTGAGCCGCAAGCGCCGCGCGTCGGCCGTCCAGCGCAGGTAAACGCTGATCGGCGTCTGTTGATTGAGCCGGGCGAGCGTGAGGAGAAAGTTGCACGTGTGCGCCGCAGCGACGATCGCACCCCGTCCAGCCGATAGCGCCTCGCTGATGATCACGGTCGATGGATCAAGTTCGATGTGCCGGGCGGCCAATTCAGCCACGCGCTCGGGTCGGCGCTGATGTTTGAAGACCATCGCCGAACACGCAAGATGCAGCCCGACCTGATCGAAGTACGCAGCAGCGGCATCGGGCCAGTTGACACCCGCGGCGAGGAGATTTCGCCGAACGAGCGATCCGAGTTTCGGCACGTGCGGCCCCAACTTCGCAATCGCGCAACCCGTGACACGAATGAGACCGGCGGGCAGAATCGGCGCGCAGGCACACGCGGCGTTCGTCGCCTGACTCGTAAACCACCGTCGAAGGCCGCGGGCGGAGATCGGAAGCCTCCCTGCGATAACGTGGAGCGCGGCGAATTGCGCTCGTGGCGATTCAGTCGATATTTTAGAGGCCCAACGCACGTCTCTCAATTCGCATGGAAGCCGGTTCTGTCCTGATGAATTGATCCGGTTAGAATCTTCGCCTTCCGGTTTGCGAGCCTTTTTCGAAATCCCATTGGAGGAGCGTTTTCCATGTTCCGCTGCATCGTCCGCCGATTCGTCGTCGCACTGTTTCCGCTTGTCGCCTTGGCAGCATCGGCCGCCGCCGAGCCGCACCCGTTCAGCATTCATGACATGCTGGCCATGAAGCGAATCGGTGTGCCGGTCCTGTCGCCCGATGAACAGCGCATCGTGTTCACGCTCCGTACGACCGACCTCGATGCCAACAAGGGCCGCACCGATCTCTGGATCGTCGGCGTGGACGGCGAGAATCTGCGCCAGCTCACCTCCCACCCCGACGCCGACGGCAGCCCGCAATGGAGTCGCGACGGCAAGTTCATCTACTTCCTCTCCACGCGCGGCGGGTCATCGCAGGTGTGGCGCATGTCGCCCGACGGCGGCGAGGCGACGCAGGTCACCAGTCAACCTCTCGACGTCGCGGGGTTTCTGCTTTCGCCCGACGGCAAGCGTCTGGCCATCGCGATGGAAGTCTATCCCGATCTGCGCAAGCCGGCCCAGACCAAGGCCCGGCTCGACGAAGAAGCGAAGAAAAAGACGAGCGGGCGTGTGTACGACCGTCTCTTTTTCCGCCACTGGGACACCTGGAAGGACGGCCGTCGCTCGCATTTGTTCATCGTTCCGGTCGATGAGAAGGGTCGCGCCGTCGATGACGAAGTGGTGGACATCACAGCGGGTATGGACGCCGACATCCCCAGCAAACCGTTCGGCGGCATGGAGGAAATTGCCTTCTCACACGATAGCAGCGAGATTGTGTTCGCCGCCCGCGATGTCGGCCGTACGGAGGCCTGGTCAACGAACCTCGACCTTTTCGTCGCGACGGTTGACGGAAAGAGCCAGCCGCGTCGGCTCACGAAGGAGAACGAGGCGCTGGACACGTCACCCGTCTTCTCGCCCGACGGCAAGGCGCTCGCATACCTCGCGATGTCGCGCCCGGGATACGAGGCTGATCGGCAGCGGATCATGATGATGGATTGGCCCGGCGGAAAGCCGATGGTTCTGGCGGAGTCGTGGGATCGCTCGGCGTCGGAGATTGCCTGGGCGGCCGATGGGCGCAGCCTGTTCGTCACGGCGCAGAACATCGGGCAGCATTCGTTGTTTCACATTGATCTCGTGACGCAGGAGGTCAAGCCGATCGTGTGGGAAGGCACCGTACACAATCCAATGCCGGCGAAGGATCGCGTGTACTACACGCTGAACAGTCTCACATCGCCCGCCGAATTGATGAGCACGTCGCTCGCGGGGAAGGACGTCCGCGCGGTGACGAAGATCAACGCGCCGATGCTGGCGGAGGCGAAGCTCGGCGATCCGGAACAGTTCGCCTTCGAGGGCGCGGGCGGCGATCAGGTCTATGCGTATGTCGTCAAACCGGCGGATTTCGACCCGGGTAAAAAATACCCCGTCGCGTTTCTCATCCACGGCGGGCCGCAAGGCTCCTTCGGCAACGACTTTCACTATCGCTGGAACCCGCAGGCCTACGCCGGCGCGGGCTATGCGGCTGTCATGGTCGATTTCCACGGTTCGACGGGATACGGGCAGGCATTTTGCGATGCGATCCGCGGAGACTGGGGCGGCAAGCCGCTGGAGGACTTGAAGAAGGGGCTGGACGCAGCGATCAAACGCTACCCGTGGATGGACGGCGATCGCGTCGCGGCGCTCGGGGCGTCGTACGGCGGGTACATGATCAACTGGATCGCCGGCAACTGGCCGGATCGCTTCAAATGTCTTGTTTGCCACGACGGGAATCTCTGCGAGCGGCTGGCGTACTTCGATACCGAGGAGCTTTGGTTCCCCGAGTGGGATCACATGGGCAATCCGTGGGAGAACCCGGATCACTATGACAAGCACAACCCGATCAACCATGTCGGCAAGTGGAAGACGCCGATGCTGGTGATCCACGGCGGACTGGATTACCGCGTAGTCGATACGCAGGGCATGTCGACGTTCACCGCGCTCCAGCGCCGCGGCATCCCGAGTAAGTTTCTGTACTTCCCCGATGAGAATCACTGGGTGCTCAAGCCGGCGAACAGCATTTTGTGGCACGAGACGGTGATTGGCTGGCTGGATCAGTGGACGAAGGAATGAAACGTCGAAACGTCGCAACGTCAAAACGTCTAAAAGTCGAAATCAGAGCGGCGACCGTCAGGGAGCGGGTGTGCTGCCTTAAGCCGAGCAGTACGTAGGGTGCGTCCTCGACGCACCATGGGGTCGCCTCACTGCTGCTGACTGATTGGGCGTTGGGTGGGCATTGCCCGCCATCGTTGACTCGCCGTTCACGCCGGCTCGCGCCTAATAGATAATTGCAAAACGGTTCATCGCCGCGACCATACGGGGACCAGCGTCGCGAGCCCTTTCGAGCCGGGTCAGTCATGACCCGGAAAGCAGACGATTCCGTTTCGCCGATTCTGTTCCACTGAATCCGTCCCGCCGATTCGATTCCGCTGAATCCATTCCGCCGCATGACTGCGGCGGCTCGGACTGTTGCGGCGGCGTGCTGCGCCACCTTACCGGTTCGGGCGGATGCGCGCATCCCCAATTCGATGTCTTGACGTTTCGACTTTTCGACGTTTGGTCGTTTCAGTCTTCCCACTGCGTATAGTCATCCGTCGTCTTTTTCTCCGTCATCACCCAGTCGATCGCTTCGGCCACATTCTGCCGACGGAAGCGCGTGAACATGCCGCCCGCGTTGCGCATCGGCCCGGGGATCTCGTCGTGCTCGTGCAGCAGCACGCCGACGAAGTGCGGCCGCGGAGTCAGCTCCCGCGCCGTCTGCAATTCCCAGTTCACCCAGTCGCTCTGGGCCGTCAGGTAGGAGATGACGCACAGCACGATGTTCGCTCGGGCGAGTTGCTCGCGGACAGCCTGCCGGTGCGGCTCGGCGTCGTGCGAATCGACGGATGCGGCGACGCGCGCGACATACGCCGCGAGGTCGCGATTGACGACGGGAAACTCCAGCAGCTTCTCGGCGCACGCAAGCTGGTCGGGATCGAAGCAGAGATACACCTTCACGTCGTCAGCGGAATAGTCGGCCGGCGCAGCGGCGTCTTTGCCCGGCGAATCCGGCGACCCAGCGTCCGTCCCGTGGTCGTGATCGTGGTCGGCGTGGTCGTGCATGGGGATTAGCGATTCTCGGATTCGCACTGCTTGAGGCCGTGGCACGCAACTGCGTTCCACTCATAGCCCCGAGCGCCAGCGAGCGGGCACCCGGTGTTATCGACCTGATGGAAACACCGTCGCATCGATTCATTCATCCCGGAATAATAATCACAGTGCCCACTCGCTGGCGCTCGGGGCTGGGTTTTTTCATATGCAACCGAAGACGACGTCAGGCCGCGCGAGCGCCCAGCGCGCGGGACATCGCGATCGCCAGCGCGTCGAACACCAATCCGACGTTGGCGTTCAGCTCCAACTGGCGCTCGGCGGCCGACACGGCACGAATTGCATCACCAATTCGCCGCGCTGACGCACCAGCCGCAATCGCCCTCGCCTGCCCCGCCTCCGTCAGCGCGTGCGGTGCAACCCCGGCCGCGATTCGTAGCGCATCGCCCAGCAGCGCCCCCAGGACCGCCAACAAAAGCCGCTGCCCCTCGCGGACGGTGCGCGCGTCCGGGCCGGTCTCTATCTCATCGTCATCGACCGCGTCGTCAATATCGTCGTCGTCATCGACGGCATTTTCGCTCTTCGATTTGGGCGGCGCCGCGGGGCGCTTTACTTTGGCAATGGGGGCTTCGTCTGCCTCGTCGTCGTCTTCGGTTTCGTCCGGCGGCTTGAATCCGGTCAGCAGCTTGGCCAGTTCCTGCCACTGCCGGCTGGTGCCGAGCGGGTCCACCGTCACACTCCGCAGCGAGGCCAGCACTGCATCGCGCTGGGCCACAACCTCGCCACGCGTCAGTTGCATCGCCGCGCCAAGGCTGCCCTGCGACAGGGCGGCGAGAAAGCGGGCCTCGTCCGGGTCCGTCGCGCCGCGCGCGATCAATTCCTGCACGATGAAATCAGCCGGCAACGCCTGAAACGCCACATGGTGACAGCGCGAGCGCGTCGTCGGCAACAGCTCGTCGGCGCTGGAGGCAATGAGAATGAGATAACTGTGGCCCGGCGGCTCTTCAAGTGTCTTGAGCATGGCATTCTGCGCCCCGATGCTCAACCGCTCGGCCTCCGACACGAGGAAGACCTTCGCCCGCCCGCGCGACGGCCGCAGCGTCACAGCGTCCAGCAGGAAGTGGCGAATGACCTCGACGGAATGCTCAAGTGCCTTGCGTTTCTGAACGCCCTTGTCAGGGTGATGGCGATTCAGACCACGATAAATCGGGTGATAATCCGGGTGCGTGCCGGCCGCGAACATGCGACAGTCCTCGCACGCGCCGCACGCGTCCAGCACCGTCGGCTCAACCGGCAAGGGCATTGGTTCGCTCGGCGCAAACAACCCCCCGTCTTCGGAGTCTACCGCGTCATCGCGCCGCGCGGCGCACAGCAGGTATTGCGACAATCGCTCCGCAAACAATTGTCGCCCCACCCCCGGCCGCCCCGTGAACAGATAGGCATGCGGCATGCGGCCCGATTGCAGCGCCCGCCGCACGCGTTCCATCGCCGCGCTTTGATGCTTCACGTCGTCAAAAGGCACGGGCCAATGCCTCCATCACGCGCGCCTCGACTTCCTCCACGCTGCCGTGGCCATCGACAATGGCCATCGGCCGCGGATACAGGCCGGGCAGATCGAGAAACATCTGGCGCACTTTCTGGTGAAACTCCATCGGACGCGCTTCCATCGCATCGGTGTGGGCATCGTGAAAGAGCACCGGGTGCCCCACCGCACCCTTCTTCTTCTGCTCGTTCAATCGCTCGGCATTGGATTTGCGCCCGGTGCGACTGAAACCTGTGTCCGGCGGCAGGTCGATCACGATTGTCAGATCGGGCCACGTGTTGTCGATGGCGAATCGCGCAAGCTCGATCACGCGCTTCGGGTCGTATCCCGCCGCACCCTGATAGGCGCAGGTCGCCGAGACGAATCGGTCGCATAGCACGACGTGTCCCGCAGCCAGCGCCGGATCGATCACCTCGCGCGCGAGTTGCGCCCGCGACGCCATGAACAGAAACGCCTCGCAGCGCACGTCCATCGCCGACAGGTCGTAGTCGAGGAGTACGTGACGAATGCGATCGCCGATCACCGTCCCGCCCGGGTCGCGCGCCATCACGACCGTCAACCCCGCGGCGGCGAGCGCCTCGTGAAGGCGCTTGAGCTGCGCGCCCTTGCCGGCGCCATCGACGCCGTCGAAGACGATGAACTTCCCCCGCAGACGCGTGAGATCAAACGGCGAGTCAGCTTGCCCGTGCGGCATGGATCGCTTCATAGACGGCATCGGCATTGTAACTGGACCGGACGAACGGACCGCTCGCTACGGACAAGAAACCCATGTCGCGCGCTTCGAGGCCGATCTCCTCGAACTCCTCCGGCGGCACATACCGCACAACCGGCACGTGCAGGTCGGACGGTCGAAGATACTGGCCGACGGTCAGGATGTCGACGCCCACGTCGCGAAGGTCCTGCATCGTGCGGGTCAGTTCGGCGCGTGTCTCGCCCAGCCCCACCATCAGGCCGCTCTTGGTGAACAGCGACGGGCGGATTTCCTTCACGCGGCGAAGCACATCAAGACTGCGCCGGTAGCGCGCGGCCGGGCGAATGAACGGCGAGAGGCGCTCAACCGTTTCCTGATTGTGGTTATAGATATCCGGCCCCGCGTCGCAGAGGGTCTGCAACAGCTCGTCGCGCGCATGAAAGTCGGCCGGCAGCACCTCGATCGCGCAGTCGGGCACGGCGGCGCGAATCCCCCGCACGCACTGGGCAAAATGCCCCGCGCCCTCGTCGGGCAGGTCATCGCGCGCCACGGCGGTGATGACGACGTGGCGCAGCATCAGTTCAGAAACCGCATTGGCCAGCCGGATCGGTTCATCCGCTTCGGGTGGGTCGGGCCTGGCGGTGTCCACGGCGCAGAACAGGCAGCGGCGCGTGCACTTGTCGCCAAGGATCATGAACGTGGCGTGGCGCTTGGACCAGCATTCGATGAGATTCGGGCAGTGGGCTTCCTCGCAGACGGTGGCCACGCCCGACCGCTCGACAATGTCGCGCGTGTGCAGCAGGATGTCGCCGGTGGGCAGCCGCTTCTTGAGCCAGGGCGGCAGGCGCGGGCCTCCGGGTTTGGGGGTCGGGAGTACGTTCAAACGCACCATACCGGGATTGTATCGGACAGCGTCGCGTGCGGGCAAACCGCCGCCGAATGGGCGATAAGTTGCTATAATTTCGCGTCGAGTGATTGTCGCGCCGATCGGCCCCATTTCTTCGGAGGCGCCCGCCCATGAAACTCGAACGCATCCTTTTCCCGACGGACTTTTCAGAATTGTCGTTGCACGCATTGACCCACGCTCGCTCTTTTGCGGAGTCGTACAAGGCTGAATTGCACGTGTTGCACGTCGTCGATGATGCATATCAATACTGGATGCCGATGGGACCGGGCAGCGTGCCCGTCGGGCCGCCGATGGAGGAGCTAATCAGCCTCGCCAACAGTGAACTCGGCAAGTTTGCGAAAGAGCACTTGAGCGATGCCGCATTCAAAGTCGTTACCGTGTCCGCCGCCGGGCGGCCGTTCATGGAAATCATCAAGTACGCGCGGGAGCGCGACATGGATATGATTGTTATGGGCACGCACGGTCGCAGCGGCCTGCGCCACGCGTTGCTGGGCAGCGTTGTTGAGAAAGTGGTGCGCAAGGCTCCCTGCCCCGTGCTGACGATTCGCGATCCCAGTCACGAATTCGAAATGCCCTGACCACCGCGCGCCGGCTTAATCGGAGTGGGATTTGTTGAAGACACAGGCGACGCCTCTCGCCGCGAGTCACTTCGCGGACAACCCCAACCAGTCCGAAACGCTCGCGCACTGTCTGGCGGCGATCTGCGCCGGCTGGCAGCGCGATGCGACATACGGAGAACTCTGCTGCGCGCTGGGGACCGCGATGATGGTTTCCTGCTCCCGGTCAGCGCGATCAGTCGACCGCTGGAACATATTCGGCCGTCATGCGTTTGTGGAGGAGGCGTCGCGCGAATTGGGCGTGGAGTTGCGCCCGTTGCACCCGCCGCAGGCCGCACCGTCGCCGCCCGCACCCGACGAGTTTGATCTTCACTGGCGTGACAGTTATGTGCCGCTTGTGCGCCTGTCCCTGGCGCGCGGCGAACCGGTGCTGGCGTGGATGGGCTGGCCGCCGCCTCACGACTCGCAATGGGGAGTCATAACGGCGATTGACATTGACGGCGTCGCGCGCGGCTTAACGCCGGGGTGCGGCAGCGAGCCGGTCAGGCTCGTGGGTCCGGCAGTGCAGGCCTATTGCGCGAGTGCGGCCGAGCAAATACGGCGCCCGAATCAGGACCGACTCGAATCAATGCTCCGGCGATTCGGGAGCATCGTTCGCAACGAATTACAAGTTGATTTTGGCGTCATGACCGGCGTGGCGGCGCTGGCGGCGCTGCGAGAAGAAACAAACCCCGAGATAATCTCTCCCGTATTGAGACGTATGGCGGCAGATCGTGCGGCAGCCATTCCGACTCTCCGCGCACTTGCGACGGGCGCCAACACGAGCTTTCAGTCACTTCTTGACCACGTGGCACACGCGATGGACCGACAGTGCGAGTGCGTCGCCCGGATCGAACAGCTATCCGCCGAGGAGCTTGTCGGCAGCCTCATCGAGCTTGAATCGAGAATTGCAGCCCTGCTGCCTTGAACAATCGGGTTTGAGGAATTAGCCATTTGAAGAGGGTGCCGCGAGTCCAATGCGTCTCCCAGCGCGCTCTCTAAAGGTCGCGGCTCGGAAGGATCAATGCCCGGTTCTCGGATCGGGGCGCGCAGCTACGACTCGAAGGGCTGAAAGGCCGCTTTCCTCATTCAAACGTACGCCGGCGGGCGTTGCGCAGATCGCAACTCGGCGCGTCATCGTTCCCAATCCAGCGGTCCCACGCTCCGTGGTCTGAAACATCCACACCATCCGCCCGGGCCTTGCGCTGAAGGTAGTTCTGCAGCTCAATGAGGAAATCGGTGTCCATCAATTCCGGGTGGTCGCCGAGGTGCTGATGCAGGACGCGATAAATCAGCTTCAGTTCCTCGCCGTCCAGCGCGGCAATCACGCCTTCGCCCTTTTCCTCAAAACTCATGCCGGCTCCTCCCGCAAACCGGGCATTATAGCTGCGGGACCGGCTCTCGGGTCTCCGCTTTTTCACGGGATTCCATTGGTTCGCGCGGGCGCGGTTTGCGACTGATCGTCTGCGGCTGCGGCCTGGGCTTCATTTCCTGCTGCAATGCCATGTTGGCCATACCGTTGAGCAGCGGGCCGTATTGCTTCAGCACTTCGTTCAGATTCGGCAAGCCGGCAAGACTCGTACGCACACTGAATTGGCTCGGCCCTTGTTCGACCGCGATGCAGGCCACGGTGTCGCGGCAGTAACCGGCCACCTGTTGCGCCACCATCGCGACGCCCTGATCGCCGGAATCGACCGCCACTGCGGCACAACGCCCGACGTGCGCCACGCCCATGATCGTGCAATCGGCCGGAAGCTTTGCGATCACCGCGCCGAGCTGCTCGTCCTTGAGAATCGACTCGCCCTTGGTCGATGCGCGAATCGCGGATTTCAATGCCGTGCGCGTCAGGCCGAGCGCGATGCAACCGTCAAGCTCGGCAAGGTAAATTGCGCCGACCGACGGAATCTGATACGCCGTGACCGGCGTCTCGCCGATCTTGAGCTGCCGCGACGGAGACGGCTCGTGCCCTTCCACGAGGCCCGGCAGCGAAAGAAATTGATCCCACAAGGCCCGGCTTCGCGCGACATCGTTCACGGCGATGATCATGCCCACATTCGGAACGATCTCCAGCTCCGAGTCCCCTTCGCCCTTCTGCATCTTGCCCGGCACAATGAACGCGCAGACTTCCTGAATGTTGCCAAAGAACTCACGGCCGATGTCCAGTGCGCTGATCGCCGGTGTCGCATTCGGAGACGCAAGCGTCTCCGCGGAATTCGCTCGGCCGTTCGACGCAGTGTCCAGTGCGAAATTTGCCACCGCCGGATTGAGGCCGAATCCGATAACCGCAGCCGCGTCCATCGGGACCTTCGCGAGGCCCTTGCGCGACATCGGCGGGAGGCGTGTGAGGTTGTACGCGATGCTGCGGTGATTGTCGGCCAGGCGCAGCGTGATGCGCGAGTTGAGCACGCCATTCTGAATGCCCCACGAATACGACGCCCAGCGGAAGCTCTTGAGGTCGGCAACGGCGTCGACGACGGCCATTTCCTTGCGGTCGCCCTCGCTCATGTGCCCTTGTGCAACTTTCAGAATCGCCTGAATGTCGGCCAGCGCAAAGATCGTTGCGCCGTCGCGTGAGGCCATCAGTTCGGACATGTCCGGTCGCGAAGCCAGGGACGGTGCGCTGCTGTCGTTCAGGCGCGTTACCACGCCCTCGACCAGGTCGCGACTGGAGCCGACAATCAACAGCGCCTCGGTCAGCACGCCGACGACGCGAACGCCCTCGATCGTGACGCCGAAGGTCGGCAGGTCCATGATTTTCTCGGTGGTCGGTGCGAATTGAAACGCCGTCTCAAGCAGACCGCGCAGGAGATTCACGTCGCCGTGATGAATGACCATCACGCCGCGCGGGTTGTCGCCGCTCTCGGGATCGATTCCCGTGATGGAAACCGCCGCGCCGCCGAAGCTGCGCAGCACTTCAAACAATGCCGGACTGATGACCACTTGCTGCGGAACGTGAAAGAGCGCATTCGCGTCCTTGCTCGGTCGTTGTGCGAGCACCTGGCTCATGTCCTTGGTCGTGAGGCCTACCATCGCGGCCAGTTTTTCGAACACCTCCCCGGGCCGGCTCAATTCGACATAACCCAGCGCGTCGGGCGGCATGATCGTCGCGAAGTTTTGCGCCACGAGGTGATCGCGGCAGCGGTTGGCCCCGGCTCGCGCCACGGCTTGCTGACCCGCCGGCAAGTCGGATTCGATTGCCGCGAGGTACAGCTCGCGCGCAGCGGCGTAATCGCGATCCTGATGTTCAAGGAAGTAGGCCCGGTACAGGTCCGGCCGTTCGGCGTAAGTCTCCGCGGCCGGCATCAGGGTGGCAGTGAGTGATGCAATGGAGAACGTCGCTCGGATCAGAAGATAGGACGCGGTCATTTCATACCTCCAGGCCAGGCTCGCAGAAATCACTCAAGACGATGCAGCTCGACGAATCACGCACGGCGACAGGGACCGGGCGCGCAGTGAGAACGCAAACACCTGCCCCATATTGTAACGATTAGACGGAATATTCTTTTCGGGCGCGGAAATTCTGCGGAGTTTGCGATAAGGCAAAGGCCCGGGGCGGCGTGAAAAGCGACCCCGGAATTACCCCTGTTAGGATGTCGGCTGGTGTGGCCGGCCCGTTGCGGGGTTGAGCGGAAGCGAAGGGCTGCCGCCGGGGACAACGCCCGATCCGGAACCGACCCCCGGTGCGCCGTGAAAGACCGGCATACCGCCCAGGGGCAGCGTCATTCCCATCACAGAATGCGAGGGCAATTGAGCCGTCGGGATCGCCTGGAGCGCGATTTGACGGAGCGCCGCTTCCGCGGGGGCGAAATCGCGATCTTCCTGTTCGCGGACCGCATCGCAACCGGCCGCCAGGTGCTGCATCAGTCGCCAGAATCGAACCCAGATTCGTTCGGCAGCCGCGGCGTCGCACGCCACGTCGTATGCGGCACGAAGACCGGACAAGGCGACGTGGGCCGGCATTCGCGCTTCACCATTCGATTCAATCCAACGGTAATCCGCATCGCTCGAGCTCGACGCTTGTGACGCGAGCAGCCATTCACGCACACGCTGGCAGCGCTGTGCGTCGTTCGCCAGGAACGGCTCGACGACATCCACAAGCCGCGCCGATCCCAGCGCCGTCATGGGCGAAAAGGCTGCAATCTGCGCGACGGCGCGGCAGTCCATCGTCCAGCGGCCCCACGCAGCACCAAGCGACGCACCGTAACGCTCAAAATCGCCAAACGTCTGACGAAGCGACCGCTCCCAGTGGTTCGCGGCATCCGCGAAGTTCAGCAGGTGCAAAGTCTGAATCATGACTTGCCACCGAATCAGCGGCGGCGGCGCGAACGATGCCGGCGAGACCGTTGCAACCGTCGCGGGCGAGGCGCCCCATTGTTCGACTGTTCCGCTCAAGTAGGCCGGTCCAAGCTTGATCGTGGCGAACACATCGGCGAAAACGCAATGGCTCCATCGCGCCCAAATCGGCGACGAGCTCGGCCATGCCGCGGCAGTCGATGCTCCGCCCCCCCCGATCGCTGCAAATCTCGATTCGATTTCGTACGTCAGATTGAGATCACTCTCAATGCATCGCCCCGCCTCGTGAGCGAGGTCCACCAGGTTCCACGGCTCGGCCAATCGCCGGCGGGGAACCGCGACCAGGGACAACGGCAGCTGGCGGCCGCAGCAGGATGCGGCCACCGCGTGCTGACGCCAGGAGTGAATGCTTTCGGCGTCGTCGGTGACATAGGCGAGCGGCGAGCGCGAGAGCGCCTCGCGCGGAATCAACCCGCGCTGATGCGCCGCCTTGACCGCCGGCAGATAGAGGCTGCGCAGGATGGCATCGATCGCGCAGAGCTTTTGGTGATACTCGTGGCTGGCGTGCTGCGCAAGGCAACGGAAGAAGAAGCCGAGCGTTTCTTCGTTCGGTTCGACCACGCGGTACTCGATGTCCGAGAGTACGGCCACGCACTCCTGGCCGAGCCCCTGTTCCAGCAGCGCGGCTGCGTGATCCAATCGCGCGCGAATTTGCTCAAGGACAAAGTCGTACCACTTCGTTACCGTCTGAATCTGCGCGGAGACCGGCCGCAGCCGCGACCGCGACAATTCCAGGTCAGCCTGAAAGGCCGACTCCTCGGCCGGCGTCATCCGACCGAGGAGCGGCGTCTTCCAGTCATGGGGCACATGGTCGTTGTAAAGCGCCCAGCGCCGGAGGCAGGTTTGCAGTTCCACCGCCCTGCACCGCAGGCTGCTCATTCGTTGCCGAATCAGGTTCATCGCCATCGTCCTTCCTGGGATTCACCCCAACGCATGGACCCCTTCATCATCAAGCAATCGTCCGCGCGATCAGTTGCAGCATGTCGGCGAATAGGCCGACGGTGTCGTGCAATAACCGCTGTTGATGAACGGCGTCGTGTTCCAGCCGGCGAACGTGTTCATGGAGTGGCCGAACACGCTCGGAGTCCGATTGAACAGCCACGGCGTGTTCACCACGTTGTTCCACGGAGTCGGAACCGGGTTCGTGCCGTACGCCGCCGCCAGATTCCAGGCGGGGTTAAACGTTCCGAAGGAAACACCCGGATTGAAAGCGTTGACCGGAAACCCGTTGTAGCTGTTCCAGTTGTTCAGCCACGGGTTGCCGACGGTGTTGAAGCTCGGATTCACGAACGACGTCGGCGTGCCGACGTTCGACGCGAAGAAGGGGTTGACGGTGCTGAAGTTCGCCGCGCCGAACGTGTTGAACGGCGTCGCGAGGTTCGGGATGGTGTTGTGGAAGTTGTTGGGAAAGCAAAAGGGATTGGGTTGGCCTCCCCACAACCCGACCGGCGAAGAGAACATGTGGGGAATGGTGTTCACGTACGGGAAGCCCGCCTGGGTGAAACCGTTGAAGCCGATCGCCGGGTTAAACGTCGGGATCACGCTGGAGAACGGATGGCTGACCCAGTTCGGCGTGTTGACGTACGGGTTGAACGCGTACGGGCTGGTGATCGGCGTGTTGAAGCCGAACGTATTCGGCGTGCCGAAGGCGGGGATCCCGAAGCCGTTCACACCCATCCCGAACGTGTTGATGGGAGCGGTGACATACGGATTGACGGTCGGGACTTGGCCGTAGCCCGTGAACGAATTCACGTTGCAGCCCCACGGCGTGTTGACGATCGGAGTCGGATAGTACGACGGGATGCCGAACGTCGTCGGCGTGTTGCAGACGTAGGGATTGACGCCGATGGTTCCAAACGTGGGGTTGTACACACCGGTCGTCTGAACGGGAATCTGTCCGATCGGGTTGAACGCCGTGGGCGTGCCGTAGTTCACGCCGGGAATGCCGGTCGTGGGGATCGCGCCGACGTTGTTCTCGGGGATCCGCGACTGGCCGTTCATGCCGGGGGCCTGGCCCTCCAGCGTGGCGGTGCCGCCCTGAAATCCATAAGGCTGAAACATAGACATTCTTCTCCTTGCCCGCAGGCAAAAGCGGTGCGGCGGGGCTGGCGTTGTCGGTCCTTCCGATTCGACCCGGTGACCGCCCCGGGTCTCAACACAGCCGCGCCCGATTCTCTGTGAAGGCCGGATTCCTTTTTCCGCCGCGCTCGCCGGCGAGTGCCGACTCAACGCAAAGCGATCTAATAGGTTGTCCGTCCGCCATTTATCGACGGTGATGACCGGCCGCCATGTGCGAATGCACAGTCGCTTGAATAAGAATTCATTCGCGCAAATGGAGCCGTGAGAGGCGTCACAACCCCCTAGTCCGTAGGATGACGCCAACCCGTCACGGCAATACTGAAATGACGGCTTCCGGGCTTCGACCAATCGCCATACAGCCCGCCCGATACCCCAAATGCCGGATGAAACTACTTGACGTCGACCGATTCGGCACAAGATCGCCGCCGATTCCATCGAAGGGCCGGCCGGGCCGCGCAGTTTCGGCGCATGCCGTCCGCGACGCCGCCGCGATTCTTAGTACTGGAAATGCGGCATCCTGCCGATGCCAAAACGAACCGCATTATCAGTGCGATTATCCCTGCTGCTGCCCGCTCGGCCCGCATTCGGAGGCCGCCCTCCCCCGTCCGGGCTGAATTCCGGCTGCAAAGTCACTAGAATGCGCCCATGGGTGAAGTGACGAACGGGACGGGTTCCGGGGTCGATCTTGGGCGATGGATTCCCATCTTCCCCCTGCCCAGCACTGTGCTGCTCCCCCGAGTGGTCCTCCCACTGCATATCTTCGAGACGCGCTATCGGCGGATGATGAAAGATGCCCTTGCCGATCAACGTGCCCTTTGCGTTGCGCTTCTGATGCCCGGGTACGAAGCAAAGTACCACACCCTGGAGGCCGCCATTCAGCCGGTTGTCGGAGTCGGTCGCATCCTGAAATCTGAAAAGACGGACGACGGTCGCTACTACTTCCTGCTCCAGGGCGCTTCGCGCGCACGCTTGTTGGACGAGGATCGGAGCGGCCCCTATCGCCGGGGGTTGCTGGAACCGTTGGTGCCGCGCCCGCTGACCTGTGAGGATGAATGTGCGCTGCGACAGGAGATCCGAACGCTGCTCGCCGCGCCGCCGCTGGCAGAAATCGCCCAGCAATCACAATGGATGTCTTTATTCAAATGCAATGACCTGACCCTTTCCGATGTCCTCGATGTGCTCGCCTCGTCGCTGCTGACCTGTCCCGATGAAAAGCAGGCGTTTCTCTCCGAACCGTGTGTCCTCCGCCGTGCGGGCGTGATACGCGATGTCCTCCGGCTGCTTTCCAGCGAGCTGATGGTCGCCAACGCGCGCTGCACCAAGCCGCGCTCCTGGCCGCCAAAGTGTTGCGATAATTAGCCCTGGTGTGATTCCATCATTGGTAGCAACACAGGCGCCAGTCCTTCATCAAGCATCTGATTCACCGAGTGGCTTTGCGATTGCGGCGGCCATGGATCGCCAACGTTCCGCTTGCTGGATTGCCCCTGCTCACGAGTGCCGGGCGGCTGGGGGCTGGCAGACGCGGTGCGAGGCGGGTAGGATGGGTCGTGTCGGGTTCGGCAGTGTGCCGCGGCTCGACGGGAGGATGCAACGTGCGCAAACGGATTTCGCCGTGGAAGATCGCCCGATGGAGCGGGATCGGTTCGGCCTTGGCACTCTACCAGGTCGGCTGCCTGCCGGATGGTTCCTTCGCGCAAGTGACGGCGGAGAACGTCATCCTCACCTTTGCCGTCGGGATCACCTCGATCACATCCATCTTGTTCAACAATCTCTTTGGCCTCTTTTGATGGAGCCAGACCATGCGCCGGAGTCATCGAACGGATTCGAATCCTCGCGTTGAACGATCCACCGCCGCGATCCGCTGGCATCGCCGCGCGCGCAGGCTGCTGCTGGCCGCGGCCGCCCTGCCGCTGCTGCAAGGCACGGGTTGCTTTCCCGACCCGATCGGCGCGCTGAACTTCCAGCTTCAGCAGCTCGTCAACACGACGCTCATCGACTGGGTCAGCGTCATCGTCGCCAACATCTTCCGGCTGTAGAATGGCCTGCCCCTGCGGCGGAGGCCGGACGTGCGAACGGCTTGAATGGGTTCCGACGGGTCGCCGCGAACCGGGAGGTGCGAACGATGGACACGCTGCTTGATCGCTTTCTTCGATACGTCAAAGTCGAATCGACCGCCGCGGAAGATTCCAAGACTTATCCCAGC
Organism: Phycisphaerae bacterium RAS2; assembly: GCA_007753915.1. NCBI lineage: Bacteria > Pseudomonadati > Planctomycetota > Phycisphaerae > Phycisphaerae bacterium RAS2. The sequence goes on from CP036352.1 coordinate 2,467,887, forward strand.
ACGCCCGGACAGCTTGAGATGGGCAAGCTGCTGGCGAGCGAGCTGCGCGATCTGAAGATCGCTGACGCAGCGCAGGATGAACACGGCATCGTGATGGGGACGGTGCCGGGGAACGTGCCCGGCGCACCGACGATCTGCTGGTGTTCGCACGTCGATACCTCACCGGAGTTCACGGCGAAGGACGTCAAGCCGCAGATAATCAAGAACTACGACGGCAAAGATATCACGCTGCCTGGCGACAAGTCGCGCGTCATCAAAGTCGCCGAGTGCGACGCGCTCAAGCATCTCAAGGGCAAGACGCTTATCACCACCGACGGGACGACCCTGCTGGGGGCCGACGACAAGGCCGGCGTGGCGGTCATCATGACGGCTGCGGCGCACCTGATCGCGCACCCCGAGTTGAAGCACGGACCGATCCGCGTCGTGTTCACCTGCGACGAGGAGATTGGGCACGGCACGGACAAGCTTGATCTCAAGAAGATCGGCGCGCATGTCGCCTACACCCTCGACGGCGAGGACGAGGGCAACATCGAGAACGAGACGTGGTCGGCCGACCTGGCGACGGTGACGATCACGGGCAAGAACATTCACCCCGGCTTCGCCAAAGGGCGGATGATCAACGCGATTCGACTGGCGGCGGAGTTCATCGCGCAGATTCCGATGGACATGGCCCCGGAGACGACGGAAGGCCGCGTTGGATTTTTGCATCCGTATGTATTGGACGGCGGCGTACCCGAAGTGCGGCTGAAGGTGCTGCTGCGGAGTTTCGTGACGGCCGAGTTAAAGCAGCAGGCGGATCGGCTTCGCGCGATCGCCGATGCGGTGATGAAGAAGCATCCGGGCTGCGCGATCAAGATCGAGCAGACCGAGCAATACCGCAACATGCTGGAGTATCTGGCCAAGGAACCGCGTGCGACGAAGCTGGCCGAGCAGGCGATGAAGAACGCCGGCCTGACGCCGAAATACCAGTCGATCCGCGGTGGGACGGACGGCTCGAAGTTGAGCGAGAAAGGCCTGCCGACGCCGAACCTGTCGGTCGGCATGCACAATTTTCACTCGCCGCTGGAGTTCGCGTGCCTCGAGCAGATGGAAAGCTCGGTTAAGGTGCTGGTGGAGCTGGCGCAGCTATGGGGGAAGGAGAAAGTCTAGGTCAATGAAGAACGGAGAATTGAGAATGTAGAAAGCCGGCGCGATTTCGAAGGGCGTACCGCGTTCAAGCCATTTCCCTCAAGGGGAGAGTGTTAGCGCGTGGCCCTTGGCTCTTTGGCCGGCCCTCGGCTCATTCGAGGAAGTGCGTTTCTACATTCCCCATTCTGCATTCCACATTTTCTGTTCCGTCGCCTACTTGGCAGATCCGCATCCCTTCCCGGAACCCATTCATGTCCGACCCAAATGTCGTCGCAACGCACCTTCCAGAGAATGCCTACCGCGAGTTGAAGCCCGGCGAGACGTACACGCCGATGGTCCCGGCTTCGGTGACCGTCCCCGAGATCACCGGGCGCTCGATCGCCTTCGGCATCATCATGAACGTCATCTTCTCGATGGCGGCGACGTACCTCGCGCTGAAGGTCGGCCAAGGCATCGAGACGGCGATTCCGATTTCGATCCTGTCGGTCGGGCTGGCCGGTGTATTGGCCCGCGCTGGTTTTCGGAAGAGTTCATTGCTGGAAAACGTCAATGTCCTGGCGATCAGTACGACCAGCGGCATCGTCGCCGGCGGCACGGTTTTCACCATGCCGGCAATTTATCTGTTGAAGCTGAACGAGAACCTGAAACTCACGGATACACAACTGTTTCTTCAGATTTTTTTCGTGCCGTTTCTGGGCGCGGTCCTCGGGGTCGTATTTCTGGTGCCTTTCCGCGGATATTTCGTGCGTTTGATGCACGGCAAGCTGCCATTTCCTGAAGCCACGGCGACGAATGAAATTCTTGCCACCGGTGCGGGCGGCGGCGGCGGGCAAGCCTGGGTGCTGATCTACTCTTTCCTGCTGGCCGTTGTCTACAACTTCATCTCCGTCGCGATGAAGGTGTTCAACGCCGTGTTCACAACAGGTGAAACCACCCTGTCCGTCGGCAAACGCACGATTGAAACATACGCTTTCCCACGACTGGAGTCGTTCACCAAAAGCGTGAAAGCGGTCTTCTCGCTCGGCACGAGCGCCGCGTTTCTCGGCTTGGGATTCATCATCGGCCTGCGATATGCCACCATCATCTGCTGCGGTTCGTTCGTTTCGTGTTTTGTCCTGGTGCCGCTCTTTGCCGGCGCCGATCTGTCGCAACTTCAAACGCTGAATCCCGCCATCAAAGGAACTTCTCCAGAGGCCATCTTCAGCTACATCCCGCGCATCATTGGAATCGGCGGGATTTTTGCCGCAGGCCTTATCTCCATCATCAAGATGAGCAAGATTATCTTCACGGCGCTGCGCGAAGCGATCGGCGGTCTGTTGCGATCTCGTGGGGATAGCGCGCACCCTGCTCGAACCGAACATGACATGAGTTACACCACGCTGCTGCTGCTCCTGCTTGGCACGACGCTTGCGATGTTCCTGTATTTCCGGTTTAGCGTGCTGGCCACCCTCGCAGATGCCACGCGACTTTCTCTTATCGCCACCCTGCTCGCACTGATTCTATCCTTCCTCTTCACGACGGTTTCGGCCTGGGCGATCGCCATGATCTCCACGACGCCCCTGTCAGGCATGACGGTGACGACGATCATCATCACAGCCGCTGCACTGCTGGGCGCGGGTCTTCCCAAAGGGGATGTGGGAATGATGGCTGTGCTGCTGGTCGGCGGCGTTGTCTGTACCGCACTGTCGATGGCCGCCACTCTCGTGACCGAGTTCAAGATCGGTTACTGGATCGGCGCAACGCCACGAAAGATCCAATGGTCGGCCATTCTCTCCGCGCTGCTCGCCTCCGCGCTCGTAACAGCCACGATCATGGTACTGGCATACAAACCAGGTTACATAAAGACTGATGTAAATCTTGATCCACTGACCGCGCCACAGGCCAACCTCATGAAAAGCACGCTGGAAAGCTTCGTCGGCTCCGGTGGACAGGTTCCCTGGACGCTATACGCGACCGGTGCCGTACTCGCCGTCATCGTCAATTATCTTGGAATCTCTCCGCTGGCGTTCATGCTGGGCATGTACTTGCCGATGCACATCAATACGCCAATCCTAGTCGGAGCAATTGTCGCCGCGCTGGTCGGCCGTGGCAACGAAAAAGACCCGCGCACCAAGGCTCGGAAGGATAAAGGTGTGCTTGTCGCATCGGGTCTCATCGCCGGCGCCGCGATCATTGACGT